>CAZVLG010000384.1:0-4031 GCA_964627835.1 uncultured Bacteroides sp.
AACAAAGTGTCGGCCCGCAGGTTGCCGGGCGGGTAGATGGAATCCATCATTTCGATCTCCACGCTGGCCGTGATAAAGGACCCGAGCGCTTTCCCGTCGTTCGAAACGATGCTTTCGCCAACGGTGTAGTAGGCGTAGGACCCGTCACGGCCGTTCCCGAGTCCAGCGGTACGGCAGGTCGAAGTGAGATCGATCGTACCATCCGTCTGTGGTTCAATGAAGTTGTCCAGTATCCCCTGGTACCCGCTCAGGGCCACCTCCTTATAGAACGGATCAAGGTAGCCCAGGCGCACCCCCTTGGCCAGGGCATATACGTACATGCAGCTCGAGGAGGATTCCAGGTAGTTCGAATCCCTTCCCACCTGGTCGACCACCTGCCACCAGATCTTTGCATCGGGATCCTGGTACAGGGCGATCCCTTCGGCAAAGCGGTTGAAGATGCTGAGGACCGTATCCCTGCCGGGATGATCGGCCGGAAGGTAATCCAGCACGTCTACCATGGCCATGGCATACCATCCGATCGCACGTCCCCAGAAGCTGGGCGAGGTGCCGGTCACCGTGTCGGCCCAGGATTGCAGTCCGCTCTCGTCCCAGCCGTGGTAAAAGAGCTTTGCCGACGAATCGTAGGCATGGCTGTCCATTTCCACGATCTGGTGGACCACATCGTCAAGGTCAGCGTCAAAACCAAAAAGGCTGCTGTACTCGGCATAGAAGGGGCTTCCCATGTAGAGCCCGTCCAGCCACATCTGCCAGGGATAGCGCTGTTTGTGCCAGAAGCCCCCGCTGTTGGTCCTGGGGTGCTCCCCGAGCTGTTCCCTCAGCAGGCCGGCCGCCACGCGGTATTTCTCTTCCCCCGTCTGCTTGTAAAGAAGCAGAAGATTGACGCCTTCCTTGATCTCGTCCAGGTTATAGTCGTACTTATTATAGCCGCTGATGGACCCGTCCTCGCCGATCACATTGTCAACGGTTTTCTTTATGTAATCATAATAGCGCTCGTCTCCCGTGACCCTCCAGAGCTCCTCGAAACCCCGCAGGACGGTCCCGGTAACGTAATCCCAGCCGCCGTAACCCGAGGGCCTCCATGTCATGACGGATTCGGCCATCTTGACCGAATACCGGCTGGTGTCCTGGGCATGAACGGCAGGGCAACATGCTATTGCGATTCCGGCCAGCGTACAAAGAGTCAGAATCCTGGATAATCTTCCGGTTATTTTCATTTTGTTCTTTGAAATGCAGGAAAAACAGTACGATCTTTCTTGGAAGCCTCAAAGATATATCAATTCACCGGAAACCTCTGTCTTATGAGGTCTTTTTTGGTGCATGCCGCTCAGCGCAGCACGATCCTTGAGCGGGTTCCGGCTCCGGCATTGTGCATGATAAAGCCGATATGTGCCTTACCTGTCCAGCCGGCAGGTGCATACTCCGCGAGGGGGATGCGGAATTTCCCCAGGTTCTCGACGGCCATGACACTTTCTGCCTTTTCCCGGGTTCCCCAGGGATACACGGCAGTCCGATCCTTGCTGTACAGATCGGTACCCTGGTAAGGCCCGTGGAACAGGACTGCCTTTGTGAAAGCACCATTGACCTCATAATCCACCCGGATGCCAAGAAGGCTGTTGGCGTTGAGTTTTTGAAGCTCGCCTTCCACGGTGATCTCTGCGGTCATAATATCGGGCAGCTCCGCGGCCAGCACTCCGATCTCCTGGTCCGCCTTCTGTTCCTCCCCCATTCCCAGGCGGGCGATCCATGTCTTACGGTCGAAATCGGCGTATGAGGTGGTCCCCCGCTGCGGGTAGTAACGATTCACCTTGATCACCCTGGCCACGTCGACAGGATCCAGCTCCGAGATACCGGTTCCATCGTCTGCTTCGATGTAGATCACCCCGTGCTCGGGGATGATATGATCCAGCCAGGACCAGGCGGTCATTTCGATATTTTCGAAGGATTCAACGGGAACCAGGTTTTCCTCCCCGCCGTCACCCCAGCTTGCATGCAGGGTGTCGATCCTGAAAATACGCACATTCCCCCGCTTGAATGGTGCATTTTCCAGGTGCACATCGATCCGGCGCCGGTATGGGTCGGGGTTCCAGATCAGCACACCGATGCTATGATCATCCGCGGATGCCATTGCCTCGAAGGGGCCTATGACGCGGACCTGTTTCCGGTCAACGGGCATGTTCCCGTATATCTTCCAGGCATTGAAAACAGCCTTGCGGTGCCCGTCACCGGTTATGAGTCCCATACAGGTATGCCTGGCCCGTGCCGGGTCCATGTACCATGCCCAGCTAACGGAAGTGAGTTCCGGGCGGGACAGCAGAATATTGAAATCATGCAGGAGCTGGGAGGCCCCCTCGTAAGTGCTGCGGACATCATCGTCCCGGCACCAGGGTTCGATCAGGTCGGCCGAATGCCATTCGTCCATCACCATAGCGGTCTTTTTGAAATGGGGAAAGCGGTCCAGGCTTGCGGCGACCTTATCGATCGAATTCAGGGCCAGTTCGGCACTCCCGTAGTGATGGAAGGTAAAGGCATCCATGGGAAGTTCCTCCCTGGCCACGAATTCCGGGAAGCTCCGGTGCCATACAAGCTCGGGGGCGGACGCGGGACCGGCAATGTATGCATCCGGGTTAACCTCGAGGACGGCTTCTGCGGTGGAGCGGTATACCTCCCGGAACTCTTCTTCCGTTCCGGAATAGAACACATAGAGGCCATCCGCTTCGTTCCATACCTCGTCAACCCCGAACGGTATGCCCAGATCGAGGTAATGCTTTGCCACGGTACGGATGATCTCCTTCCACTTATCGATGGAATCAGGAGCCCGGGAATCGCGGAATTTCTCCACGGTTGTGTCCTGCAGGGGGAAGGGACAGTAACAGTAGGCCCCGTGCAGAAGGACATTCCTCTTTTTAAGTTCCGTAACCATATGATCGAGCGGACCGAAATCATAGACCAGGCTGTCGGGCGTACCCCCGATCATCCGGTTGAGGCCGAATCCCGAGTACCTCCTGCCCCATCCAAGCTCGATCCGATAGGTCTCTATGTTCAGCTCGTCAATGATCCGCACGTTCCGGTCGAACTGTTCCATGGTGGGACCAACCGGATCGTATACGTTGAATTTCGTTTTAACCAGCGGAGGGTCCACACCCACGGAAAAATCAACGTACACCTCGTTCAGGATAAGGCGGGGCAGCTGGGCACTGAGCATGCATGGTGCCATCAGGCATAACGCGAGCAGTGCAAATATACGGTAAACCGGAAGGTGCGGGCTTGCTTCAGGATCCATATCATTCAATTGTTTTAAAAAGCATCCGGGCCGTCCGGGTGACAAAAAGCCGGCAGTTCATCCAGGTATGGCCTCCATCCGTATAAAAGCTTTCATGCCCGATGCCCTTTTCTTTCATCATTCCCGAAAAGGCCGCTGTGGGATCATACAGGCGGTCGTCCTTACCACAGGCCAGCCAGAGCAGCTTCAGGCTTTTATTGAGTGACTCCGGGGATGCATAGAGGTTTTCAAAGCTGTCTTCGAACTCCCTTTCAAAAATCGCCGGGGCATAACCGCAGACCCATGAAAAGGTTTCCGGGTGGCCCAGGCCTGCCGCCAGCGCCTGCCGTCCTCCCAGAGAGAACCCGGCAATGGCGCGGTTATCTGCATGGGAGGAAACCATGAAATCGCGTTCGATGAATGGGATTATCTCCCGGAGCATCTCTCGGGTGAACATCTGCGTATCCAGCAGGTTCATCACGGTGTTCGGATCTTTCTTCAGAAGGTCCGGGTAGGGATTCGCATAGGGCATTACCACGATCATGGGTTCGGCCTCACCCCCGGCGATCAGGTTGTCCAGGATCAGGTTCACCCGTCCGACTTTGATCCAGGTCTCCTCGGTATCCGTCATGCCGTGGATCAGGTAGAGGACGGGGTATTTCCGGTCTGTGTTCGTTTCGTAGCCCGGGGGCGTGTAAGCCACAAGGGGCCTGATCAGGCCGAGGGAAGACGATTTGTAGTAGAGATAGCGGACCGTGCCGTGGGGAAC
>CAZVLG010000385.1:0-2627 GCA_964627835.1 uncultured Bacteroides sp.
TGTTTCCTTGAAGCCACCGATACAAGCAAGCTGGATTTCGTGACCATAGAGGATGCTTCCATGGGTCCACTGCCACACCGGGATGTGGCTGCCGTTTCGGCCTTTAAATCAGCTCTGGTACTTGATCATTTAGTGGTAACAAATACCTATGCCAACCCGGTTGCCGCCAGGTATTCGGATATTGTGCTTACCAACAGTACCCTGCATTCTGAGATTACGGGTGACCTGGTCAATGTTAAGTACGGGACCGCAAGAATTGAAAATTGTGAATTTATCGGCAACAATGCCCCGGACACGGATGGCATCGACTTTGATGAGATCCTGGATGGTATCATCAGGAATTGCAGGATTTACAACTTCAGGGGATTTAACAGCGATGCCATCGACATCGGTGAAAAGGCGGTCAACGTAATGATCGACAGCGTCTTTATTCATACGATCACGGACAAGGGAGTGTCGGCCGGGCAACGCTCTACGCTCAGGGTCCGGAACGTCGTATTTGTAAATTGTAACCTGGGATTGGGCATCAAGGATTCCAGCAGGGTCCATATAGACCACTGCACCTTCTACGGTGTGGGGACACCCGTGGCCTGCTATGAAAAAAATATAGGAACTGCGGGAGGCAATGCCCTGCTTACAAACAGCATTCTTTCAAACAGTTATACCGCAGCCTATCTGGCAGACACCCGCTCGACCATCCAGATAAGCAACTGCATCTCGGATAATTACAGGCTCCCTGAAAACGGAACCAACCTTTCCGGGAATCCGCTTTTCATCGCCCCGACCATGCATGATTTCAGGTTGCGGGCCACTTCTCCCGCTATCAATGCAGCAGATGATCAGGGCAGACCCTCTGACATGGGATCGCTATTTCATACCTCCGGAGGGGAACCGCAGGTGATGATATCCCATATTTTTTACGATAATACACTGAGTCCGGAAAAACCGGAATTCATCACCCTGTATAATCCGAGGGACCAGGTCATTGATATTTCGGGGTATACCCTTTCCATGGGCATTGAGTATACATTCCCTCCTGGAAGCACGATCCCGGCGAAAACGAAGATCTTTGTGGTTAAAAGCGTAAGCAGTGTCGGGGCTGACGAATACTGGCCCGTTGCGCACCACTGGTCCTCCGGCAGTCTTGCAAACGAAGGTGAAACCATCCGGGTGGCGGACAGTTCGGGGATTGTCCTTGACCAGGTTGCCTATAGCCCGTTATATCCATGGCCTGATATAAATGGATCTGCCGATAAGGTCCTGAGTCTCCTTGATCCATCCCTTGACAACCATTTTGGCGAAAACTGGGTGATCAGGGAATACCAGGAGCTCGTAAACAACCTTCAGGATATCCCGGGATTTGCGTTCAGTATCTACCCCAATCCGACAAGCGGGATCATAAGCATTGAAACAAGCAGGCCATCAAAGGATAATATTGAGATTTTCAGCCTTACCGGGGAACAGGTTTTTGCCGGGAATATGCGCGGCAGGAAGCAGCTTACCCTCGATCTGAGCAGTTTCCGGGGATCCCTTCTGCTGATCCGGATAGGTCAGGAGATCAGGAAGTGTGTGATCCTGAATTACTAGCTACAGTAAGCAATTCCGGGCTTTTTTGCAAACCCATTCGGATGGCCCCGTTTTCAGCCGGGTTGACCTTGTGTGGGACTGCTATTTCCGGTGGAATTCCTGAGCGTGATCAGGGTGATTTCCGGAGGGATCCAGATCCTGCCTGCATACCCTATATAACCAAGTCCCGGATTCACATACAGGTATTGATTTCCCTGCCGGTACAACCCAACCCAGCGGGGATATTTAAGCTGCAGGGGACTCCATCTGAATTTTTTTGTACGTATCCCGAATTGCATTCCATGCGTATGCCCCGAAAGGGTAAGCTGTATACCGGTTTTTAAGGCCACTTCGGCATCCCAGTGAGACGGGTCATGTGAGAGCAGGATGGTAAATGATTCCCCGGGAATATCACGAAGGGCCCTATCCAGGTCTCCGTATTGTTTGAAGGGTGGGAGTCCCCAGTTCTCCACCCCTGCGATGAAAATCTCCTGGTCCTGTTTCCGGATCCTGGCCGATTGGTTGAGAAGCAGGGAGAAGCCGGATTCGAGGTGGGCCCTGTACAGCCGGTTCATGTTTTCCAGTTTTGATGCCTCGTCCGGCCAGTTGTAGTACTCCCCGTAATCATGGTTCCCGAGAATGGAATATTTCGCGTTTTCCGGCTTTATTTCCGAAAGAAGTCCGGTCCAACCCTCTGCCTCCTCTGCCAGGTTGTTCACAAGGTCTCCGGTAAAGAGGATCAGATCGGGAGATTCCCGGTTGATCATCTCGACAACCTTCCGTATCCTGTTCTGGTGCCCCTGCAGGCTTCCCAGGTGCAGATCCGAAATCTGGATTATCCTGAAACCATCAAAAGCCGGCGGCAGTTCATCGGAATGGATCTCAACGGGGCGGACCCTGAAATTGAACCGTCCGAATAAAATGCCCGCCAGGATCATAAAAAAGGCGAAAATGGAAATGGGGAGCACAATCATGGAGATGAAGTTCAGGGGGCCATCCGACATGAACTTTCCGAACCCTTCCGGATCCGGGAAAATCAGGAAGAGAGGGTAAGCAGCAAG
>CAZVLG010000386.1:0-8480 GCA_964627835.1 uncultured Bacteroides sp.
CCTTGCCGAATACATTGGGGTAGGAGCTTTTGTGTTTCGGGACCCTCAGGATCTTCGCCAGGATAAATTCCGAAATGACAATTATAAGCCAGGTTACCGGGTAAAGCAGAACATAAAAGATCAGTATGGGTATGGAAAAGATCTTCAGTGACGTATTTGGACTGATCCTGAAAAGGGTCTTGGGCAGGAACTCCGCTGTAAAAAGAATGATCAATGTGGATATGAATGTCTGGATGATAAGAATGACAAGTTCCGAGTTCGTATAAATCAGGATTATCGGTTCCAGTAAAATGGCCATTACGATGCCGTAGATCACCAGGGAGATATTATTGCCCACCAGCATGGTTGCTATATAATCTCCCGGCTTGCTGGTAAAAATAGAAATGATCCTTGAGCCAAAGACGCCCTGCTTTTTATCAAGCTCAATGCGAAGCTTGTTGGAAGAGATAAACGCAATCTCCATTCCTGAAAAGAATGCAGAAAAAAGGATGGATATTATTATGATCGTCAGGTTATTCATCTTTCAGGGTCACAACTCCTTTGGATTTTTTGAGTTTGTACCAGGAAAGGTCCTGCCTGGCCTCGAAACCGTTTTCGCCGTAAAAGGTGCCATCTTCATTTACGATTCTCGATCGGGTGCTGGAATAAATCATATGTTTGCGTTCATCCCAGAACATATGTTCGGTATTGATCTGGTTCCCATTTGCCAGGTTCCTGCCCTCGACATTGTTCCGGGCTTCCCAGAGGCGATCGTTTTCGAAGTAAACCACGTCCTTCGCCTTGATATAAGCTTCGATCTTCAGGCTGTCGTTGTAAAAGTAGGCTGTCATTCCCTTGGGGAATTTGATGTAAGGTTCCTCAACCCGTGCAAACCGTTCAATTTCAGGTGCCAGTATCCTGACTTTTACCCGGAACGAATCACTATAAAAGATCTCGTACTGCTTCCCGGAAGCATCAGGAAAATGATCAATGCTTGTGATGATCTTGATTTTTTCCAGATCATTTTCGCAGGAATGCAGGAAAATACCTGCTGCCAGCAGGAACAGCAGAATACTGCAGTTCTTCCAGAGCGATAAACGAACTCGCCGGAACGGCGGGCATGCTTCCTTACCTGGGCCTGACTTTTGTGGTTTCATTGATCCAGCAACCGACTGTATAGCTGTCGCCTTCCTTCAGACTGTAGAAGAAAATAGTTTCCACATCGGGAAAATACTGTGAGTAGGTATTTATTCTTTCATTTGCTCTTTCTGCTATGGAGGGATCAACAGCCCTGGCTCTGGCGAATTTGTCGACGGCGACCCAGTAAACGGTGGTTTTTTCAAATTCATCCTCAAAGCAATTCTTGCTCCCTGCATAGGCATCCCCGATCAGGATATAGGGGTCACCCCAGTCGGGCCTGAGCTTTATGGCCTCCAATGCATAGGACCTGGCTTTCTCAGGTTGGTTCATCTTGGTATTCGTGACGAAAGCGAGCTGGTAATAATAATCGGCTTTTTTAAGTGGCTCCTTTTCGGAGCGGATTGCTTCCTGGTAGTACCCTATTGCATTACTGTACTGTTCCTTGGTGACAAAGAGCTTTGCCAGTCCAAAAGCTGACTCAGCAGATGGCTCCTTGGCATAAAGTTTCTCTGCAGCCTGGGCATAGAGTGGTTCTGATTCGCATTCCAGGATACTCAGAAAACTCACGACTCTACGGAGATAGGAAAGATCCTCCTTTCGCTCTGCCCATTGAGGCTGGAAATAATTTATCAATGATTCGCATGAAGGCGCCCCGCTCGCTATAAAATTCTCATCGTTTCCTTCTTTTACTTTTAACAGTGAGGCATCATCAGGATCATGAGCAAGCTGGTAATCAAGGATATCCGTTGCGGTGGCATAATCCTCGATGACCTGCAAGTCGCTGATCCTGCTCTCCTGGAACAGCATGATGGAACTGGTCATAAAGGTGGCGACAACTGCCACGGATGATTTATTCTTAAGGATCTCAATCGAACGGTTCATGTAGCCGTAAGCTTCCTCAAGGATGTCCGGATCGTTACGGTATTCGGGATGCCGGAGAATATCCACGGCTTTTCTGCCCAGCACGGATCCTTCCTGCTTGAAATACTCGATCCGCTGGTCATAAATTAACCTGAGGGTATCCATCATTTCGACCTTGCGTGCCGGGTCTTTTTCATTGTCAATGAACACATTCCACATTCTTGCCCCGTCAATGTATATATTTTTTGTAGCCTGCGGGCAATTGCTGAATACCTCCTTCCAGGGTCCCAGGGCATCCTTATAATTATCATATTTGACATATTCCCGGTAAAGTGAAAGATTTTTAATGCATTCGATGCTATCTCCCCCATGTCCATAGCGACTGCCATCTTCCACTCCTTTCTGAGCTGAAGCCGTAAATGAAATCATGCCCACCAGGAGGGTCAACAGATAAATTATTAACGTCTTTTTCATCCTTTGATAATTAATCGAACTTTCTTTTGATGAACCAAAAGTCGTGCAAAGTTACACTAAAACTTAAAAACATGTAATTCTCGCGTATCAAATTGTTCTCCAGTGTACCCCTGCGTCCGGCTTCAAATGCCAGATTAAACGAGCTCTTTGTATTCCTCAGCGGTAAACCTACTCCAAAACTTATGCCATAATCCTTCAACTGCTCCCCTTGAATTTTCAGGTAAGAATTCTGGTAATGTCCGCCGAGCCGGTATGCAATGCGTTTATGGTAACCTCTTAAGGCTTCGGGATCGGGAGTAAATTCAAGTCCGCTGTACAGCGAATTGCTCTTAGTCAGGGGTTGTTCCGAATAGAAGAAACTTGAGGCAGACCAGTCCTGCTCGTAGTAGTCGATTCCAAATCGGATCTTGTTGGCATAGCTGAAGGATAATCCCGCGCCCAGATTGGTTGGTATGATGATGTTGCCCCTCGTCGTGGATTCATCCAGGACAAATATGGGCTCCAGGATGGTGGAGTCGTTGATTTGAGCAGCACTGCCAGGGAATAAATTCTGTTTCAATACCCTGTTTTCGGCTGAAACGCTGGATTTATTATCAAAAATAAGTCCCACAGTGATGTTGTAATCTTCAAGAAAATCCTGGGAATACTGGATCCCGAGGTCGACGATGAAATCACTGATAACGGTTTTGCTCTGGATCTCCGTATAGGATCTTGTATTATCGAAGGGGAATGTTACGGCCCTGGTAAGGTCTATGGTTCCGAAAAGGTATTTGAAATTTACACCCAGCGACAGGCGGTTAAAAAATTCCACAGAGGTTCCAAGGTTCAGCTGGTTTACACCTCCGTTGCCCTTATATAGATAATCGATAAAGCCGATGTTTTCCTTGTAATCCTCTTGCTTGATTGAATACCCGACTTTTGAGTAGGGAAGCACAGCAATACTTGCACCCCACCATTTGGTAATGGGAAAGGATAGAGCCAGGTGGTCCATATTCATCCCGTAGTACTCATCATTGCCCAATGCATTTTCAGTATAGGTATAGTGTCCCACGATGCCGAAATCGAACAGGAAAGACATGCTGTCGATGGCAGAATAGGAAGCGGGGTTAAGGTAATTGATATGATTATTGTCTCTCAGTGCGAGTCCGACACCGCCCATGGCACGGTTCTGTGTAAACCCCGGTTGGGTCATGAGTCCCAGTCCAAACCTGGAGTAAGGGGAGTCCGCGATGGTTTGGGCCAGGATCTGGCCGAAAACAAATAGCATCAAGAAAAATATCTGAAACCTCCTAGTTACCAACATTATAATCTAAAATTCTATACAGCCCGTGCAAGTTCAAATCCAGGTCCACAAAGATGAAGTTTTTTAATTTCTTATCAAAAAACATGGCATCCCCACCTGTCATAATAGTCCGTAGATCAGGATAACGGTTTTTTAAACGGTTTATGTATTCATCCAGTTCAAATACTATCCCGTGCTGAACACCTGCCCGTATGGCATTTTCCGTATCGTCACCAAGAATTCTGGTTATCTCGGACGGTTTTACCAGGGGAAGATTGTCCGTAAACTCCTTCAGGGAACGGAAGCGCATGGAAAGGCCGGGAGATATATTGCCCCCCAGATACTCATTGGCGGCGGATACAAAGTCAATGGTAATGGCAGTGCCAGCATCGATGACCAGCAGGTTTTGTCCCGGGAACCTGGCATTTGCTCCCACGGCTGCCGCAATCCTGTCCCGCCCAAGGCTTGAAACGGAGCGGTAGCGGTTGATGAGGGGCAGGGCTGTATGTTCGTCCAGGATCATTACCCGGACACCTGCCTCATTCAGGACTTTCCGGATACCTGCATCTTCCTTCCTGACCGAAGCTATAATGGCTTCCTGAATATCCGGGTACCTCTTGAGCCAATCATGAAAGGGGGCAGTGTCTCCCTCCCCCCAGTGATCCGAGATAAGAATTTCCCCCGAATGGAAGACGGCTGCCTTATATAAGGTATTTCCTATGTCAATGACCAGGTACATATTCCAGGCTACAAATTAAGATATTTTCACAAGATATTTGAAGTGTTAATGGACTTGTGCAGTTTAGCCGGGGACTGCCCCGCTTAGCCAGGGGGGCCTGGGCGGCTGTTCAGGATTTTACTGAGCACTTCCATGGCCATGGAAATGGATGTAATCGAATCGGTCGAAAGCCTCAGTTTGCCATTTGATTCCTTTAATCTGAATTTCCTTCCCTGGGCCTGTATGAAGTCCAGTACCGATTTGAAAATCGGGGATGCAAAATAACCCGAATCGGGATTGCTAAGGAAATGGATGACCATCTGATTTTTTTTCAAAATGATTTTCTCGAATCCAAGTTGTATGGCCAGCCAACGCAAACGGACCACGTTGATCAGTTCCCTGGTTTCGGGCGGAATGGGACCAAACCGGTCCTCCAGTTCCGTCTCAAACGCCAGGAGACGGTCTTCTGTCGAGACATCATCCAGGATCCTGTAAAGCCTGAGACGTTCTGAATTGTTGCCGATGTATTCGTCCGGGAACAATAGGGTTAGGTCTGTATCAATCTGGCAATCAGACAGGTATTTCGAAGATCCAAGGGGTACTGATTCACTGTCCTGGTCTTTGAATAGGTCCTGGTATTCCCCCTCTTTCAGTTCCAGCAGAGCTTCATCAAGGATGCGGTGATAGGTTTCAAATCCGATTTCGGCAATAAAACCGCTTTGTTCTGCCCCCAGGAGATTACCTGCACCGCGGATGTCCAGATCCTGCATCGCGATGTTCAGTCCACTGCCGATCTCAGAAAATTCTTCTATGGCTTTGAGCCTCCGTCTAGCTTCCGGTGTTTGAAGGGTCAGGGGAGGTGCCAGAAGGTAGCAGAAAGCTTTTCGGTTTGACCGGCCTACCCTTCCCCTCAACTGATGAAGGTCACTCAGGCCAAAATGCTGCGCCTGGTTAATTACAATGGTATTGGCATTGGGAATATCCAGTCCGGATTCGATAATGGTGGTCGAAATAAGGACATCGTATTCCCCTTCGATAAATCCAAGCATCAGCCTTTCCAGTCTGGAGCCCTCCATCTGGCCATGTGCAACGACGATCCTGACATCCGGGCAGATACGGTTAACCAGCGTTTCTATTTCCGATATGTTCTGGATCCTGTTATGAATGAAAAATACCTGGCCGTTCCGGCTGACCTCGCAGTATATGGCTTCGCGGATGATGTCCTCATTGAAACTATGCAGTTCCGTGACAATCGGGTAGCGGTTCGGAGGAGGTGTCCGGATGATGGAAAGGTCACGCGCACCCATCAGGGAGAGTTGAAGGGTTCTCGGGATCGGTGTTGCCGTCAGGGTCAGGCTGTCTACATTGAGTTTAAGCTGTTTCAGCTTTTCTTTCATGGCTACACCGAACTTTTGTTCTTCATCGATGATGAGCAGGCCCAGGTCCTTGAACCGGATATCCTTACTGATGAGCCTGTGCGTGCCGATTATGATGTCCGTCTCGCCGCCGGAAAGTTCTTTCAGGGTTTTTCGCTGGGCCGCAGGGTTCTTCAGCCGGCTTATATAGTCTACCTTGCAGGGGAAGTCCCTCAAGCGTTCCGAAAATGTCTTATAATGCTGGAGTGCCAGGATGGTCGTGGGTACGAGGACGGCAACCTGTTTGCTGTCGGCAACTGCTTTGAATGCACCCCGGATGGCCACTTCGGTTTTTCCAAATCCGACATCCCCGCAAACCAGTCGATCCATCGGAAAATCTGCCTCCATCCCTTCCTTCATCTCCCTGGTAGCCTTGAGCTGGTCTTCGGTATCCTCATACATAAAGGATGCCTCGAGTTCGTTCTGGAGGTAACTGTCGGGAGAGAAAGAGAAACCTTTCTGTGCTTTTCTTCTGGCATACAGATCGATCAGATCGCGGGCAATATCCTTGACCTTTTTCTTGGCATTGTTCTTCAGTTTCTGCCAGGTCCCGCTCCCAAGTTTATAAACTCTGGGAGGATGACTGTCCTTTCCCTTGTACTTGGATATCCGGTGCAGGGAATGGATATTAACGTAAAGGATGTCCTGGTCCTTGAACACAAGTTTGACGGCTTCCTGTTCACGGTTGCCAAGACGGATCTTTTCCAGTCCCCCGAACTGCCCGATCCCGTGATCGATATGCACCACATAATCACCCGGATTCAATCCCGTAATTTCCCTGATCGTGATTCCTTCCTTACGTATAAAATGTTCCTGCAGCCGGTAGCGGTGATATCGGTCAAAGATCTGATGATCGGTATACACACAGCATTTCAACTCATGATCAAGAAATCCCTCGTGCAGGGACGTCAGCATGGTCTGGAACTCAACTTCCGCATGGGCGTCATCAAATATGGCATTCAGGCGGTCTATCTGTTTTTGATTATCCGAAAGGATGTAGCTTGAATAACCTTCCTCCGAACGCTTCTGGAGGTCCTCCGCCAGCAGTCCGAAATTTTTATTGAAAGATGGTTGCGGGGAGGTTTTAAATACGATGCTCTGATCCGGCGGAAACAAAGTCTGCTGACCGAATTCAATGATTCTGGAGGATTGGAGAAGTTCTGAAAAGCGTTTGCCGTCAATCAGGTAATCTGCCTTGTTGGCATCCGAAATATGGTTCTCCTCCTCTTCGCCCGTTCCCCGGGTTCGTTCAAAGACATCATCCATCCGGTAACGGATGAAAGACAGGTCACGGGCCCAGTAAATGACATCCTTACCCAGGAATTGAGTAAAAGGTTCCAGGATTTGTCTGCCTCCACCCCCCTCTGCCTGCAGTTCGACCAGGTCGGGGATCAGGCTTATCTGCTCCGATTTTTCGATTGACAGCTGGCTTTCTATATCAAAGGAGCGGATAGAGTCGATTTCTTCGCCGAAAAAATCGATCCGGTAGGGAAATCTTGCCGAATAGGAAAAAACATCCAGGATGCTGCCTCTCAGGGAATATTGTCCGGGTTCATAGACGAAATCCACCAGCTGAAAATGGCATGATTCCAGGAAATCTGCCAGGAAGCTCATGGATAGATTCTCCCCCCTTTTAATAATGAATGCATTGTCATTCAGAAAGTTACGCGGAACGATCTTCTCCATGAGCGCTTCCGGGTAGCTAATGATCACTTGGGGCCCCGGGTCCTGATTCACTTTTTTCAGTATCTCTGTACGCCGGATGATCTGATCCTTGCTTTTCTGGTAATACTGCACCGAGCGTTTGTAGGAAGAAGGAAAAAACAGGGTGAAGGGATCCTCGAGAAAATCATTCAGATCGTTCTGGAAATAAGCGGCGGATTCTTTATCCGGCAGGATGAAGACATGGGTTTCCCCGGGATCCTTAAGAATGCCGGCGGCAACCAGTGCAGGGGAGGAGCCGGACAGCCCCTTCAGGTGGAGGATCCTGGTCTTCTCCTCTGACAACCATTGTTCCAGCTGCCCGAATGCCGGTGATCTCAGATAATTGCTTAGGAATTCCCCTGGTTTCATATTCCTGAGGTCGGTTTCAATAAAAGTAAAGTTTGGCAATCTTTGGAAACGGTGTATGACATTGTCCGGACCGGGTTGCGAAGATAAATGATTATGAGTTATCCTTCATAAATTTTTCCACCTGATTGATCATTTCCGAAGAACCTACGAAAAAAGGCACCCTCTGGTGAATGGATTGCGGGGTCATTTCCATGATCCTGGTGCCCTGACCATCGGTGGCCATTCCGCCGGCCTGTTCGGCAAGGAAGGCGATGGGATTGCATTCGTAGGTAAGGCGCAGTTTCCCCGCGGGATAGAAAATGGTTTGGGGATAGATAAAGATCCCGCCTTTCAGCATATTGCGGTGAAAATCCGCAACAAGGGAACCAATGTACCGGGAGGTATACGGCCGATGCGTCGGGGGATCGTCTTCCTGGCAGTACTTGATATATTTCTTGACGCCCTTCGGGAAGTTAATGTAGTTGCCCTCATTGATGGAGTATGTGCTGCCATGCACCGGCATGGTTATATTGTAGTGTGACAGAAAGAATTCCCCCAC
>CAZVLG010000387.1:0-12835 GCA_964627835.1 uncultured Bacteroides sp.
GTGGGTCAAAGCTCCCGTCATCCTTCAGTTCCCTGGGCCTTTTTTCAAAGGAAATGGGACCGGTCAGTGAAATCATCCTC
Source organism: uncultured Bacteroides sp. (assembly GCA_964627835.1). Taxonomy (GTDB): domain Bacteria; phylum Bacteroidota; class Bacteroidia; order Bacteroidales; family SM23-62; genus SM23-62. Next base: position 81 of record CAZVLG010000387.1, read on the forward strand.
AATACCTGATCCAGGTTTTCTTCCTCGAAAGTTGCCCAATACCTGAATTGGGTAATTCTCTCGTCCGTTATGTTGAACCTGACATTATACCAGCGTTCGATCCGTTTCAACATGATCGGCATCGGATCATTTCGCAGCACGAGCTTTCCGTTTATCCAGTCGGTATACTGGGATGTTTCCTTGAATTCTATATTGATCATGCCATTTAATGTCTGGTTACTCACGGAGGTGCCTGACCTCATGTCTCCTGGGTTTTTGTTCTCTTCCTTCTCCCCGATAACGATGGTTTTTCCCTTCATGTTCCCTGATTCCAGAACCAGCTGATCCCCGTTTTCCATGGCATATACGGCATGCTGCCCCGGCTTCATCTTAAATATCGTCAGCTCATCCTTCATTAATTCAATAGTCCCGTCCTCAAGCGTAAACGTCTGATACTGTTCGTCAGGATAGGCATGGACGTTCAGCCTGGTCCCCAACACCTTCACAGTCAGTCCGTTTGTATTGATTACAAAAGGCCGGTCTTTATGATGCGACACATCAAAGTAGGCCTCGCCCCTGAGTTCCACTTCCCTGCTGTTTTCCATGAATTTCAAAGGATACTTCAAACTGCTGCCATTATTAAGCCAGCCTGTGGTTCCGTCCGGCAGGTCAAACCGGCTTCGCGCACCCAGGGGACAGATAATCTCATTGTACACGACTTCGGTCTGGCTTCTCAGGAAGATTCCCTGGTCAATGACCTCCCATCCCAGGTAGACTACGAGGGGAAGCAAAATAACAGCGGCTACCCTGGAGATGTATTTCAGGGCAGTATTGAAAGTGATGGAAGGTTTCTTTTGAATGGGCGCTCCAGGGTGTGCCTCATCAAAATGAATAATATTTATTTTATGGTGAATACGGTCAAGTATTATGTCCGTCCCTGCGGGAGGTTCAACCTTGCCCGGATCCGTTTCATCCCAGAGTTTTTTCAGGCATGCCTCCAATTTGAACCCGAACTCTGGATTCTCAAACCAGGAAGCTATTTGTTGTTTTCTCTCCTCAGAGAGATCACCTTCAAAGTATTCTTTTAATATGGAATATTTTACGGCTTCTTTATTGCAATCTTGATTCATCCGTCTTCAAAATTTGATCGTCAACTATATTATATATCCATAAGAAGGCAAATACACGTACTCATGGTGGTGTATTTTTTATAACCAGCCCCTGAAGAACCCTGAAGTTGGTGATCGAAAGTAATATGTTTTAGGGCCGCCTGGAAGGGCCCTTGAAGCATCATTGCCTTTGAGCCGCCCGGACGGCACTGTCATCGGCAGACTATATGAACATGTAGAAATACAGGAGGGCAAGGAGAGATACTTTTTCCATCTCCTTTTTAATAAATTTCAATGCTTTCGTCAGGTGAGTTTCAGCCGTGCGGGATGAAATGTTCAACTTTTCAGCGATCTCCTTTATTTGCTTGCCTTCCTGGCGGCTAAGGATGAAAACGGCCTTCCGCTTCGGGGGCAATTTAGCAACGGACCGGTCTACAAGACTCATCAATTCATTGTAAATTACCGTATTAATGGTTTCCGGTATGCTCTCCGGTGAGTTCTTCAGGAGATAATCCTTCACTTTATTCTCGATTTTCTTTCGCCTGAAGAACTTACGTGCAGAATTGTAGCAAATGGTGAAAATATAATTCTCGAAATGAAGATCTGTGTTAATCAGTCCCCGTTTTTCCCACAGTGTCACAAAAACATCCTGCACAAGTTCCTCGGCCTGGTTATGATCTTTCAGCAGACTGAAAGCAAATGAATACAATTTCTTGCAGTAAGCCTGGTAAATCAGATCAAATGCATCCATGTTCCCGGCCTTCAGCCTTTTCAATACCAATCGTTCATCTGACACTTGCTGATTCTTTATAACACTTGGAAATATAGTGAAAAAAGAGATCAACGTTTGCCCTGAATCGATGATTTTGATCAGCATGATCAAAAACAAACAGATTCAGTGATCTTTTCAGACGGGGTCAAATCGAGCGGTATCAGATGCCGAATTCTTCCCCTCAACAGGCAGGAATGCAAATGTTCCATAAAAGGCAGAACCCGGGCTTATCTTCGAGGATGTTCTACAGGCTTTCCAACCTCCGGATGCCCTGCCGGGCTTTATAATCGATGCTTTTTTTATAGGCTGAATTATTGATTTTCAGGCAGGTCCGGTAATGCCCCATTGCCTGGTCCACATTTCCAGCACGTTCATGCAGTATACCTAGCTGCAGGGTCGCATTGGGGACAAAATACCATGCTTCACCAGGGCCGTATGCGATGACCTGTTCATAATACGCCATGGCTTTGTCCGGGTCTTCCAGCTTCTCCCAGGTCCTTGCCAGGCGGTACCGGTATTCGATAGTATCCCTGCTACTCAGCAGTGGAATCCCTGGCTCTTCTTCAAGCATCCCACCATCCGGCGATTTCCCAAGCTCCCCAAGCGCCTCCCGGTAAAAGCCACCGTCGAATAGCAGCCTGGCTTTTAACAGTGCCGTATTCAGGGGCAGGGTATCAAGGGCTTCGGCGAGGGACTGCCGGTCCGAATCCAGGTAGGGTTCCCCGGAGTGCAGCACCTCCCTTTCCGCTTCCCGGTAAAGTCCCCATTCCCCTTTCAATGCATGGCACCAGCCAAGCCTATGCAATGCATAATGCCGGTAGTGGATCCCAGTGTTGTCCCGGATAAACCGTTCGAGGGGAACCTGGGCCGCTGAGTCAAGTCCATTGAGCAATGCCTCTCCCAATAACAGGTCCACATAGGGAAAGGCCCTCTCCCCATCTCCCTGCCGGTAGTCCCCCAGGTTCCTGACAACCTCCCTGCTGTTGCCCGATGCCAGGTCATCCAGGGCCCTGGCATAGCGGAGCAGGGTCTGCCCGTAAATGTTGCCGGGCGGGTTTTCACCGGTTCCCGGGGTATCGCAAGGATCACTCAGGTTCCGCTTACCCGGATCCAGTGTCCGCCCTGCAAATATCAGGAGCAGGCAGGCTTCCAGCCGCCCGGCCCCTTCCGAAGCCGAATAATACTCCTTCAGGTAGCCGAATCCCTCCTCCAGTTCGCCCCTTAGCCCGATAATCTTCAGCAGCCAGCGGTATTCCTCCGGCATCGAGCTGCTCACCAGGGTGATCAGTCCCCTGTTCCTGTAATTCAAGGGATTCCCCGGGTCCGCCTCCTCGGCCTGTCGCAGGTAGCGGTACGCATAATAATAATGTTTTGCCGCCCGGAAGTTTTCGGCATGGTAGGCGCACAGAAGCGAGGACTGCAGGTGAATGGACGACAGGTACGAAACAGACAGCGGATCCTTCTTCATCCCCTCAAGCAACACATTGATACGCTGACCCGAAGCCTCGAGGTACAGGCCGAAGCTTCCTCTCTCCCCCGCGATAAGGGCATCAAAAAATTCCAGGTAGTTCTGCAGGTAAAGCAGGCCTGGCTCAGCGGGTACCTTCTGCATGGAATGTTCCAGCATGCTGGCCGCCTCCCTGAACCGCAGATCAAGGATCGATTGGAAAATCATTGAATGGAGCGGGGACAGGGTGTCTGAATTATAATCCGGCTCCCAGGCATCCCGGCTGAACGCTGGGACGACCGATCCCTGAAAGATCAGGCCGCACAGGATCCATGAATGGATCGTATGGCGAAGCGTTCTTTTCATAAAAAAAAAGCTGTCCGACGTCTGGATGTGGGACAGCTTGATATTATTTCCTTGAAACAGCTTATGGCTTATTCTTCCTTATCGGTATCCACCAGGATGCGTCCGCAATATTCACAGACGATCACTTTCTTCCTGGACCCGATATCGAGCTGGCGCTGGGGAGGGATCTTGTTGAAACACCCGCCGCATGCATCCCTTTCTACGGTCACGACTGCCAGGCCGTTATTGGCATTGGCCCGGATCTTTTCGTAGGCTGTAAAAAGCCTGGGTTCGATCATGTTTTCAATTCCCTGGCGTTTTTTGGAGAGTACTTCTTCCTCTTTCTGGGTGTCCAAGATGATCTCGTCCAGTTCGGATTTCTTGATCTTCAGATCTCCCTGTCTTTCTTCCAGCACCGTTCTGGATTCCGCGATCAGTGTTTCCTTTTCGGCTGCCTGCTCGCTGAATTCCTTTTTCCTTTTTTCGGCGAGCTCGATCTCCAGGGTCTGGAATTCGATCTCCTTTGAAAGGGAATCGAATTCCCGGTTGTTCCTGACATTGTTCTGCTGCTCCTCGTACTTCTTGATCAGGCCCTGTGCATTGACAATCTCATTGTTCTTCTTGGAAATGGATTCCTGCTTGGCACTGACTTCGCTCTCAATGTTCCCGATCCGCGTTTCGAGTCCCGCGATCTCATCCTCCAGGTCCTGGACCTCAAGTGGAAGCTCCCCGCGTAATATTTTTATCTTGTCTATCTCTGAGTCCACCTGCTGCAACTGGTACAATGCACTGAGTTTCTCCGCAACAGACATTTCGGCTACTTCGCCCTTCTTTGCCTTTTCAGCCATTCTAATAATAATTTACTGGATTTGTATTTACCTCGGTCAAATGAACTGCAAATTTAGGGAATTTTTTCGTAAGTAAATCATAAAATATTTCGGCGGTAAACTGTTCGCTTTCATAGTGTCCGATGTCCGCCATCAGGATCTTTCCATCCGCATCAAAAAAGGTATGATACTTGATGTCTCCGGTTACAAATGCATCGGCTCCCGAGGATATGGCGGACGAAAGCAGGGAGCTCCCGCTTCCCCCGCAAAGGGCAACTCTTTTGACCGGCCTGCCCAGTAATTTTGTATGCCGGATAAGGGGCACTCCGAAGCAGTCCTTCAGGCGGTCCAGGAATTCGGTTTCCCCCAGGGCTTTATCCATCTCCCCGACCACACCCATACCGGCCAGGCTGTATTCATTGTCCAGGGGATATACATCGTAAGCTACCTCCTCGTAGGGGTGGGTTTCGAGCAGGGCCCGCAATACCCGGCCCTCCCTTTCTTTCGGGAAGATAGTTTCCACCCTCAGTTCCGGCTCGGTATGCATCCTGCCCTTTTCACCGACAAAGGGATCGGAGTCATCCGAACCCCGGAAGGTACCTTCCCCGGGAGCATTGAAGCTGCACATATCGTACTCCCCGATATGGCCGGCCCCGGCCTGGAATACCGCATCCCTTACTGCGGCTGCATGCTCCGTGGGAACAAAGAATACAAGCTTGCGAAGCTGCCCCCTGACAGGCGAAAGGATTCTCGGCTTCAGAACGCCCAGCTTTTCAGCCATCCTGGAACTCACGCCCCGCTGAACGGCATCCATGTTGGTATGGGCGGAATAGATCGACAGTCCTTTTCGTATGGCCTCCATCACGATCCGTTCGGCGGGTGAAGATCCCGTAAGTTTTTTCAGTCCGCCAAAAATCACCGGATGATGGGACAGGATCAGTCCCGCACCAAGCTTCACCGCTTCCTCCAGCACTTCATCCGTTACATCGATGCAGACCAGGGCGGCTCTGATCTCCTGTTCTGGATCTCCCGTCTGAAAACCCGCATTATCATACGACTCCTGGTAGGCAAGCGGGGCAAACGATTCGAGATACGAGGTGATTTCCTTGACTTTCATGCGATGAGGTTTGATAATGAGCTGTTTGAATGGTTCGGCACCCAGGTGGTTTGCGACCTGTATCACTGACCCATTTCATCCTTGATCTCCAGCAGCATCTTCCGGATACTGTGCAGCGACTGGATGATTTCAAGGTTATGGATGGCATCTTCCTTATTTTCACTCATCTTTTTCTGCGCACCCTTCAGGGTCATACCCCGTTCCTTTACCAGGTGGTAGATGATGTGGAAATTATCGATGTCCTCTTTGGTAAAAAGGCGGTTCCCCTTTTTATTCTTCTTGGGTTTTATGATATCAAACTCCTTTTCCCAGAACCGGATCAGAGAGGTATTGACATTGAACATCTCCGCCACCTCGCCGATGCTGTAAAACAATTTTTCAACTTTGGGTTCCTTGTAAGGCATGGGATGGAATTTAATTAACTAAAATAGAAAAATCGCTTTTAAATCACAATACGTTTATTTTCTTCCCAGGCAATACATGTATCCGTTCCTGGAAGCAATATATATTCTGCCATCGTGAACGATGGGTGTGGACTCGAATGCGGGTCCCAGTTTATCCAGCAGTGTAAAATTCCCTTTCCAGTCAAATTCGAACAGCCGGATCCCGTGGTACCCGGCAACGATGAGCCTGTCCCCCACAAATACAGGCGTGGATATGGAGGGACCCACATAGCTCGTATATACCCCTTTCGGGGGGTGGAACATGGTCTTCCCATCCGGACCGGGTACCTTTCGGGAAGTATCCACAGCGGTATGTTCGACCACCCTGAGGTAGCCATCGATGCCGACAAAGGCTGCATACTGCTTTTCGCCTTCGGGGGAATAGGCATCCGTCATCCCGATGCTTCCTATGATCCCGCCTTCCCAACCCGAAAAACTGCTGTCGGCAACCGGGTGGTACCAGACCACTGCATCCCGGGGAGGTTTTGAAGGATCCAGTTTCATGGCCCCTCCGGGACCCTCGATGTATTGTTTCTCAACAGATACCATCAGGCATTCATCTGAGGCAACCACGGCAGATCCATCCATATCGGAACCGGTATAAAAGTCCCAGTCCAGCTCCCCGGTCCCCAGGTTATACCCCCATACATGCCCGGATCCGGAGGCGACATATATGCGGTGGTTCAGCAGGCTGGGAGAGGATTCGGTCACCACGTTGTATCGATGTGCCGTAACGTCTTCGGGTCGGTAAAGTTTGCGTTCCTTGAAAACCTCGGGCTGGAGCATCCCGTCTTTCATCCGGGCCTTTTTTGGATCGGGACTGAAAACCGTGAACAGGGAGTTTTCGAGTCCCAGGTAAGCCGTATCCCCCAGTATCAGTGCCGAACCGTCCACATCCCTGCTGTAGGAGTCCGTCCACTTCACATCCAGCCTCCAGAGTTCCTTCCCGCTGAAGTAGGAGACGGCCCTGTAACTCGGTACATGCTTGGCATCCAGGTAATGACCTGTGCCCAGCCGGCTGCCCTGCAGGATCAGCAGGCGCTCTTCAGGGATTTCAGCATCCGGGTTCTCCCACAGGCTGCCCGTGCCTTTCACCACATCGTCGAACCCATACTCCCAGATGAGCTGGCCGTCGGCCGCCCGGATCTTTTTCAGATGATGGTCGTAGGCTCCCTGGATCAGGTAAAGCTCGCCGTCCTCTTCAACCAGCAAGGGCTGTCCGGTCCACCCCGCCCCGGCCCAGGTCCGGGGACCCAGCTTTCGCGAGATCACGGTCTCCCCTTCCCCCAGGTAATGTTTCCAGATCACCTCCAGGGTATCCGGGGCCTTGTTGCCGTAGTAATTCCTTGTTTCGTTTCCCAGGAATGTACCGATGATGACCCTGTAATGCGGCGCCGGTCCCTGAAGGCTGTCATACCCTGCCGGTTGAATGGCATGCTGGCCCTTCAGCACTCCGGGCAGACAGCAGAGGAACAGGATAAGGATCCGGCCAGGGTTCATTCTAATTTTCAGGTGTACGATTTGTTTCCAGTGTTATGATGCCATTATCATTGATAAGCAGCGGGAGCTCCGGAAAATCCTCCAGGCTCAGGTCCCTGAGCTTGTAAATGGCACACTTCTGCGGATCGATCCTTGCCCCGCCCTCCCCGGGCTGGTATACCGGGATAACCTCTCCTGAGAGAAAACGGCCATCGGGGGCAACATGTAACTTCAGGACAGGGGCAATGCCATTGGGCCCTCTCAGGTTGAACCTGCGGTAAGTGCAGAAATTACCGAGGCTGTAAATGATAAAACGGTCCCTGTAAACCTCGGCCGCTCGCGTGACGTGGGGACCGTGGCCGAATACAATATCAGCACCGGCATCGATGGCCGTATGGGCAAATTCGTAGATATTACCGCGGTCATACCCCAGGTAGATCTCCGATTCCCGGGTAAGATGCTGATGGTCCGCGCCCTCTGCCCCTCCGTGGACGGAAACGATAAGGATGTCGCATTTCCCCCTGAGCTCACTGATCATACCGGCGGCTTGTTCAGGGTCTTTAATCGAATAGCAGCCCTTGAACGGGGCGAAGGCGATCATTCCGTACCGGATGCTGTCCCGGACAAGCACCGCGGATGGAATGTCAAGCGAGCCCGCAGGTTCGATCCCATGAGAAACAAGCACCCGTTCGGTCTCCAGTCTGCCCTGGGGACCAAAATCGTTCGAATGGTTATTGGCAATGCTGAGCATGTCAAATCCCGCTGCCACCAGGCAGTTCACATAATCAAACGGCATCCTGAACACAAAGCATTGCGTGGTATCCTTGCATTTTTTGGGGATGCCTGCCTGCCCTGCGAATGTACCCTCCAGGTTCCCGACGGTAATGTCCGCATCCCGGAGCACGGGATACAACTCCCGCATCAGGGGAGTGCAGTCATTCCCCGGTGGAAGGTAAACAGGAGAAGGATAATCGGTGCCCATCATGATATCCCCCACCCCGATAACAGTCAGGGTATCCTTCTGGGAGAAAATCGGATGCGCAAGGAACAAAAAGGCTGAGAAAAATATTAGTAAGGATCTCATGTCAGATCATCCGGAATTGAAATACGAGGGTAAGATAGAAATAATTTTACAGCTCTTAATCAAAGCTCTGTCCCGGGCGCATGGACAATTCGATCATCCGGTCGAATTCCTCTGCGGTAAGGTCCTCGAAATAGTAATTAACGGGATTGACCTTCTTTCCATTGAGAATCACTTCATAATGCAGATGCGGAGCAGTCGAAAGTCCCGTGCTACCCACAAAAGCAATGACATCACCTCGTTTCACCTGCTTCCCGGTCCAGCAATTGTTGAAGTCATTCAAATGGGCATAAAGGGTCTTGTAACCATACCCGTGGTTGATCACCAGCACATTCCCGTATCCGCGCCGGGACTGCTGGATCCTTTCGATGGTTCCATCGGCCGTGGCATAGACCTCGGTGCCGGTGGGAGCCGTAAAATCCATCCCGTAATGAAATTTCCTGATCTTGTAAATCGGATGTATCCGGAATCCCCAGCCGGACGCAGTGCGCGTCAGATCCTTATTGGAGATGGGCTGAATGGCCGGGAGCGAAGAAAGCTGGTCTTCCCTGCTTCTGGCAAGGTCGATCACTTCATCGTAGGATTTGCTCTGCACATAAACCGCCTTGGTCAGGAGATCCAGGCGCTTTGCAGTCTCGATGATCAGCTCCGAGTTTTCATAGCCCTCCAGGTATTCGTACCGGTTCACCCCCCCGAATCCGGCATCCCGGACCGATGAGGGAATGGGATCTGCGTTAAAAATGGTCCGGTAAATGTTATCGTCCCTTCGTTCAATATCCTCCAGAATGGTTCCCAGGTTGCTGATCTTCTCGTTCAGAATGTCGTATTGCAGGTGCAACTGGTTGTTCTCACGCATCAGCATCTTCTCCCTCGGGGTATCAAAAACAGAGGAGTAAAATACATTAAGCAGCACGGCTATGGAAAAAACCACGGACAGATAGGAAAGAAAGACCAGCAGGCGTTTTTTGAAGTTCGGCCTGATCCGGTCGTAACTCAGGGATTCGGGATTATATCTGTACTTTGACTTGGCCATGGTTCCACAGCAATTCCAACCGCAAAATAAAGAAATTATTTCTCTCTCGCAAGAACCTAGTTATCAACAGATCCGGCCAGGTTGACGATCCTGGCGTATTCCTCCGGGCTGAGGTCCTCAGAATAGAAATGTTTGGGATTCTTTGCAGAACCGTAATGCCGTACTTCGTAGTGCAGATGCGGACCTGTGGATTTCCCTGAAGATCCGAGGGTTCCGATGACAGTGCCGCGATTGACTTTTTGTCCCATATGCACCAGGATACTCTGCAGGTGCCCGTAACGTGTAACATAGCCGAACCCATGATCGATCAGGACCTCTCTGCCAAAGCCCGTACGGGAAACCTTGGTGCGGATTACAACCCCGTCTCCCGTAGCATAGACATTCAGCCCGATCCTGCCTGCATAATCGACTCCCTTATGCATGGACCTGCGCTTACTCATCGGATCGGTACGGTAACCGAAAACAGAACTTATCCAGTAGAAATCCTGCAGGGATACAGGCTGGATGGATGGCCTGTGATCGATCAACTGCCTGTGGTATTGGGCTTTCGAAAGCAGGTCATTAAATGAATTAGCCTGGATGTCAAGCCTGACCCCTGCCATGTCAATCCTTTCAGTGAGTCCGATCATCACCGGGGAGCTTTCGTATCCCTCCAGGTTCGAGTAGTGGTCCACCCCACCGAGACCGGCCTCACGCAGGGAAGCCGGGATGGGTTCCATCTCATAAAAAGAACGGTAAATATGGTCATCCCAGTGCTGTAAGTCCTGCAGGGCCGCTTCAAGTTCCTTTACCCTTTCCTCAATGGTCAAATATTGATCGAGAAATGCTTCCTTTTCTGCCAGAAGTTTAATTTCTTTGGGGTTGGTTATGGACCGTCCAAGCGAAAAACGAATCCCCAGGGAAAGCAATACAGCAAGTATGAGCGGAAGGCCATAGCGAAGCATTAGAAGTCCCAGGCTTGGCTTCGGGGATTCAAAGCGATGCGTAACAGGGTTAAAATGAAATTGTTGCTTACCCATGTTGTGAGAACTTGTTCACGAAAATATAAATTCAATCATTTTCCACCAAATCTCAAGCAAAAAAAAATTAATTTTACAACTAATTAATTTTGAGCCGCTAAGGCGAGAACATTTAACGTTTTTTATTAAAGAAGGTTACAATTTATTGATTTTAGCATAATGCAGGCAAAGGATATCCGCAAGGCATTTCTTGACTTTTTTGCATCCAGGGAGCATTCTGTCGTGCCTTCCGCACCCATGGTGGTCCGGAACGATCCAACGCTTATGTTCACCAATGCAGGCATGAACCAGTTCAAGGATCTCTTCCTTGGAAATGAGCCTGTTACACGCCCAAGGATCGCCGACAGCCAGAAATGTCTCAGGGTATCCGGGAAGCATAACGACCTGGAAGAGGTGGGGCATGACACCTACCATCACACCATGTTTGAAATGCTCGGGAACTGGTCGTTCGGAGATTATTTTAAAAAAGAGGCCATTGCCTGGGCCTGGGAGTTCCTTACAGGCACACTCGGCATAGAAAAGGACCGGTTGTATGCCACGGTCTTTGAAGGGGATGCCGCCGATGCCCTGGATATGGACCAGGAGGCATACGAGCACTGGAAAGAGCATCTGCCGGAAGACCATATCCTGAAGGGCTCGAGAAAGGATAATTTCTGGGAAATGGGGGAAACAGGACCCTGCGGTCCCTGCTCGGAGATCCACATCGACATACGCCCGGCCTCTGAACGAAAGAAAAAGGACGGTGCCCTGCTTATCAACAGGGAGCATCCCCAGGTGATCGAGCTCTGGAACCTTGTGTTCATTCAGTTCAACCGGAAGGGCAACGGGAAGCTTGAATCCCTCCCCCTTAAGCATATTGATACGGGATTGGGATTGGAACGGCTGGCCATGGTCATCCAGGGCAGGCAATCGAACTACGACACCGACCTGTTTCAACCCATAATCAGGGAATTGGAGAAGATCACCACCCTCCCTTACGGCAAGGATGAATCGACCGATACGGCCATGCGCGTGGTGGCGGACCACCTTCGAGCCATAAGCTTTTCGATCGCAGACAGCCAGTTGCCTTCGAACAACAAGGCAGGGTATGTCATACGGAGGATTCTGCGCAGGGCCGTTCGCTACGGGTATACCTTTCTTTCCCAGGAAGAGCCCTTTATGTACCGGCTGGTTGGAGTGCTTGCCGATGAAATGGGCGATGCATATCCCGAAATCCGGGAACAGCAGGAATTGATCGAGAAGGTGATCCTCGAGGAGGAAAGCTCCTTCCTGAAAACCCTGGCGAACGGTATAAGGATGCTGGACCAGCTCATGGCCGGGGCCAAAGAGCAGAAAAAGTCCTCCATTGACGGCAAGTCCGCCTTTATCCTTTACGACACTTACGGTTTCCCGCTTGACCTTACCAGGCTGATCCTTCGGGAAAATGACCTGGAGGTAAGCCAGGAGGAATTTGAAAAGGAAATGGCCGCACAGAAATCCCGTTCCAGGGATGCGGCTGCGGTAACTGCGGGGGACTGGCAGGTAGTCCTGCCCATCGAATCCACGGAATTCCTGGGCTACGACCAATCCACCGCCGAGGTCCGTATCGCACGGTACCGAAGCACCGAAGAAAAGGGCCAGACCCGGTACCAGCTGGTGTTTGACCGGACACCCTTTTATGCGGAGAGCGGGGGACAGGTGGGCGATGCAGGCAGTATCCGGAACGATTCGGAAAAAATCCGGATCCTCGATACCCGGAAAGAAAACAACCTGATCATTCACCTTTCTGACAAGGCACCCTCGGATCCGGAAGCTACATTCAGGGCAGAGGTGGACCTCGATACCCGGAAAACCACCGCCTGCCATCACACCGCGACCCACCTGCTGCATTATGCGCTCCGGGAGGTCCTGGGTTACCATGTGGAGCAAAAGGGATCGCTGGTACACCCGGAGTACCTGAGATTTGATTTCTCCCATTATAAAAAAGTCGAACAGGAGGAGCTGAGCCGGATCGAAAAAAAGGTAAACCAACTCATACGTGACGATATACAGCTCGAGGAGAACCGCTCCATACCCATGAAAAAAGCCGTGGATATGGGCGCCCTTGCTTTTTTCGGCGAAAAAT
>CAZVLG010000388.1:0-5442 GCA_964627835.1 uncultured Bacteroides sp.
AACCCGGAATCCCGCAGCCGGAAGCAGACGGAATGGATGAGAGGCAGGATCCGGGTGATCATCGCAACCAATGCATTCGGAATGGGCATCGATAAGGCAGATGTCCGGTTCGTGATTCATATGGATATGCCGGATTCCATCGAGGCCTATTTTCAGGAGGCCGGACGTGCCGGCAGGGACCATAAAACGGCCCATGCAATCCTGCTCTACAGTCCCTCAGACAAAACCAGTGCCGGCAAAAGGGTGCAGATGAATTACCCGGAGATCGACCAGATCAAGCTGATCTACCGTTCGCTCGGGAATTTCTACCAGCTCCCGGTTGGATCCGGTAAAAACCAGGTTTTTGATTTCAATGTGGCTGAATTCGCCAGCCGGTATAAACTCTCCATCCTTACCATATACAGCAGCCTGAAGTTCCTTCAGCTGGAAGGTTACCTTGAGCTAACCGATGAGATATTCAATCCGTCGAAGATAAAATTCCTGGTCAGCCGGGATGAACTTTACCGGTTCCAGATCGCGAACGAGGATTTCGATGCCTTTATCAAGCTGGTCCTCCGCACCTATACGGGCGTTTTTTCGGATTATGTCACGCTGTACGAGGAATCCCTTGCCCGGCAGGCAGGGGTAAAGTCCGAGCTGATCGTCCGTTATCTTCAGCGGCTGAATGCCATGGGGATCATACGCTACATACCCCAGAAGAAAACACCGGTGATCATTTTCACCGAGGAACGACTGGATGTCAAGGCCCTGCACATAAGCAAGGAACACCACCAGGATCGAAAAAAGCAGTATGCAGCAAGGCTGGATGCCATGCTGGACTATGCCTCCGGGAAACACCGCTGCCGAAGCCTGTACCTGCTGGCATATTTCGGAGAAAAAGGCAAAAAACGATGCGGGCATTGCGATGTCTGTATGCAGGAGAGCGAACTCGATCTGCCGAAATTTGAATTCGACTATATCGAAGACAAGATCCGTCAAAAACTTGAAAAACAGCCCATGCTTCTGGATGACCTGGTAAAGGAGCTGGGAGGTTCAGAGGATAAGAATATCAGGGTACTGCGCTGGTTACTGGACCAGAATGTGGTGCAGCGGCTTCTTGATGAGAGGCTCTCCTGGGAGGGATAGGAATCGCCGCTACATCGCTTGCACGATGTCAGCTTCAATTATCTTTCCTGCTCTCCCGGGAGGGGATATATGGAAATTTTCCATATATCCCCGACTTTTCCTTACTTTGTGGGCGCAAAAAAAACATGTTTTCTTCCACGATCGATAAAGAAGAGTTGAAACAGCTTCCGCCCGGGGCATTTGAGGGTGAGATTCATCTGATTGATTCAATGGCGGGGATTAAAAAGTTTTTACCGTTCATGCTGAAGGAGCATGTGCTGGGTTTTGATACCGAGACACGGCCTGCATTTAAGAAAGGCAGGAAGAATCAGATCTCCCTGCTCCAGTTCTCGACCCAGTTCCATGCCTTTCTGTTCCGGATCGCTGATGTGGGACTACCGGATAACCTGATACGCTTGCTGGAAAATGAAAACATCCTGAAGATCGGTGCCGCGGTGCGTGATGACCTGATCGATCTGAAAGCGGTCCGGAAATTCAAACCCCGCGGGTTCCTGGATCTTCAGAAATACGTGGAGGCTTTCGGCATCGAAAACAAGTCCGTGGCAAAAATGGCCGGGATCGTATTGGGTGTCAGGATATCCAAGTCCCAGCAGCTTTCCAACTGGGATGCGGGTGTGCTTTCGGAGTCACAGAAACTCTATGCGGCCACGGATGCCTGGGCCTGCTACAGGATATACAAGGAACTGCAAAATTACAGGCCCTGATGCAGGAACCGGTTAAAATAATGCTGAAATCGGGGAAGGACCAGAGTGCAAAAAGGTACCATCCATGGGTCTTTTCGGGAGCCATCAAGAAAATTTACGGTGAACCTTCAGAAGGGGATGTCGTTCATGTCTTTTCGAATAAGGATGAGTTTCTGGGATGCGGCCATTACCAGGATGCTTCCATTGCGGTCAGGATACTGTCTTTTCGGGAAGAGGCAATCGGGGATTCATTCTTCAGGGATCGCCTCAGGGAAGCAGTCCGGGCAAGGACCTGGCTTGGTTTGATGGATGATCCGGAAACGAACGTATTCAGGCTGGTGAATGCGGAAGGGGACGGGCTCCCGGGACTGATCATTGATTATTATAACGGGGCGGTCATCCTGCAGTTTCATTCAATCGGGATGCACAGGAGCAGGGAATTCCTGGTGAATGGATTGAAGGAAATTCTGGAAAAAAACCTTACAACGATCTTTGATAAAAGCGAATCGACACTTCCGGCCCGGTATGCTTCCAGCCTGAAGAATGAGTACCTGATGGGTGGAACGGGGATAAGGGAGGTTTATGAACATGGGAACAGGTTTCTGGTGGACTGGGAACGGGGACAAAAAACGGGATTTTTCATCGACCAGCGCGAAAACAGAAAACTGCTTTCAGAATATGCAGCGGGTAAGAAAGTACTGAACCTGTTCGGTTATACCGGAAGCTTTTCGGTATACGCAAGAGGGGGAGGAGCAGAGCTGGTCCATACCGTTGACAGCTCCGTCCAGGCCATCGAGATGGCGGAACAGAACATGCGGCTTAATTTCGGGGAAGAGGCAAGGCATAAGGGCATTGCAGCCGATGCATTTGACTACCTGGAATCACCCGGCGAGGAATACGAACTGGTGATACTTGACCCTCCCGCCTTTGCCAAGCATCATAATGTCCTGCACAATGCCCTGCAGGGCTATAAGAAATTGAATGCAAAAGCACTGGAGATCATCAAACCCGGGGGCATGCTGTTTACCTTTTCCTGCTCACAGGCCGTCAGCCGGGAAAACTTCCGGAAATCCGTTTTTACCGCCTCGGCCAATACGGGGAGGAGGATACGGATCCTGCATCAGCTTTCCCAGCCGGCCGACCACCCGGTCAGCATCTATCATCCGGAAGGGGAATACCTGAAGGGCCTGGTATTACTGGTTGACTGAATGGTATATTTGCCTGGAAAGTCTTGGTAATCAATTGATTAAGAACGACCCAAGTCCGGTGCTGATCAGCCGATCACAATGGCCTGCTCCGGGTCAGAGTTCCTTCATGGAAAGCTGGATGCGCTTGCGATCAACATCCACACTGAGAACTTTCACCTTCACATGCTCATGGATCTTCACAACCTCGTTCGGATCGGAGACGAAACGGTCCGCCATCTGGGAGATATGGACCAGCCCGTCCTGCTTCACGCCAACATCCACAAATGCCCCGAAATTGGTAATATTGGTAACGATCCCAGGCAGCACCATGCCTTCTTTCAAATCGTTTATGCTGCGCACATCCTCTGAAAATTCGAATATCTTTATCCTGGAGCGCGGGTCCCTTCCGGGTTTTGCAAGCTCCTCCATGATATCCAGCAGGGTGGGCATGCCGGTGGCATCGTTAACGTAGTCTTCGAGCCTGATCCTGCTTCTGAGGGATTCATCCCCGATCAGGTCCTGCAGGGCACAGCCCAGGTCGGCAGACATTTTTTCAACCACAGGATAGCTTTCCGGATGCACGGCGGTGTTGTCAAGGGGCTGTTCCGCCCCCGGGATCCTCAGGAAGCCGGCGGATTGCTCGAAGGCCTTTTCTCCCATCCGCGGCACCTTCAACAGGTCCCTCCTTGAACGGAACGCACCATTTTCCCTGCGGTACTCTACTATGTTCTGAGCCAGTGCTGGTCCCAAACCGGAGACATAGTTCAGCAGATGCTTGCTGGCCGTGTTCAGGTTGACGCCCACCTTATTCACGGAACTTTCGACTACCTGGTCCAGGCTTTCCTTCAACCTGCCCTGGTTCACGTCATGCTGGTACTGGCCCACACCGATGGATTTCGGGTCGATCTTTACCAGTTCCGCCAGGGGATCCATCAGGCGGCGCCCTATGGATACGGCCCCTCGCACCGTAACGTCGTAGTCTGGAAATTCTTCCCTTGCGATCTTTGAAGCCGAATAGATCGAGGCACCGCTCTCGTTTACCACAAATACCTGCAATTCCCGTTCGAACCGGAGTTTGCGAATGAACTGTTCGGTTTCCCGGCTGGCCGTTCCGTTCCCGATGGCAATGGCATCGATCTTATAGGAACTGACCAGGGAGCTCACTTTTTTGGCTGCCGCTGATCTTTCATTCTGGGGAGGATGCGGATAAATGGTCTCATTGTGCAGGAGGTTCCCCTGCGGATCCAGGCAGACCAGTTTGCACCCGGAACGGAAACCGGGATCCAGGGCAAGCACAGCCTTTTCTCCCAGCGGTGCAGTCATCAGGAGTTGCCTGAGGTTCTCGGCGAATACCCGGATGGCCTGGTCGTCGGCCTTCTCTTTTGAGATTTTCCTGAATTCCGTTTCCATGGAAGGCTGCAGCAGGTGCTTGTAGGCATCGTGTACCGCCTCCCGTACCTGTTCCGAAGCCCCGAGCTGTCCCTTAACGAAAATATCTTCAAGTAGTTTATTGGCCGCTTCCCGCTCGGGTTCAATGGTGATTTTTAAGAAGCCTTCGTCTTCGCCCCTGAACATGGCAAGAAGGCGGTGTGAGGGACAGCGGCTGAGGGGTTCGGAGAACTCGAAATAATCCCTGTATTTGACACCTTCCTCTTCTTTCCCCTTTGTCACCCTTGATTCGATGATGGCTGACCGGCCGAAAAGTTTCCGGATGGAATCCCTTGAGCGTTTGTTTTCATTTACCCATTCGGCAATAATGTCCCTCGCTCCCTGCAGGGCATCCTCGACGGTTAGGACTTCTTCGGACAGGAATTCCCGGGCCCGTTTTTCGGGCATTGCTTCCTGTTGCTTCATCAGGATCTTCGCCAGGGGCTCGAGTCCCCTTCCACGCGCCATCGAAGCCCTGGTTTTCTTTTTTGGTTTGTAGGGAAGATAGAGATCTTCCAGTTCATTTATTGTTGCGGCATGCTCGATCTGGGTTCTCAATTCATCCGTGAGCTTGCCCTGTTCCTCAATGCTTTTCAGGACGGTTCCCCGCCGCTTATCAAGCTCCATAAGCTGTGCATGGATTTTCTGGATATCAAGGAGCTGAGTCTCGTCAAGGCTGCCTGTGGCCTCCTTGCGGTAGCGGCTCAGGAAGGGGATGGTGGCACCACCCTCCAATAATTTCAATGTATTTTCAACCTGCCAGACCTCAAGGGTAAGGGCTTTTGAGATGATATGGGCGTAATTCCTTGCCATTTAAAGTAATCTGAAAGGCAAATGTAGCATATTGGAATTATATTTGTCAGAGTTTTGAATCAAATCCTGTACCGATGAGTGAACAGAAAAAGCCCCTTCCTCCACAAAAAAGCGGAATTCTGAATACGGCCGTTGACCTGACCATAAAGCTCGGCGTGCTTCTGCTGGTCATATTTCTTTGCTTCAGGATATTGCAGCCTTTTACG
>CAZVLG010000389.1:0-3216 GCA_964627835.1 uncultured Bacteroides sp.
CATGGCCGAAGGGGATGAATCCCCCGGCGACCAGGACATATGGTATGTGGAACGCAGCAAGGATGGATGGAGTGATCCGAAGAACCTTGGAAGACCGGTCAATACAGAGGATTCCGAGTTTTATCCCTCCCCGACCAGGGAAGGGCATCTTTACTTTACCCGCGCCAGGAAGGGAAGCCAGCTTAACCAGATCTTCAGATCCAGGCTGGTGGATGGGGCATACCAGGAACCGGAACTCCTGCCTGAACAGGTCAATTGCGGACTGAACCGTTTCAATGCTTTTATCTCACCGGGGGAGGATTATCTGATCATACCTGCCATGGGAATGAAAGAAAGCCGGGGCGGCGTGGATTATTATATCGTTTACAGGAATGAACTGGATCAATGGTCCGAACCTCTGAATATGGGTGCGCCTGTAAATTCCGAAGCGATGCGTGAATGGTCAGCCTGGGTCAGCCGGGATGGAGAGATCCTGTTTTTCATGTCAAACAGGCTTGGGGAAATACAAGCCGGTCAATGGAATTACGGGACACTTGCCGGACTGCATGATGATCCGGGCAATGGGAACTCCAGCATCTACTGGATATCAGCAAAAATCATTGAAGAACTCAGGGATCAGGCACGCTTCCCTGAACCATGAGAATCATTGATCATCATTCAGTCTCCGGAAACGTGTTACGCCTCCTGTTGGACTCATTTTAAGATCCAGCTTCGATATTACCTTCAGGTCTTCGATGTCCTCTTCCATATCCAGGTCCTCCGGATCATATTCCCACTGAGCCTTCACCTTCCCCCCTTTCTGAATGTAATCCTGCAGCAGGATCATGATATGCAGTATCCGCTTCGACGAACTTGTATTGAAGTAAAATAGCCTGAAAACAAAATCAATGGGGCCTTTTACTTCCTTCATATACCGTTCCAGCCATGCCATGATCTGCCCGTAGAAATCCTCCGTTTTTTCCGGAAAACTCTCACCGGATATTTCGCATTTGCCCGTGCTGGCATCGAAATTCACAAAAGGCTTGTCGAACTCCTCATCTACGATAGGTATATGAAGGTTTTCCATGGATTCAAGCTTTAACGGGTTGGATACTCTAAATTTACAGTTTAAATCCTATAATCGTAATGTCATCACGTTGTTTTTCAAGTTTCATGAATCCCATCATCTGCTCCTCGAGCCTTGACTGCTGATCATTTATGGATAATGTTGCATGTTCATTCAGGAATTCAACGAACCTTTTGGTACCGAATTTTTCCCGTTCGGGTGAGTGCTGGTCCATCAGTCCATCGCTCGTCAGGTAGATCCGGTCGCCTTTTCTCAGTGCGAGTTCATTCTTTGAAAAAGGATTGGGATTGAAATGCTTACCGCCGATCGTCCGGCGGTCTCCCCTCACCACCTCGACTTCTTTACCCTGTCGCATGAGGAACAGGGGCCGCCGGGCCCCCGAAAAGCTGAGATACACATTGGGACCGCCTTCTTCCTCACCCTGCATGGTGATTTTGCAGAGGCATATATCCATTCCGTCCTCATTTTCGGTCTTATGCTGGTTCAGGGCATTCTTGATCCTCCGGTCCATCATCTCCAGAATCTCATCCGTCTGGTCCATCTTGTATTCGTTTACAATGGCATCGAGCATGCGGGAGCCGATCATGGAAAGAAACCCTCCCGGAACTCCGTGTCCCGTGCAATCCACCACCGCAACAAAATGAGAGACTTCCCCTGACCTTTTCCTGCTCCCTCTGGCAAACCAGTAAAAATCACCGGACACAATATCTTTCGGCATATAAATGATAAATCCCTCGAATTGTTTTTTCATCTCATCCACATCCGGCAGTATTGCCTGCTGGATGGTCAGTGCATAATAGATGCTGTCGGTAATGTTTGCATTCTGTTTTTCAATCTTTTTATTCACCAACTGCAAGGCATCACGCTGGGCCTGGATCTCCTCTTTCTGGTTCATGATATTTGATTTCTGCTCCTGGATAACCTGGTTTTTTTCGCGAAGGATGCGGTTTGCCCGCTTCTTTATCTGATATGCCCGGAAACCCACGAACCCGAGTCCCATAACAAGGACCGAAAGGATCAGGAAAAACCACAGTACCATCTTTTGCCGTTCGATCTGTATCTTCTGGCTGTCAAGTATGTTTTGCTGTTCCTCCATCATCTCCGTTTGCCTGGAAATATCCTCAAGTTGCTTCTCAATGGTCCTGCTGCGCTCGGCAACCTCCTGCTCCTTCAGGGTAATGTCATGATTAAGCTCCTGGATTTCCGATTCGCGCTCCTTGATCCTGTCCTCCTGCCTTGCCAGCAACCGGACCTTATCAAGCAGATCCATCTGCTTCAGGTTAACGCTGTCGGAAAGCGTGGAAAGTTGCTCAGTTTGCATTTCTATCTCATTCACCAGGCGCATAACCTCGACGGTTCTTTTTTCAAGTTTCTCCTCACTTTCAGTCAGCTCCGCCTGTTTTCGTTCCAGTTCATGGTTCAGGGTGTCAAGTTCCGATTTCAATTTATTCTCTTCAATTTCAAGTTCATGGTATATATCCCTCAGATCATCTTCATTGCCGCCTACCAGTAAAATTTTCGGGGAAACCTTTAATCCTGCCTTTTCAATATTGATCTTGTTGAGCTGGAAGGGCTTGTCACCGGCCAGGTTCATCCCAAGCAGATTCAGCATAACGAAAGCTGAATTATTAGCGCTGTCGGTGACCAGGAGAACAGGTTCCGCATTAAGACGGTTAAAGAGCTTCTTCAGGGAGTTGTTCTTTTTCTCATCCACATAAAGTATATCCACCGGACGGATCTCTCCGATCTTCCTGAAATAGCTGACCTGAAAAGGCTTTTCCTTCAGGGTTTGCATCTCGGATTTGAGGCTCATCTGGGCATATACACCCTCTGAGGCCAGCACCCCGACCCTGAATGTATCGATCATCTCCTCGGCGGGCCAGCTGAAATACCCCGACAGCAGGATGGTGTACTCGGACTTCAGCCAATCCTCGGTAACCACCTGTGCGTTCGTATGGATTGTATGGCATAGAACGGAAAACAGAAGGAGGGACAGGTTTGCTGCAAAGCGCTTCACTCCATAAATTTATGAAATAAATCGCTCATGTGAACTTTGCGTATCGGGAGTCCCATGTGCGGGCCATCCCGTATAAACTCGCTGATCAGGGATGCTTAGCTGGGGGGGACAAAGGAGAAGATACCATTTACCA
>CAZVLG010000390.1:0-20082 GCA_964627835.1 uncultured Bacteroides sp.
TATTGCCTGACAACCACGATATGCCGAGGTTCTACATGCAGCTCGATATGGATGCGGACCTGTACAAGCTCGGGATCACCTATATTCTTACCACCCGGGGCATTCCACAGATATTCTACGGCTCCGAGATACTCATGACCCATACGGAAAGTGATCACCACGGGGACATCCGGAAGGATTTCCCCGGAGGCTGGGAAGGGGATCCCGTGGATGCCTTCACGGGAACCGGACTGAGCCCGGAACAAAAGGAGATGCAGGCATTCTTCAAAACCCTGCTGAACTGGAGAAGGGAGAACCCGGTGATCCATACCGGAAGACTGATCCATTATGCACCGGATGGCGGGACATATGTGTACGGGAGATACAATGATGAAAAAACCGTGATGGTCATCCTGAACAAAGGGGGAACAGAGGCGGAACTGGACATGGGCCGCTTCCATGAATTGAGGGGGGAACACCAGAAGGGTACGGATATTACCAGCGGCAGGACCTTTGACCTCAAGGGAAGCCTCAATGTGCCGGCCAAAACGGCGCTGGTGCTGGAGCTGGAATAAAAAACATATAAACATTGATAATGAAGAGATTATCCATAGCCTCCCTGGTATTCCTGGTCAGCACGATGACAGGGATGGCCCAGGTTATTACCAGTGAGCCCAGCCTTCCTACGGTCAATGAAAGTGTTACCATCTATTTTGATGCCACGAAGGGGACCGGGGGACTGGAGGGGTATACGGGAGACGTGTACGCACATACCGGGGTGCTGACAAAGGAAAGCAGTGCCACCTCCGACTGGAAATACGAGAAGACGAACTGGGGACAGAATACGGCAGATACCAAACTGACCCGGATCTCGGAGGATTACTACAGCCTTGAAATAACACCGGATATCCGGACCTATTACGGCATCCCCTCCTCTGATACGATAACCCATCTTGCCTTTGTATTCCGGAGTGGCGAGCCGATACCTGGTTTTACCAACTATTACGAAGGCAAGGATGACGGGGGACTGGATATTTTTCTTGAAGTATTCGAGGCCGGGCTTAATCTTTCCATCATCCGTCCCTCTCAATCCTCTCTTGTTGTCGACCTTAACGATACCATACCGGTATTTGCCTCGGCCTCGGAAGCCGATTCCATCTCTCTGTATATCAACAATCTGTACATTAAGAAAAGCGACAACAACGATTCACTGGTTCACGAGGTCATAGCCCTTGATTACGGAGACAACCATGTGCGTGTCATCGCCTACGGAGGGGTTGAACAGGCTGCGGATTCTTTCTTTTTCTTTGTCCGCAAACCCATTGAGGAAGAAGCCCTGCCCGGGGGACTAATAAACGGCATCAATTACACCAGCGATACATCCGTCACGCTGGTGCTGTATGCTCCGTATAAAGAAAGTGCCTTCGTGATCGGGGAATTTACCAGATGGTCACCCTCCGAAGAAGGAGCCATGAAAATAACCCCCGACGGGGATCGTTTCTGGAAGGAGATCGGATCGCTGGAACCGGGACGTGAATATGCCTTCCAGTACCTGGTTGACGGGGATCTACGCATTGCCGATCCCTATGCCGACAAGTTCCTGGATCCATGGAACGACAAATACATTCCCGAAGACACGTACCCCGGGCTGATCGCCTACCCTGCGGGGAAGACCCAGCATATGGTTTCCGTGCTCCAGACCGCACAGGCACCCTATGAATGGAAGAACCAGGATTTTGATCCACCCGACAGAAGCAGGCTGGTCATATACGAGCTGCTGCTGCGCGATTTCCTGGCAGCGCATGATTTTCAAACACTTACAGACACACTCGATTACCTCGCAAACCTCGGTGTCAATGCGATCGAACTCATGCCTATTAATGAATTTGACGGAAACATAAGCTGGGGCTACAATCCGGCATTCTATTTTGCTCCCGATAAATATTACGGCCCTAAAAACAGCCTGAAAGCCTTCATAGATTCATGCCACGGAAGGGGAATTGCCGTCATCCAGGACATGGTGCTTAACCATACCAACGGACAGCATTCCCTTGTAAGATTGTACCAGGATCAGAATACGGGACAGCCCACGGCAGAGAATCCCTGGTATAATGAAGAATCCCCCAACCCTGTTTACAGCTGGGGATACGATTTCAACCACGAAAGCCAGGCGACCAGGGATTTTGTTGACAACGTGAATAAATACTGGCTCAGCGAATACAAGATCGACGGATTCCGGTTCGACTTTACCAAGGGATTCACCAACACCCCGGGTGAGGGCTGGGAATACGATCCTTCCAGGATAAGCATCCTGAAACGCATGGCAGATTCCATCTGGAGTGCCTACCCGGATGCCTATGTGATCCTGGAACATTTCACGGCCAATGCCGAAGAAAAGGAACTCAGCGATTACGGCATGCTGGTCTGGGGCAACATGAACCATGAATACGCCGAAGCCACCATGGGGTATGCTTCCGACCTGAGCTGGGGCAGTTCTGAAGAACGCGGCTGGAACAACCCGTATCTTGTTGCGTACATGGAAAGCCATGATGAGGAACGGATCCAGTACAAGGCCCTGACATGGGGCGTATCAATTTCAGGGTACAACGTCAAGGACTATATCACAAGGCTTGAACGAATGATGTTATCCTCCGTATTCTTCCTGAGCATACCGGGCCCGAAGATGATCTGGCAGTTTGGCGAACTCGGATATGAAATTTCGATCGGGGATGAATCGGTGCGGACGGACCCGAAACCTATCCTTTGGGATCTTTACAAGGAAAGAAGGCGGCAGCGCCTGTACCAGATCAACCAGACCATGTTAAACCTGCGGAAGGAACATCCCGTGTTTCAAACCGATGATTACAGTTATGAGCTTTCCGGCTTTCAGAAGCAGATCCATCTGAATCACCCGGACATGAATGTCACCCTGATTGGAAACTTCGGCACCACACCTGCCAGGATCGATCCCAACTTTCAGTCCACTGGCACCTGGTATGACTACTACACGGGAGAGGTACAGGAGGTCGTGAATGTCAATGATTCCATCCTCCTGAAGCCCGGCAAATACCATCTTTACACGGACAAGCAGCTTGAATTACCGGATATCATTACCACTGAGAAATACTTCCGTCTGCAAAATGACCCGGTTACCGTAAGCCTGTACCCGAATCCAGCCAGGGATGTCCTGTTCCTTATAATAAACAGTGAAAAGGACAGGACATTGAACATTCGCATCACGGATATCAGGGGCAGCATCGTCAAACAATGGGTAAACATCCATGTTTCACCCGGGGAAAATGTGGTTTCCTGGGACGGGCATCCCGACGAAGGCCCGGCGGCTTCGCCGGGCATTTACATTCTGCATGTTTCGGGCAGGGATTTCAGCCATACCGCAAGGATCGTAAAACAATAAATAAAAATACCGGCACCCGTTCAAAGGTACCGGTATTTGGATTCTGCCGATTATCCTCTCCGGCTATTTCTTTAAAACCAGGTAGTCCCATGCATCCAGTTTCAGTGAATCTGTCAGGGGCAGATGCACGGACCGGCCATTAAAAACATCCAGATATTCCCCTTCCAGTCCCCTGAATTCCGGCTTAATCTTTAGCTTTTTCTTACTCAGGTTCAGCATGGTGATCACCCTGTTTCCGTCCTTCTCCCTGGAGAAGGCAAAAACAGCTTTTGAACGTGAGGTTTTAATTTCCTGCATGGTGCCGCCAAATTCACCGTTCCAGAGGGCAGTATTCTCCTTTTTAAGGCGGATCAGCGTTTTATAAAGCTCCGTCTTATCGCATTCCTTCCACTCAATCGGGTCGCGCGTAAAGAACTCAAGCCGCTTGTCGAGGCATGCTTCCTGTCCGTTGTAAACAAGGGGAACCCCGGGCATGGTGAATATAAATACAGCCATGGCCTCATGGGCTTCTCCCATTCGTTCCTCAATGGTTCCCTGCCATGAATTCTCATCATGGTTGGATAGGAACCGCATCCTGTAAACGTTGTACGGATAGATCGAGTCTTCTTTCAGAAAGTACTTGCGAATGCTCTTTACATTCTTTTTCCCCCGGGCAACTTCATTCATCAAATGGTGTTGTTCCCATGCGTAATTCATATCGAATCCCTTTTCCAGGAAATAGGTTTGTTCCTCATTCTCTGCCAGCATAAGCACAGGTTTGATCTTTTCCAGTTCAACACGTGCCCTTTCCCAGAATTCCTTGGGGGTTTTGTGCGGATGGTCCACGCGGAACCCGTCTACTCCCAGCTCAACCCAGAATATCAGGGCATCCAGCATTGCATCCTGCATTTCCCCGTTAGACCAGTCGAGCTGGATCACATCGGTCCAGTCGGTTCCGATCGGCGGAATGAACCTCCCCTCCTCATCCTTCATATACCAATCCGGGTGATCCCCGGCCCAGGGATGGTCCCACGAAGTGTGGTTCGGGACCCAGTCAAGCAGGACATACATTCCCATTTCATGTGCCTTCTCCATCATGGAAAGGAAATCATCCATGCTTCCAAATTCGGGATTCACATCCTTGTAGTCCATCGCCGAATAATAACTGCCAAGCTCGCCTTTCCGGTTTTCAATCCCAATGGGATGTACGGGCATGAACCAGAGCACGTCCACACCCAGTTCGCGCAGGCGGGAAAGGTGTTCTGCAAATGCATTGAACGTTCCCTCTTCCGTGTACTGCCTGACATTAATCTCATATAAGGTCACGTTTTTCGACCAGTCCGGGTGGATCACCTCGGAGACGAAGGTTTTTTTCCCGGTAGCTTCAGCCGCGCCTTTCCTCCTGCAGCCTATCAGGCATACCGCGGCTGCAAGAAGCAGGACCGCTGCCATTAATAGTATTTTCTCCATAGCTGTTTATTTATTTCTGATGATGTCCAGTTTGCCGCCCCTTTCAAGGGTATATTCCTTCTCATATACCGCAACTGCAATATCCGAATCGGAATGATTTTTCAGTTCTACCTTCTCAGGATCCACCCGGATGTTCAGGAGATTATCCCTGACACGAACGTGAAAGGAATAGGAATTCCATTGTTCGGGAATCAGTGGATTGATACGGATCATTCCATTCCGGATACGCATCCCGCCAAATCCTTCAACGATGGCCAGCCAGGTGCCGGCCATGCTTGTGATGTGGAGCCCTTCATCCACCTCCTTATTATAATCATCCAGGTCCAGGCGGGCGGTCCGAAGATAAAGATTATACGCCTTCTCAATATCCCCGATGGTGGAAGCGAGGATGGAGTGTACGCAGGGTGACAGGGATGATTCATGCACGGTCCACTGTTCATAGAATTTATAATTCCTGCGGATCGTTTCCACATCGTACCGGTGCTCCAGGAAATACAAGCCCTGAAGTACGTCAGCCTGTTTGATAAAGCGTGATCTCAGGATCCGGTCCCAGGACCAGTATTGATTCAATGGCCTCCGGGAAGGATCAAGTTCATCTACCGTTATGGGATCCTTATCGAGAAACCCGTCCTGTTGCAAAAAAACACCGTGCTTCTCGGATTCAGGGTAATACATCTTCCCGATTATTTCTTTCCAGCGCTTGATTTCGTCCTTCTCATCAAAACGAGCCTTCTCCGCGATGCTATCATACTTTGCGGGGGATCCCTTTTTCACCTTTTCGATGGCCTCAATGGTATATTCCAGGGTCCACGAGGCAATGGTATTGGTATACCAGTTGTTGTTCACGTTGTTTTCGTATTCATTCGGGCCCGTAACACCCAGTATGACGTATTTTTTGCGCTCCGGTGAAAAATTCACACGCTGGGACCAGAACCTCGACAGTGCGATCAGCACTTCCAGGCCTGCTTCACCCAAATACCCCTCATCCCCTGTATGCCTTATATAATTGAATATTGCATAGGCGATGGCCCCGTTGCGGTGGATCTCCTCAAAGGTGATCTCCCATTCATTATGGCATTCCTCCCCGTTCATGGTGACCATCGGATAAAGGGCCGCACCATCCCTGAAGCCAAGCTTTCCTGCGTTTTCTATCGCTTTTTCAAGGTGTTTATAGCGGTAAAGAAGAAGGTTCCTGGCAATCTGGGGGTGGGCTGTGCAAAGGTAAAACGGAAGTGCATAGGCTTCGGTATCCCAATAGGTGCTTCCCCCGTATTTTTCACCGGTGAATCCCTTCGGACCGATATTCAGCCTTTCATCCTCCCCCGTATAGGTCTGGTTCAGCTGAAAGATATTGAACCGTATTCCCTGCTGGGCAGCAGGATCACCTTCGATAACGATATCACTGTCGGCCCATTTTATCTCCCAGGCGCTTTGATGTTCCCGGAGTAATTTCTCAAATCCCGCATGGAATGCTTCTTTCAGGTAAGCCCCAGCCTGTTCGGGAAGTTTCTCGGCGGGAAAATCGAGGGTGGAAATATTAACGGCGTACTTGAACAGGTCGAGGGTGTCTCCCTGTTGTACCTTACACCTGCACTCATTACCCACATACTTCGATTCCTTTATGATCTTCAAATCCCCCCGTTGTGGCTTGTTATTTTTCAGAATGGCATATTTCATCCCGGTACATACCTGGAAATCCAGTTTCTTGGTTTTGCCGATTATGAAGGCTCCTCCTTCCTTTACATCCTGCCAGACTTCAACCCAGAACTTTTCATTGTAATTTGCATCTTCATTCTTAACATCCAGGTCAATGTAAGGGGTCATGGATATCTCCCCGCTGAAATTGCGTGCCTTAATGGAATAATGAATGGCACCGGTATGTGTCCGTTCCAGGCTTAGGAAGCGCCTGGCGGCCACCTCCACCTGTTCCCCTTCAGGAGTTTCTGCCACAAACCATCGTGTCAGCAGTCCCTTTTTCATATCGAGCTCCCTGCGAAAGGAGATCACCCTGCAATCTGCCAGGTCGAGTACCTGGCCGTTTATGGTAACATAGATGCCGATCCAATTCGCAGCATTCAGGACCTTGGCAAAATATTCCGGGTAACCGTTTTTCCACCAGCCCACACGGGTCTTATCCGGGAAATAAACACCGGCCACATATGAACCCTGAAGGCTGTCGCCCGAATAGGATTCCTCAAAATTCGCCCGCTGTCCCAGCTTACCATTACCTATGGAAAAAATGCTTTCGGCGGCCCTGTTATTTTCGGGGCTAAATCCTTCTTCAACAATCAACCAGTCGTGTACCTGAAATAGTGGATTCATTTAAAATTATCGATTAAGTGATTTCAGCCTTTTTGTTTCTGTTCATCCACATCCCTTACGAATAATATAAGTATCGATGCAAGAAGCATGGACACACCCCCGGTAACGAGGGCGAAAATCGCTTGCCCCCCGAATACGTTCTTTACCATAAATCCCAGCACGCTTGCCGCCATGATCTGGGGTATGACGATGAAAAAATTAAAGATCCCCATATAGGTCCCCATTTTATTTCCGGGCAGCGACCCGGTTAGTATGGCATAGGGCATGGCAAGGATACTCGCCCATGCCAGTCCCACCCCAAGCATCGGAATCACCAGCAGGCGGGGATTGCCGATCAGATATACGGATATCAGTCCCACACCCCCCGCGATCAGCGCAATCATGTGGGTCACCCTCCGGTTGGTGAATCTGGCCAGCACGGGAAGCCCGAATGCCACCATGGCTGCAAATCCATTATAAACCGCAAAAAGGATCCCAACCCAGTTGGCCCCTTCGTTATACAGTACAGAGCTTGTGTCGCTGGTTCCATAGACATGGCTGGTAACTCCAGCAGTCGTGTAGATCCACATGGCAAACAGGGCAAACCAGCTAAAAAACTGGACCACGGCAAGCTGGATCATGGTGCTGGGCATATTGAAAAGATCCGTCATGACCACTACGAGCCCGCTTTCTTCTGCACCTATTGATTTCATAAGATGGGTTAGCAGCTGGATCAATCCAAATGCTGCAAGGCCGAAAGAGAGGATATAAAGTTCCCCTTCAGCCTTGATATAATAGAACAATACACTGAGAATCAAACCGGCAAGGAGCCAGAGGATGCCGGAGCGAAGGAACCTCGGTATATGCCTTATGTGCCCGTCTGGTGCGGCAGGTTCCCGGTTCTTTTCTGCGGCCTCGGCCTCCTCAAAACCTTTCAGTTCTTCAGGGGAGTATTCCCGGGTCCTGGATACCGTAACCAGGACGGCAAGCAGGAATACGAGTCCCCCGACATAAAAGGACCATTTCACATTCGGCGGTATGGCCTGTTCCCCGAGCGGGGTCGTTGACACCCCGAACCAGTTGGTCATCACATAGGGCAGGGCGGATGCGATGACTGCCCCGGTGCCGATAAAAAAGCTTTGCATGGCAAATCCCGCCGTTCTTTGCTCGGATGGCAGCATATCCCCGACAAAGGCCCGGAAAGGTTCCATGGATATATTAATGGAGGCATCCATGATCCAGAGCATGCCTGCCGCGACCCATAATGCAGGAGAGTTAGGCATGACCAGCAAGGCCAGTGAAGCCAGGATGGCCCCGGTCAGGAAGTAGGGGCGACGTCTTCCCAGGCGGTTCCAGGTATTGTCACTCATGTGCCCGATGATGGGCTGCATGATGAGTCCCGTCACCGGCGCCGCTATCCAGAGAATGGGAATGTCCTCGACCTTGGCACCAAGGGTTTCAAAAATCCGGCTTACGTTCGCATTCTGCAGTGCAAACCCGAATTGTATGCCGAAGAATCCGAAACTCATGTTCCAGATCTGCCAGAAACTCAATCTTGGTTTGGTTTTTATCCTGTTATTCATCTGTGAAATTTAGGTTTTAAAAAATGCTCAGCCGGTCAACCAAAAGTAAGGATAATATACGAGACTATTAGGGCCTTATCGTATTATATTTCAGGCAGATGGAGTATATTATTGCCAAAATACAAGGCAGGTATTGATTCAAACGTTTGCGACGGAAAATCAAATAAAATCCAAAAAAGTAACTTTTTAACCTAGCCGGTCTTTCATGTGATTTTCGAAATCGTTTGCGAGATTAATTGCCGCATTCAGCCAATAATTTAATAACTTCATGATTCTTAATTTTCAAAGCCTATGGTCAAGAAAATATTTATCACCGGGGCGTCCGGATTTATTGGCAAGGCTGTAGTCAAACGCCTCAAGGATAATTATGAGCTTACCCTGCTTTTGCCAGAAGGGGAACCGGATGCAGGACTCCGGGGCCAGCATATTGTCCGCGGAGATGTGACCCGTTCGAAAAGCCTTTCGGGCCTGATCAACGGGCATGATACCGTGATCCATATGGCCGGAGCGGTCGGATACCAGAGCTGGAGAAATTGCCTCAGCATCAACGTGGATGGCACGCGGAATGTCATCAGGCGGGCTGTAAAAGCCGGGGTAATCCGGTTCATCCACATGAGTTCCGTTTCTGTTTACGGCCGTGTACCGGATCTGAAGATCACCGAGGGCCAGCCGTATAAAAAGATACGGGATCCGTACGGTGACACCAAGATCGAAGCGGAAAAATTCGTTAAAAAATACGCGGGAAAAAACCGGGTCGACCTTACCATCCTCAGGCCAACAGCAGTATACGGGGAAGGCGACAGCAAGTTCCTGCCAAAGCTGACGGAAAACCTGAAAACCGGAAAATTCAGGATGATGGGAGACGGGAATCATTCCGTTGACCTTGTCAACGTGGCAGATGTTGCGGAAGCCGTATACCTGGCATTGCTGCGTCCCGAATCTGTGGGTCAAACCTATAACATAGCCAACGAAAAGAATCCTTCCTGGAATGCCTTCCTCAAGGCCCTCAGCGAGGAACTGGATATCCCGTATAATGCCAGATATATTTCCTACAAAACGGCCTACCGCGTGGCAGCGTTGATGGAATTTTTCTCGGTTTTTTCCGGCAGGCCTCCCAGGCTCAGCCGGTATGCGGTCAGGCTGGTCGGCAGGCAATACAACTACTCGATCAAAAAAGCCCGCAGTGAACTTGGATTTGAGCCCTCCGTTGGACTGATCGATGGGGTCAGGGACTGCATCAGGGCATTATAGTTCCGGATCCTGTAGCGCTGCCGGAGCGGATGAGGTTGGGGCTCTGGCTAGTTCCGGATCCTGTAGCGCTGCCAGGAGCGGATGAGGTTGGGGCTCTGGCTATTTCCAGATCCTGTACCGCTGCCAGGAGCGGATATAGGCGGCAAGGTCCTTTCGCTGGGCAGCGCCCAGCACGGGATACTCGCCGGAACCTTTTCCCCAGGAAGGCATTCTCGTTCCATTCCGGCCGATGCTGATAGAAGCCATGATGTACCCGTTCGTGGCAGCGCTCAGAAACTCCTGGTTATTCAGTGCCGGAGCCGCGGTGCCCCGGCCATTTTCGCCATGGCATTGTGCGCAATGATCCGCGAACAGTTCTTTGCCGTTTACGGCATTGCCGGGATTGCTGCCCTGATAAATGTAATCCCGGTCGCCTGCGGCCGCCTGCCGCATGGCGGCAATAATGTCACTGACGCCCTGAGCGTTCAGTTTCCCGGCTCCCTGCACCTGGGTCGTCCAGCCAAACATCGCGGTATGTGCCAGGCCTCCTGATATGGCTTCATACAGAAACCGGTCAGAGGCCAGGCTCTGAAAGTCGGGGTTGAGTATTGCGGGACCCGTATTGCCTTCTCCAAATTCACCATGGCACCTGGAACAGAGGTAATGGTAATTCAGGGCTCCCTTTACCGGATCGCCTTCCGGCAGTTCAATGCCCCTATCCTGAAGTGGCCCCTTGCCCCAGGTACGGATAAAGCCTATCAGGTCGGCCATCTCCTGCGGGGAATATCGGGTCCAGGCAGGCATCCCTGCGGTATTCCGGCCTGATACAATTGTATTAAAGAGGTATTCATCGGATGCTGACGCAAGTAAATCCGCATTATGGAGCGGCAGACCGATATCCCCCATGCCGTTTCCCCCGTGGCAGATGGCGCAGTCAGCCCTGTAAATCTGCCTTCCTTCCTCTGCCCTGCCTGCCTTCCGGGATGTTTCCCGGAACGTTGAACCGGGGGCGTATCGTCGACCGATCATGCCTGCCAAGGAATCGATCTCCGCCATGCTCAGGCCGGAATGTTGAGGAAGCCAGGATGCCATCTGCCTTCTTCCCCTTCCATGAAGGATGGTAAATGCGATCATCTCAGGGGAAGCAACGCGGATAAAATCATAATTCCCCAGTGACGGAACACCGGTTGAATATGTTTCATAGTCCTTGCCTTCCCCTTCTTTTCCGTGACATGAGGAGCAAATCATGGAATATGCCTTCCCCGGCGGAAGAGCCGCCCTCATTCCCCGGAATTCCTGTAAGGCTTCCACCTCAAGGTAATCGTACGAAATATCCGGTCTGGACAGTCCCATGGTAAAGGTTACCAGGGCCTCGAGTTCATTTTCCGGCAGGTTCATTTTCAGCATATCCGAGCCCGGGTAAACCATTTCCGGGTCCCGGAAGTGTTCCTTGAGCCAGTTGGATACGGTCTGTTCCCCCTGGATGTTTGTAAACCGGTAATCGTGCCTGGTCTTTTCACCCTGGGTAGTCAGATCGGGACCAATGATCCCTCCCACCCCTCTTGCCTGATGGCAGCCCAGGCATCCTTCCCGGCCGAAGATCTCTTTGCCGTGTCTGAAGGTTTCGGTGCCTTTGAGCAGGATTTGATCCGAAAAAATACCGAGGTGGCATTTGCCGCAGGAGGACTCGATATAGGGCGGATGCAACAGGGGAAAATTCCAGTGTGTGGAGGGGTCTTCCCCGAATGCGAGGACCCTCTCGATCGCCCTTCCCTGTCCCCCATGACATACCGTGCATCCGAATTTCCCGACCGGGTGGTTCTCGATATGATCGCCGGGATGCAGCGCATGTGGCTGGGGAGCGCCGGCCATGCCAGGATTTTCTATGCCGAGGTGGCAGGTGATGCAGCGGTCGGTGCGTTGGAGCCCTGTGGGACTCACCTGATAAATCCCGCCCGCAGGTGAAAAATCAGCTTTCTCGTCCGGGTTCCTTTCAAGGGCCAGTTCCCGGTACTCTGACTGGTAAAGTTTCCAGTCCGCCAAAAAACTTTCCCTTATCCAGGCCGTGACCAGAAGTAGGACAAAGACGGATGCCGAAACCAGGGCAAGCCATCTGAAACGCCTTATGTATCTGTCTTCATCCATTGTTTATAAAACAGGCCATTGGGAGGCAGACCAGTAAAATTCCCAGTTGGGTCCCCTGAACCATATCCCGATGGCCGTGAAAAGTATCAGTCCCACAAGGGTACAGGTAAAAAGTGCGATCGCAGCCATCCTGCTGGAGCCTGTCCGGCGCCGGACCCATCTTGCCCAGGATATGTAAATCAATGCACTGAGGGTCGCCGGGTTGACCAGCATCACCAGGAAGCGCGGTATGCCAGGATACCAGGTATTCAGCCATCCGAACCGCAGTTGAATAAAAACCAGCAAGAGGGTCAGGACCATGGCAAGCAGGGCGGACTGGCCACTGATCTTTTTCCCCTGGCTCCCGCTGAACCAGATACCGATGTGCCGGTCTTCCCTGTCAACATAAGGGATGGAGACCAGGAAGATCAGAAAGAGCAGTGGAATGATCACCCCTCCTGCAAATGCCGAATAAGATACCAGCTCCTGGATCCCCAGGAAATACCAGGGTGATTTGGCCGGGTTCTCGGGGAATGCCGGATTGGCCTCCTGACGTAGTGGGGCATCGAACAGGAATGCCAGGGCAAGAAGAACGGCTGCTGTGGTGAGTAAAATGGCCAGTTCGGCCCACATCACCACCGGCCAGGTAAATATCTTTTGTTCGGCTGCCCGCCCGGAACCGCCGGTGTTCCCGTCCAGAACCATTGCATCATCCTGTCCGCGGTGGATCGGGCGGCTTATTCCCCCGTCCTTGCGGATCCGCCAGAAGTGGAGTCCCACAAAAACCATCAGGCTTACCGGCAGGAATACGACATGCAGCATGAAAAACCGTGACAGGGTCGCCTGTCCCACGCTCTCATCCCCTAAAAGAAGGCTCTTAATGAATCCCCCGATATCCAGGACCCTGGTGATGCCCAGGACATCGGTAAGTTCCCGGAATGAGGCAGCGATGTTCGCCCCGATGGTCACTGCCCAGTATGCGAGCTGATCCCAGGGCAGCAAATACCCGCTGAAGTTCATGAACAGGACCAGGAACAACAGGACCACTCC
This sequence comes from uncultured Bacteroides sp., assembly GCA_964627835.1. Classification (GTDB taxonomy): domain Bacteria; phylum Bacteroidota; class Bacteroidia; order Bacteroidales; family SM23-62; genus SM23-62. The sequence continues at coordinate 13,132 of CAZVLG010000390.1, forward strand.
GAATACCCAGTTCCGCCGCCTTCCCCCGAGATACCCGCCGGTAAAGAATACGCGGGCAAGGTGCAGGAAGGATACCAGCACCATTCCATGGGCAGCCCAGCGGTGGATGTTGCGGATGTATTTCCCGCCGGGTACGATAAAAACGATGTCCTTGACTGAATCGTAGGCTCCTTCAACCGACGGGGTGTAATTCAACAGAAGGATGACCCCGGTCAGGATCATGATCGCGAAAAGAAAGCCCAGGACCGGTCCCAATCCAAAAGTATAGCCCGCTTTCAGGGAATGGGGATGGATCTTGCCCGCATGTATGTGCAGGAAGAAATTCCGGTGGATATTTCCCAGCTTTTTTTTGTTGTGATCGTGTGTTACAGCAATCATTTACAGGTAGAGTTTTTCGCCCGGATCCGCCAGGGTGCCCAGGTCGACCACTATCTGTCCGTCGGCATCCTTCTGCAGGGCGAACCAGGGGAGGTTGCTGGTGGCCGCGCCGGCGAGGACCTTCCCTTCCATGTCATAGCACGAGCCGTGGCAGGGACAGCGAAATCCTTCATCACTCTTTTCAACGATACAGCCCAGATGGGTGCATACGGCTGAAACGGCCCGGATCCCTTCATGGTCACGGAAAACATACAATTGCCTGTCAGGAACGAAAGTAAAGGTGTTTACCGGGAATTTGTTCATGCGCCCGATCTTGAATCTTTTCTGCGGCCGGGTGAGGCGGGGGACAAACTGCCTCAGGAGGCTGATCGAGGCCAGAATGCCGGCAGTCGCAGCAGTCCACCCGGCCAGTCGTTTGATAAAATCCCGCCGGCTATGACTTTTATTATCTGGGTCGTTCAATGGAGAAAGGGTATCCAGGGTAAATTTATTAAGTTTCTTTCTGAATTACTTCTAATGGCCGTGGAAAGAATACTATTTTGAAGGTTTTAAAATAACTTTAGGACCAAAGCCGTATCCATGCCAGTATCAAGAAGGACCCTGATCCTTTTATTAATTCCCCCGTTCATCCTGGGATTTTCCCTTATGCTGAGTACCTGCAGAGATCGGGCGAAGACCGGTGACTCACAGGCCGGTGCCGGGCAGGCAGGCCTGCGTTACACCGGCAGGGAATCCTGCAGGGAATGCCACGAAAGGGAATACACCCTTTTCCAGGGTTCCGACCATGACCTGGCCATGGATTCGGCCACGGTGGAAACTGTACTGGGGGATTTCAACAACCATAGCATGGAGCACCTGGGTACAAAAACCCGGTTTTTCATGCACAAAGGCCGGTATATGGTTCAGACCGAAGGGGTTGGTGGGGAAATGATGGAGTTTACCATCCGTTATGTTTTCGGGGTGAGGCCGCTTCAGCAATACCTGGTTGAATTCCCGCAGGGAGCCTTCCAGATGTTGCCGTACTGCTGGGATACGCGTCCGCCCCAGGAAGGCGGCCAGCGCTGGTTCCATATCTACGACCAGGAGAGGATCTCCCCGGAGGATATCCTGTACTGGACCCATATTACACAGAACTGGAATTACATGTGCTCCGAATGCCATTCGACCCGGGTGCGAAAGAATTACCATTACGATACTAAAACCTATCAAACCAGCTGGAGCGAGATTGATGTTTCCTGCGAAGCCTGCCACGGTCCGGGTTCCCGGCACCTGGAATGGGCCCGGGTTGTGGAGCAAGGCGGGAATCCGGAGGCGTATGCCGATATGGGACTGGCCATCCGGCTGAAGGATGAGGATAATGCTTCCTGGGTGTTTAATATGGAAACCGGCACCGCCGAAAGGTCTGTACAGCGCAAGGACCGCAAGCTGGTTGAAATGTGTGCCCGGTGCCATGCCAGGCGGGGCATTATCAGTGAAGATTACATACATGGAAAGTCCCTTCTGGACACGCATGTGCCTTCCCTTCTGGATGAGGGACTCTATTTTGCCGACGGACAGATACTCGAAGAGGTGTATGTATATGCCTCCTTTCTTCAGAGCAGGATGTTCCACAAAGGAGTGGTCTGCAAGGACTGCCACGAACCACACAGCGGGAAGGTATTTGTGCACAGCAACGCCCTCTGTTACCGCTGCCACCTTGCCGAGAAATACGGCAGCCGGGCGCATCATTTCCACGATCCTGAGCAGGCAGGATCAAGCTGCCTGGAATGCCATATGCCGGAAAGGACATATATGGTGATCGATCCCAGGAGGGATCACAGCCTGCGCATTCCCCGCCCGGACCTGTCGGACAAGTTGAAGTCCCCCAACGCATGCATAAAATGCCATGCGGACAGGAGCAACCAGTGGGCCGCGGATTGGTGCAGGACCTGGTACGGGGACCCTGACCGGAACGGTACTCATTACGGGGAAGTTTTCTGGGCAGGCCGCCGCGCTTACCCGGAAGCCCTGCCAGAACTGATACGGATTGCCCTCGACCCTGAAAATGCCCCCATGGTAAAAGCCACGGCGATTTCCCTGCTGCAGAACTACCAGGATCCATCCATCGTGCCGGTCCTGCGAAAAGGCCTCTCCGACCCCGATCCGCTGATCCGCTTTGCCGCCGTGTCCGCATTGTTTGCCGCCGACGACAATGCCCTGCTGGAACTTGCGCTCCCCCGGTTAAGTGATTCTGTCCGGCTGATCCGGGCAACGGCCGCTTTTCAATTGTCACGGATGCCTGCACCATACCTGGGAAAAAGCGGTGCCCGGCAGCTGGACAGGGTGCTGGAGGAATACATCCGGACCCAGATGATCAACGCCGATCACCCTTCGGCCCATATGAACCTTGGCATACTCGCACTTAACCAGGGGGATTATGCCGGGGCGGAAGCCTCATATAAAAAAGCCATTGAGATCGAACCCGCTTTTTCAGGCGCATATATTAACCTTGCAGACCTGTACCGGCTCATGGAGCGGGACCGGGAAGGTGAACTGGTGCTGAGGGACGCCCTTGAGCGTGATCCCGAAATGGCAGCCGTGAACTATGCGCTGGGGCTTAACCTGGTCCGCCGCAAAGCCCATGCAGAAGCGCTGAACTACCTTAAGCAGGCTTCCCGGATGGAACCGGATAACGCCCGTTCTGCATATGTTTACGGGGTCGGGCTCCATTCCACAGGCAAGCCACAGGAAGCAGTGGATTTCCTGGAAAATGCCTTGATTGAAAATCCCTATGACCGCGACCTGCTGTATTCCCTTGCCACCTTTTCCCACGAGCTTGGCAAGAGGCAGGAGGCCATCCGGTATGCTGAGAAACTCAGCGAATATTATCCATCCGACCCAAATTACCGGCAGCTTATCCAATACCTTCGAAGGCCGCCTGATTAAATATAGGCCTGTATTTCAATTTTAAATTGCCTGATCATTGGTATCTGCACCCGGAATTATTGTTCCTGAACCATATGGGTACAAAAGGGGTCAATACCGTGACCATACCCGATCCGACATGGATGGACGCCCCTGGAAACCTGGAAGGATCTGGGATATTTCACCTTTGTCTTCCTTCCCAGGTATAAACTCACCAGCCAGCTTTATTTTGAGGCCGGGCTCCGCTTCAGTTTGCTGGCAAACTCTAAGGAATATTTCCAGATCAAGCCAACCGAAAAATCGGAATTGAGGTACAGGGATGATATCCGTGACGAGATCACACGCTGGGACGCGGAGTTTGACGTGGGACTCGGGTACAAGTTCGGCCGTGGCGAAGGGGTGAACCTGAGCCTCCGCCTTTCCCAGGGATTTGTAAATACGCTGAGAGACAAAAGCCTGCCTGCTGAATACAACAGGGGATTTCATGTGCAGGTGGGCATTCCGATCGGAGTCGGGAAGGAAGATGTCAAGCAGAAAATTGAATAAGTTTTTTTAAGCCCGATACAACCCTGCATTTTTTTTCATGTCTTTAGGGATATAAGCAACGATCAAGCCTTCTTGAACACATGAAAAACACATTTATCCTGATCACAGCACTGATCCTGTTATTTCCACCCATCCGGGCCCAGGAAACGGAACCCGGGATACAGGAGCCGAAGATACCTGAACTCTATGAAAGCAATTTCCAGTTCACTTTCATGATCCCGCCCCTTAGCACCAACTGGGTGCGAAATTCCAGGACGGTCAATAAATTCTCACTGAACCTCTTCGTTGGTAATGCCGGCGGTGTAAACGGAGCAGAACTGGGAGGCTTCATCAATTCGGTAAATTATTATGTCAATGGTTTCCAGGCGGCCGGGTTCGGGAACGTGGTCGGCGGGTCTCTTGATGGCGCTCAGCTCGCCGGGTTCTTCAACATAAACGGGGGATCGGCCAGGAGTTTCCAGGGAGCAGGGTTTTTTAATATTTCGGGGTCTTATATGCAGGGGGCCCAGCTCGCAGGTTTCTTCAATATCAGCGGAGCGGATGCCACCGGATTCCAGGGTGCCGGGTTCCTGAATGTCTCCGGAGGCGATACCAGGGGATTCCAGGGTGCGGGATTCGGGAACGTTTCCGGCGGAACAACCCAGGGTGCCCAACTCGCAGGCTTTTTCAATGTGGCCGGAGCATATACCCGGGGGGCCCAGCTCGCAGGTTTTGCCAGTGTGGCTGGCGGGGGAATCGTAAATGCACAGCTCAGCGGGTTCGTGAACGTGGCAAAGGAAATTGATGGTGCACAGCTTGCCGGGTTCGTGAATGTGGCGGGGCATGTCAAAGGTGCCCAGGTTGCCGGATTCCTGAATATTTGCGATTCAATTAGCGGCGTGCCCATCGGCTTTATTAACATTGTCAGGAAGAACGGCTACAGGCATTTTGATTTTTACATCAGTGAAACCCAGTATTTTAACTTCTCCTACCGGATGGGCGTGCGCCATTTTCACAATATTTACAGCATTGGTAAACCATCGGGGCCGGGAAACCGCTGGCTGCTGGGATTCGGCTTCGGGGGCCTGACAGATGTCAGGGAGAACCTCTCCCTAAACATCGAAGCCATGATCCACCAGGAATACTGGATCGCAGATTCAAGGTCGGGACGCCTGTTTCATATCGACAGGCTGAACCTCCTGAACCAGTTCAGGGTTTTCTTCAATTACCAGCCCAACCAGCACCTTTCCCTGTTTTTTGGTCCCACACTGAATATAGCCGTCGCAGAAACCAGCCCGGACCTCGGGTACTACCCCTGGTATGAGATCGGCCCGAACTGGGCCTTTTACCAGCGCACGCATGATAATGCCGGCAGGACCAATGTAAAAATGTGGTTCGGGATCAACGGGGGTATCAGGCTGTAGCATACGGCCGTTTACGAATCGCCATACACCTTGATGATACTCCCCCGCAATCTTCGTCCGGCAGGAGTGCTAAGACGATAGATTTTATCGGCCACCTCGTCGGGAGGGACCCATTTTGAGAAATCCTCCCCCGGCATGGCCGACCTGTTCTGGGGAGTATCCATGGTTCCCGGAATGACAACGCTTGCCGAGATGCCACCGGGTTTGCCTTCTTCGTTAATTACCTCGGCCAGCCTGAATACCAGCGATTTAGCCAGTGCATAGGCAAGCATGTCTTTTGCCTCTTCCGGGTGCAGGGCCGGGCGGGAACCGACGAAAACCAGTTGCCCTCCCCCCTTCTGTTCAAGCATTCCCCTGAACACCTGCCGGGCAACGGTGTATGCAGATAAAAAATTCAGCCGGTACATCCTGTCCAGTTCCTTCAAAGCGGTTTCGTCGAAGTTTCCCATGGCAAATCCCCCGACGGTAAGAATGGCCATCTCAAGGTTCCCGAAAACCGAAAATACATCCCGCACCACCTCTTCCGCCCGGACCTCGTCCATCAGGTCAATCCCGAAGGTTCGGAGATTATCCGAATTTTCAACCTCTGAAGCGTGCCGGGGAGAGTGAAGGGCAGCGATCAGGAAATCCTCTTTGCTGAATCTCTTCAGGACCGCCTGTCCAAGGTTCCCTGAAGCACCTGTGATTAGAACCGATTTTTTCATTTGTATGATGGATTAACTACATATAAGTTATGGCATATTATTACAACTGCAAAAGATTGGCAACCCATTCAATAATTTCCATTATTTTTAATGATGATTTATGCCAGCCGTGCCATGAACATGAAAAGATCCCTGATGCATTCCTTTCCGGTCATTGCGCTCAGCATTTTACTGCTTGCCCAGGGTAGAGCCCAGGAGACCGGATTGCAGGAGATCGATCCGGGGGACCTGAAATCGCATCTTTCCATTCTTGCGGCCGATGACATGGATGGCCGGAAAACCGGTGAACCGGGATTGGACCGGGCAGCGGAATACCTGGCCGATCAAGCCCGGAAGGCAGGCTTAAAAGCAATCGACGATAACGGCGATTACTTCCAGGAATATACCCTTGTAACGAAAACACTGGATCCGGAGAATTCTGCCATCACCGTGGATCCTTATGATGGACCCGGAATCAGGACCACTTACCCTTTTTATATACTCAATCCCGATTCTGACTATATGGAATTGGGCGCTGAGGCGGTGTTTGCAGGGTACGGGATATACTCTGAAGAGGATGGTTACAATGATCTTGCAGGAATGGACCTGAGCGGAAAGATGGTTCTGATTATGAACCGCGGTCCCATGAACCTAACAGGGGAGCAAAGCCTGCTGCATAACCGGGACTGGGACAGCCAGCGTTCGTTCCGCTATAAACTGCCCGGGCTTGTCATGAGAATGCCCAAAGCCGTGCTGATCGTAATGGACCCAAAATCCGGTTACAGTTCCCTTGAAGAATTCTCGTCCGGAATGGCCCGTCATCTGAACAGTTCCAGATACGTAAAAGAAATGGACGATGATCGGCAAAGTTATATGCCTGAAATAGACACAAAGATCATATTCATCCATCGTGAACTTGCCGAGGAAATCATCCGGTCGAGCGGAACCATTCTAGCCGTTCTTCAGGATTCCATCGACCGCACCCTGCACCCTGCTTCCTTCGAACTTCCCGGATCAAGGATAGAGATAAAGGCGGT
>CAZVLG010000391.1:0-1865 GCA_964627835.1 uncultured Bacteroides sp.
CATCCAGTATACGGTGGGTTGGCATGATCAGGTGTGCCTTCCGGGAGATCATGAGCCGGGATCCCAGGTCCACACCGAGCGCCCTGACTTCGTCCACCTCTTTTTTAAAGATCACCGGATCCAGTACCACTCCATTGCCAATGATATTGATGCTTTTTTCACGGAATACCCCGGAGGGAATATTATGCGTAATGTGTTTGATATTATTGAACTCCAGGGTATGTCCCGCGTTAGGTCCACCCTGGAAACGGGCGATAACATCGTAATCAGGTGTCAGCACGTCGACCAGTTTACCCTTGCCTTCGTCACCCCATTGAAGGCCTAAAAGTACATCTATTTTCATACAATAAATAAGTGAATGTTTGCTCCAAGATACGGAGCGTCAAGGTACAAATTATTTCTGCTTTGTGAAAGACCTATTTGGATTCCTTTTCTCCCTCCGAGAACCCGTAGATATACAGGGAGTGGTGGGATGGCCTGAAATTGTTAAGGTCACACGCTGTATTGATGATCTCGTCGATTCTTGGGTCGCAGAATTCTATGACCTTGCCCGATTCCAAATCGATCAGGTGGTCATGCTGCATGCAGTGGTAGGCTTTCTCAAACTGGGCTATATTTTTGCCAAACTGGTGTTTGATCACCAGGTTGCAGTCAAGCAGCAGTTCGATGGTATTGTAAAGCGTTGCCCGGCTTACCCTGTAGTTCTTGTTTTTCATGAAGATATAGAGGGATTCTATATCAAAATGCCCGTCGCGGGAATAGATCTCATCCAGAATGGCATAGCGTTCCGGGGTTTTCCGGTGCCCTTTTTTTTCCAGGTATTCTGTGAAAATCTTCTTGACCGTCTCCTTCTTTTCTTCACTAACCATAACCAGACTAATTAAAAATAGTCTGGCTAAAATATATTATTTTTTTCTATTTAGGAAAGGATAGGATGTGATTTTTATCATCTAATCCTCGTTCTTCTCGACACGCTTGACGGATTCCACCCCTTTGATCTTCATAAGGTTCATGATGAGATTGTTCAGATCCTTGGTGCTGTGCACATACAGGTCGATGTTGCCTTCAAAAACGCCATCGTGGCTGACCAGGTTTATGTTGCGCATGTTTACGGACAGCTCCTTCGATATTATGGTCGTGATGTTGTTGTAGATGCCGAACTTATCCAGTCCCTGGATATGGATTCTCACCAGGTAGCTCAGGATCTTGTGCGTGGTCCATTTGGCAGGTATGATCCTGTTGCCCTGGCTGGACATAAGCCGGATGGCTTTAGGGCATTTGCTTTTGTGGATGATGATGGATCCGTCGGGGTTCCGGTACCCGATTACATCGTCTCCCGGGATGGGGCTGCAGCATTTTGAAATGGTATATTCGGATTCCGTGTCGTCAAGGTTCTCACGGATCATATAGTGCGATCCGGAGTATGAAACCTTTTCCTTTTCGCTGGGCTCCGGTTTCTTGCTCCGCGAAGAGGATGTGAACTGCAGTTCCCAGTAGCGTATCCACTTGTTCTTGGTATTTTTGCGAAGTATCTTTTTAAGGTCTTCCAGTGTGATGATACCGGTACCGATCTTGCTGTATAGTTCATCTTTTGAACGTACCTCGTAAGCCGGGAGCAGTTTCTTGAATATCCGGGAGGAGGGTTTCAGGTTGTATTCCATCAGTTTATCCTCCAGGATCTTTTTTCCTTTCTGGATCCTGTCCTTGGTTTCTGCCTTAAGCGCTGTTTTAATGGCCGACTTTGCCTTTGCGGTGGTGACGTAAATCAGCCAATCCCTGCTTGCCCGCTGGTTATCGGAGGTCAGGATCTCCACCTGGTCACCGCTGTTCAGCATATGGTTAAGGGATACAAGCCTATGATTGAC
>CAZVLG010000392.1:0-3078 GCA_964627835.1 uncultured Bacteroides sp.
GCCGCTTAGCCCTTCCTGCACCCGGTCAAGGTCCTCCAGGGCCGTAAGATCCCGGATCCTCAGCAGTTCCCTGAACGTGCGGTTGACCAGGCGGATCTCCTGCGCCTCATTGAAGGCCAGTATTCCCACACCTGCATGCTCCGTTACCGTTTGGAAATATTCCTTCTGCCGCTGGTTCTCCAGGTTCATCTGCCTTGTCTTTTCCAGCAGGCCGGCCATGGCCGCATACAGTTCCCGGAACGATCTGTCCCGGAAACCATCCTCCCCCGAAAGGCCCATGTCGTCGAACCGGAAGGCCTCGAAAAAGGTCCGGAGCTTCCGGTTTACCCGGTTCTGGGAGCGTATGAAAAGCAGCACCTGTATCACCAGCAATGCCAGGATGTTCAGCAGTATCAGCGGATCCCGGTTGGTGGTCCAGAAATAGACCATCACCAGCAGGGTGCAGGCAAGCAGGATGATCCTCAGGACAATGTCGGTTAAAAGTCTTTTGTACAGCATCACTATAGTCTGTATTTCTTCATTTTCCGGTAAAGTGTCTGCCGGCTCAGGTTTAACTCGGCAGCCGTTTGCGAAATATTGCCTGCATGTTTACGGAGGATCCTCGCAATGATCTCCTTTTCATAATCCTCCATGGAACGTTCGCCCTGTTGATTGCTTCCTCCTGCCGCCTTTGAATCGAGTCCGAGAAGGTCGGCATCCAAAATATCTGAATCGCTGAGAATCACCGCCTTTTCAATGGAATGTTTCAGTTCCCGTACATTGCCCGGCCAGTGATAATTGCGGATCAGGTCCAGTGCAGAAGCAGTGAATCGGAGTCCCGGTTTCGCGTATTTCTGTGAGAACAACTTCATGAAATAAATGGCCAGCTCGTCAATGTCCTCTCCACGCACACGAAGGGCCGGGACCTCGAGCTGAATGGTATTGATCCGGTAATACAGATCGGCCCTGAATAGGTCATCCCGGATCATTTGTTCCAGGTTTTTATTTGTGGCACAGATCAGGCGGATGTCAATGGGTACCGGTGTATTGGCGCCGACAGGCACGACCTCCCTGTTCTGGAGCACCGCAAGTAACTTGGACTGCAATGAGAGGGACAGGTTGCCAATTTCATCCAGGAAAAGAGTGCCTCCGCTCGCAGCCAGGAATTTCCCCGTGCGGTCTTCCCTCGCGTCCGTGAATGATCCTTTTTTGTGCCCGAATAATTCACTCTCGAACAGGGTTTCCGGGATGGTGGAAAGGTCAATGGATAAAAACACCTCCGGCGAACGGGCCGACCTTCGGTGCACCTCGCGGGCAACCAGTTCCTTGCCTGTGCCATTTTCTCCTGTGATCAGAACATTGGCATCGGTCCGTGCCACCTTGCCAATGGCTGTGTGAATTGCCTGCATCGGAGGAGAATTCCCGGGCAGGTACCGGAATTCGCGGTCAATGTCCGAACGCAGGGCGTATTGTTTTATATTCAAATCCTTGATCCTCTGCCTCGATCTCCTAAGTGCCAGTGCTGTATTTAAGGTGGAGAGTAATTTCTGGTTATCCCAGGGTTTCAGTACAAAATCAACGGCCCCTTCCCGGATCGCCTTCACGGCAAGATCAATGCCGCCGTATGCTGTAATGAATACAACCGATGCATCCGGATCGATCGAAAGGATCCTTCTGAGCCATTTCAGTCCCTCTCGGCCACTGCTCTCCCCTGCAGTAAAATTCATATCGAGCAGGATGACGTCCGGCCCCGAACCGTTCAGGATCTCCGGAAGACGGTCTGGGTCTTCGGCGGTAAGGACCTCCCTGAACCGGTTTTTCAGGAACAGGTGCAGCGAACGGACTACCCCCGGATTGTCATCCACGATCAATACACTGCCGTCGGTTCTATCCATCATTCCAGGACTATTTATGTAAAGCTACTGGATTGCCTGCAAAAAACAAATAAATTGTATGATTTTGTTACATCCATTGTATGATAATGCACCAGTAAACAAATATGGCCCGGTATCTTTTAATACGTATTCATTTCATTTTCATAATGTTACTAAAAAGGGCACAAATCTTGGTTTAATTCCCAGGATACCCATAAATTTACGAATCATGTTCAGGAATTATCTGCTCATCGCCATCCGCCATATCCTGAAGGATAAGGCCTTTTCCATCATCAACATCATGGGACTGTCGCTGGGTATGGCCTTTACCATAATCATCCTGTTGTGGATACAGGACGAGCTCAGTTATGATAAATTCCACAACAATCATAAACGCATCTATCATACCTACCTGAGGGTCCTTGATGTACGTACTTCCTTTAATTTCCAGCCGACCACCTCGAATGAGATGGCCGGTGCCATGATGGATGAGATCCCGGAGATCGTCCAGGTCTGCCGAATGAGTCCCCTGGGCGAACTGGCATTCAGGGCGGGGGATAATACTTTCATCGAGAACGGAGGTTTCGGGGCGGATCCCGGTTTTTTCTCGATGTTCACTTATCCCGTTCTTAAGGGCGATCCCGAAGCCGCACTGGAGGGCCATTATTCCATTGTACTTACGGAAGGTGTGGCAAAAAAATATTTCGGGGACCGCGACCCGCTCGGGAATTCAGTGCGGATAAACGACCGGATCGAGCTTACCGTCATGGCCGTTATCGAGGATGTTCCGCTCAACACGCATCGTCCTTTTGATTTCCTGGTACCGTTCGAGCTGAGCTCGGACCTGGGCATTGACATCGAGGAAACGGGCAACCTGTACGGCAATTGCCGGTTTCATACCTATGTGCTGCTTGACAAAAATGCCGATCAGGAGAAGGTAAAATCAAAGGTTACCGAACGTTTCAGCTTCGATACCGACATAAGGGGGGAGACTTTCCTGGTTGCCCTTCCGAAAACGAACCGCTACAGCCAGGTAGGAGGAGACCTTTTGATCTACCTGTTCCTTATTATAGGCATACTGGTTCTTATGATCGCCTGCATTAACTTCATGAACCTTTCCACTGCCAAGGCAACCGTACGAATCAAGGACGTAGGGATCCGGAAGGTTTTCGGCGCAAGCTGGAAGAACCTTTTCCGCCAGTTTATGGGGGAGACTTTCCTTTAC
>CAZVLG010000393.1:0-9012 GCA_964627835.1 uncultured Bacteroides sp.
TGATTAAGAAAGGTGGGGGCGAGATTGATGTTATGATAGGCGGCATTGTCCTGTACGAGGAGGAAGGCAATCTCATTCAGTTTCACTGCATATTAAAAGACATATCTGCACAGAAAATTATAGAAAATGCATTGCGGGCAAGTGAAAAGAAATTCAGGAACCTGATCGAATCAGCCGATGCTATCATATACATATTGGATCATGATCTGAAATATATATATGGTAACCATCAGTACTTAAAAAGACGAGGGTTAACCCTGGAGGAACTGATCGGAAAAAAATATGGAGATTTCCATTCATATGAAAGAAAAAGTGATTTTATGAAAGAAGTTATGACTGTTTATGAATCAGGAAATTCATTCCATTATGAGTATCAAAGTGAAATAGATGGAAGATACTTTTTAAGAACAATAAGCCCGATCATAGATTCTAAAACGAAGAAATTCGAATCAATAACCGTTATTTCAAGGGACATCACCGGGTTAAAGAAGACAGAGCAGGCATTACGGAAGCGTGAAAATGAAATCCGCACGATCACAGACAATATTCCTGCATTGGTTTCATATTTAGATGCAAATGGTTATTATAGTTTTGTCAACCAGCAATATGAAAAATGGTTTGGGATCTCTTCTGAAGAGATCATCGGGAAACATTACAGAGAAGTACTGGGTGAGATTGCTTATAAACAAATAAAAGATTATGTAGATAAAGCATTATCAGGCCAGCGGATAACCTTTGACGATAAACTCAACTATGCGCATGGTGGCACACGCTGGGTTACTGCCGAATATATTCCGGATTTGGATGATAAAGGTAAGGTTTCAGGTTTTTTTGCTTTGGTCACTGATATGACCCTGCGCAAAAGGGCGGAGGATGCGCTTCGGGAGAGCGAGCGAAAGCTAAAAGAAGCGCAGACAGCAGGACGAATCGGCAGTTGGGAATTCGACGTTGAGCACGGAGAAATTGAGTGGTCTGACGAAACGTATAAGCTATATGAACGTGATCCGGCGCTTGGTCCACCCACTCCCGATGAAGAGGCCAGCTACTATTCTTCAGAACAGGCTTCGATTCTGCATGAATACTCACGGCGGGCAATAGAAACCGGGGAACAATTCGAGTACGACCTACAGGCCAACTTGCCGAGTGGAAGAACCGCTTTCTTTTCGGCCTCGATGCATCCGATTAGGGACAAGAGTGGGCGTATTGTCAAGTTGTTCGGAACAGTTCAAGACATCAGCAAGCGGAAAAAAATTGAAAAAGAGTTGTTTGAATCCCGGCAAATGCTGCAGACTGTAATGGACACGATCCCGGCCGCAGTCTTCTGGAAGGGCCATGATTTATTATATATGGGCGGTAACCGCACCTTTCTGGATGCGACCGGATTGAGATCTTCAGAAGAGTTAGTCGGAAAGAGCGACTACGATCTTCCATGGGATAAAGAGCAGGCGAATTCGTTTCGGGAGGTCGACAAGAGGGTTATGGAATCAGGTATTCCTGAATACAACATCATAGAGCCCTTTTTCCGGGCTGAGGGTACCCAGGCATGGGCCAGTACCAGCAAGGTACAGCTGAGAGACTCGGAGGGCAGCATCTTAGGTATTCTCGGCACCTATGAAGATATAACCAAGCGCAAACAGGCGGAAGAGGCCCTGATTATCAGCGAGGCCCAACTATCCAACGCCATGAGGATCGCCCGGCTGGGATACTGGGAATATGACGTAGCTGAAGACCTGTTTACTTTCAACGATCATTTCTACACCATTTTCAGGACAACTGCAGAACAGGTCGGCGGCTATACCTTGCCGTCTGCCCGTTATGCTCAGCTTTTCGTGCATCCTGATGATATGCAGGTGGTTAGTACCGAGATCCGGAAAGCCCTTGAAACCACCGATCCCAACTACGACCGTCAGATTGAACACCGTATGATCTATGCAGATGGCAAGACCGGCTACATCGCCGTCCGTTTCTTCATCGTCAAAGATAACCAGGGTCGTACTGTTAAAACCTATGGTGCCAACCAGGACATAACAGAGCGGAAACAAACCGAAATTGCCCTTGCAGAAAGCGAAACTATTCTCAGGAGCATCAATGAGAATATCAGCGACATTGTATGGCGCATTGATACGAATGTAAAAATAACCTATTTAAGTCCTTCTGTTCAGAAAATATTGGGTCATCAGCCAGATGAAATCATGGGTCATTCTATTCTGGATTTTGTAGCCCCTGAATACCATGCTGCTGCTATAGATAATATAAATGTAAGGAATGCCCTGGAAAGAAAGGATATACCTGTTTATTTTGAATATGAAATGATTGCGCTGGATGGCAGCAGAATTCCCATGGAAGTCTCCTATTCTGCCATCCACGATAAATCCGGAAATCTGATTGGATTTGCCGGTGTGGCCAGGGATATCAGAGAGCGAAAAATAGCAGAAACTGAATTGAAAGACAGTGAAACCAGGTTCAGGGAATTATTTTCCAACATGTCAAGCGGAGTTGCTGTATGCGCATATGATCCCGTCAGGAAAGATTATTTGTTTAAAGATATGAACAGGGCCGGGATGGCAATTTTCCAGGTAAAACATAAGAAGAATATCATGAATAAATATCTTTTGGACTGTTTACCGGGTGCAAAAAAGCAGGGTTTATGGGATACATTAAACAGGGTAAGAAAGACCGGGATCTCCGAAGTGGTGCCAAACCAATTTTATCAAGATGAACGGGTATATCTATATGTTGAAAACTTCGTTTATAAACTGCCTTCGGGTGAAATGGTTGTAGTATATGACGATATTTCAGAAAGTGTTTTAGCTGAGAAAAATATCTTGCGTCACTACAATGAGATTAAAAAACTTTCAAGTCATATGGAAACCATCCGGGAGGAGGAGAGAAAGTATATTGCAGGTGAGTTGCATGATGAACTGGGACAGATACTGACAGCCATAAAAATGGATATAAGCTGGATCAGTAAAATGATGCCACCGGAAAGAAAAGGAATTAAAAAGCGTATCGGATCCATGATAAAGATCATCAACCAAGCTATCTATGGCGTTCAGCGATTATCTAAGGAACTCAGACCCATGATGCTTGATGACCTGGGACTTCTGGAAACACTAAAAGCTTTTATTCAAGAATTTGAAAGCCGGGCCAAAATCAAAATCAGGTATGAACTTCCTCAACAAGAACCAGAGCTAATTCCCGGACAGGAAATATCTGTTTTCAGGATCATACAGGAATCATTAACCAACATTGCGAGACATGCGAGTGCTACCGAAGTCAAGCTGATCATCAAAGAAAGAAATGATAATCTGGATCTGAAAATTCAGGATAATGGTATTGGAATACCGGATGAGAAGGTTCATTCTTCAGAATCATTTGGAATTTTGAATATGAGGGAAAGGATTAAGAAATGGGGAGGTGACATGGAAATTAAAGGGATGACAGGTAAAGGGACAATAATTACTGTAAGAATACCTTTAAAGACAATAAAAGAATGACGGGTTGTGTTTTGTATGTGAGAATATTGCATTATAATTTGGTTGTCTACAATTTCCGGACATAGGGGTTCTTCGTCACTTTTTGGGAAGCATTCTGATGCAATGTTCATGGACTTGTGCTATGATTTGCACACAAAGGGCATTTTGACCGAATAGATATGATTGATGCATAAAACCTAATCGTAGTATCGGTGTATTCAATTTACTTAAGGTTTTGGAAAGGCATGTTAATTAATTGTCTTTCCATCATAAGTAACTGAATGATAGTTACATAAAGATAATATACACAGTTTATAAAAACAAAAAACATAGCTTATTTACCTGAATATCAGGTATTTGAGATTCAAGTAAAAGAATGAGAGTTTCCCCAAATATGACGAAGAACCAATCACACCGGATTTTGCACACAGTATGGAAAATTACTTAAATCAAAGTTAGTAATTAAATTAGGGCATTGAAAAGCTAAGTTAAACCAGGTAAAATGGGGTAAATTTCAACAGGAAAGACCGTAGTTTGCGAGACAGGATGCGAGACAAAAGAAACAAACCCTTGCAAGTATTTAATTTACAAGGATTTCAGAATTTGTTTGCGGTCTGAACGATACCGGATAATGCGACAGGCACTGCTCTCGATACCAATGACATGCATGCTTTTGAATGCCTGCAGCTTGGAAACAAAACCGGGCACAGGAGATGCATATGTACTGGATGCGGGAGATTTCAGGCATTACGTGGAGTATTTCAACCGGATGGAGGATGAGAACATCACCCAGGCGATCCCAAATGAGATGGCCTGGGACTGGATGGTGGAGAACATACCCCTTTTTGAGTGCCCCCAGGATAATTTCGAGGAGATTTATTACTTCCGCTGGTGGACCCTGAGGAAACACATAAAGGAAATACCCCGCGGTCATGTTATGACTGAATTTCTCGTCGAACGGTCCTATGCCGACCGATACAACATGATCAGCTGTGCGCTCGGCCATCATATATTCGAGTCCCGCTGGCTGCATGACCCGCAATACCTGGATGAATACCTTCATGTCTGGTACAGGGGGAACGAAGGGGGACCCATGGAAAAGCTACGTAAGTTCAGCAGCTGGACCGCCTGGGCCCTTTACAACAGGTACCTCGTTGATGGAAACAAAGAATTTCTGGTCGACATGCTTCCCGACCTTGCATGGGAATACGAGGCCTGGGAATCGGACCACCGCCTTTCGAACGGCCTTTTCTGGCAGTACGATGTGCGGGACGGGATGGAGGAACAGATCAGCGGGGGAAGGCATGAGCAGAACGAGAGGCCCACCATCAACAGCTATATGTACGGCAATGCAGTGGCCCTTTCCCGGATCGCCGCAATGGCTGGGGAGAAGCGGCTCGAAGAATTGTATGCAGCCATGGCGGATACCCTCCGGAAACTTGTGCTTAATCATCTTTGGAACCCGGAAAGCGCTTTCTTCGAAACCCGGAAGGAGGACGGACAATTTGCAGGAGTCCGCGAGGCCATCGGCTATATCCCATGGTATTTCAGCCTGCCCGGGCCGGGCTATGAAAAAGCCTGGGAGCAGGTCACGGACCCGGAAGGTTTTCTTGCCCCCTTTGGACTGACCACAGCCGAACGGCGCCATCCGGCCTTTCGTACACATGGCTGCTGCAACTGCGAGTGGGACGGCGCCATCTGGCCCTTTGCCACTTCCCAGACCCTGACGGCCATGGCTAATCTTTTGAACGGGGACCAACCCGCAGCGTTGAACCCTGACCAACCCGCAGCGTTGAACCCTGACCAATCCGTATCATTGAAGGATAACCAACCCGCACCATTAAAAGATATTCAGCCTGCATCATTGGATAGTGACCGGTCCGCACCTGTGGACGATTCCGTTTTTTTCAGGCATATGGAGCTATACGTGGAATCGCAGTATTACCGGGGACGCCCTTATATCGGGGAGTACCTGGATGAGACTACGGGCTACTGGCTGAAGGGGGACCAGGAGCGGAGCCGGTATTACAATCATTCCACCTTCAACGACCTTGTCATTACGGGACTGGTTGGCTTGCGGCCAAGGGCCGATGAAATCATCGAGGTTAACCCGCTGCTGCCTCCCGGTACCTGGGATTGGTTCTGCCTGGACCGGGTAGCCTATCATGGAAAAATACTTACAATTCTCTGGGACCGGACCGGAACCCGTTATGGAAAAGGCAAAGGGCTGCACGTGCTGGTGGACGGGAAAGAAGTGGCCTCCTCCGAAAACCTTGAAAAACTGATCATCGAATGAAATTAAAATCCAGGATCAAGATCGTGCATGTTTTGTTTCTTCCCGTGGCGGTTGCAGCCGTGTCCTGCAGTTCAAGCGGGGACTGGAAACAGGGAATCATCACGGAGGAATTCATATACGAGGAAGCTCCTTTTCCATCCTGCCATGCAGCGACGATAGCAGAAACCGGGGGTGGACTTGTAGCTGCCTGGTTCGGGGGAACCCGCGAGCGCCACCCGGATGTGTGCATTTGGGTCAGCCGCCGGGAGAACGGCTCGTGGACCCCTCCGCTTATGGCGGCCGATGGCGTGGTGGACGACAGCCTCCGCTATCCTTCCTGGAACCCGGTCCTTTACCAGGTGCCCCTGGGAGACCTGCTGCTCTTCTACAAGGTGGGTCCCCGTCCCTCTGAATGGTGGGGCATGATGAAACGCAGCACCGACGGCGGACGGACCTGGGGACCTCCCATTCACCTCCCGGAAGGATTCATCGGTCCCGTGAAAAATAAACCCGTTTTGCTTGAGAACGGAACCCTTTTATGCGGTTCCAGCACCGAAGGAGATGCCTGGAGGGTGCACATGGAACGTACACCGGATTTTGGACAGAGCTGGGACAAGACGGGGGCACTGAACGATGGAGCCACGTTCCAGGCCATTCAGCCGACCATCCTTGCCCATAAAGACGGCACCCTGCAGATCCTTTGCCGGAGCAGGAATGCCGTGATCACCGAATCCTGGTCTTACGACGACGGAATGACATGGACCCTTCTCCAGGATGCCGGGCTTCCCAGCAATAATTCCGGATTTGATGCCGTGAGCCTGGCGGACGGGCGTCACCTGCTGATCTACAACCATGTCAGAACACCGGAAAACGCCAGGAAGGGATACAGGACGCCCCTGAATCTTGCCCTCACAAAGGACGGGAAAAACTGGTATGCCGCCGGCATCCTTGAGGATTCCGAGATCAGCCAGTATTCCTACCCGGCCGTTATACAGTCCCATGACGGCATGGTGCACATCGTCTACACCTGGCGACGTGAAAGGATCAAATACGTCTGTCTTAACCCCGGCAAGCTCAGGCTGAAAAAGATATCAGATGGCAAATGGCCCCAATGAATAAAGCCTATGAAACGTATAACGACCCTGCTGATCTTGTTGGTTCCACTGTTTTGCCTGAATGCCCAGACCTCCGACCAGGCATACAGGGAATCCCTTGAAGATGTATTAATGGAAGTGGAAAACCGGTTCGGGGTGGAACTGAAATACAAACCGGAACAGATCGAGGGATTATCTCTGAACGGTGCCTACTGGAGGTTCCGGCCGGACTTCGAAAAGACCATGTTGAATATCCTCACGCCGTTTAACCTGTTCCTGGTACATGTGGAAGGGAATACCTACAGGATCAAACCCTACCGCTATCCTGAAATGAGCCCGGAGGACGGAAGGGAAATGCTGGAATACCTGGCCTCCAGGTACGATGACCTGGATGGATGGGAAAAGCGGAAAACGGAACTGCGGCAATGCATGTTTGAAGCCCTTCAGCTTTCACCCCTGCCGCCTTCCCCCGGTTCAACTCCTATCATTGTTAACAGGAGGGATCATAATAGTTATACCGTCGAAAACATTGCCATCGAAAGCCTCCCCGGCCTGTACGTTTGCGGATCCGTTTACAAACCGGCAAAGATCAAGGGAAAAATACCCGTGATCCTATGTCCCAACGGGCATTTCCCGACCGGCCGCTATAATCCCGACCAGCAATACCGTTGTGCCATGCTGGCCAGGATGGGGGCCATGGCCGTCTCTTACGATCTTTTTGCCTACGGGGAATCCCTGCTTTCATTTGAGCCTGAGGATCACCACAGGAGCCTTGCCATGACCATACAGGCATTGAACAGCCTCAGAATACTGGATTATATGTGCTCCCTGGACGACGCGGATCCAAGCAGGGCTGCCATTACCGGAGGTTCCGGCGGAGGCAGCCAGTCCATGCTGATCACCGCCCTTGACGACCGCATCGCGGTAAGCGTGCCGGTGGTGATGCTTTCCAGTTTTTTTGCCGGGGGTTGTCCCTGCGAAAGCGGCATGCCCGTGCACCTTTGCGGGGGTGGCACCAGCAACCCGGAGATAGCGGCCATGGCGGCACCCAGGCCCCAGCTGGTGATTTCAGACGGGGGGGACTGGACCCGGGATGTACCCAATACCGAATATCCCTTCCTGCAGAGGATCTACGGCTTTTATGGGGGAAGGGACCTTGTACGGAATGTGCACCTGGCCGATGAAGGGCACGATTACGGTCCATCAAAACGGGCGGCCATGTACGATTTCATGGCTTTACACCTTGGACTGAACCTGGCTGCTGTGAAGGACCAGGAGGGAAACATCGATGAATCCAAATGTACCATAGAAAATCGGGAAGAAATGCTGGTTTTCGGTCCCCAGGGAGAATTGCTTCCGGAAAACGCCATCCGGAATTTCGGTGAACTGGAAGAACTTTTTCCTGGGACTGCATCAGCAAAAAAGGAAGCCTCCCAGATGGAAACCGGTCCTGCAGGCGCCGAACCTGCTTATAAGATCGCGGTCTGCGACTGGATGATCCTGAAACGGCAGAAGCTCGGCGCCTTCGACCGGACGAAACAGATCGGGGCGGATGGAGTGGAAGTGGATATGGGGGGACTCGGACAGCGGCCGACCTTCGACAATAAGTTGTTCGATCCACTGACCCGGAAGGAATTCCTGGATAAATCCCATGAAACCGGGGTGGAGATCTCCTCCATTGCCATGTCGGGATTCTATGCGCAGTCCTTTCCCACCCGGGAAGGGATCGAGCGTATCATCGACGATTGCATCAATACCATGCTGCTGACCGGGGTGAAGACCGCCTTCCTCCCCCTCGGGGTGGAGGGGGACCTGAACAAATACCCCGATCGCCGGCAGGCCATCGTGGAACGTTTGAGAATGGCCGGCAGGAAAGCTGAAGCAGCGGGCGTGGTGATCGGGATCGAAACCTCCCTGGATGCAGCCGGAGAGGTCGCTCTCCTGGAGGAAATAGGATCACCGGCAATAAAGATCTATTTTAATTTCCAGAACCCCCTTGTGGCGGGACGGGACCTCTGCGAGGAACTGAAGATCCTCGGAAAGGACAGGATCTGCCAGATCCATTGCACGGACAGTGACGGGGTATTGCTCGAACGGAACGAGCGCCTGGATATGCGACGGGTGAAAAAAACCCTGGATGAAATGGGCTGGAAAGGCTGGCTCGTGA
>CAZVLG010000394.1:0-2245 GCA_964627835.1 uncultured Bacteroides sp.
ACGATCCAGTAACTCACCCCGGCGGCGATCAGCAGCATGATGGTGCTGTACATGAGGCTGGAAGGGTTCAGAAGGCTTCCGTACCCGAACATAAGGTTGGTCAGGCACCAGGCCAGGAACCAGTAAGCCAGGTGCAGCAGCACCTTAAATCCGACGGATCCCCGGTATAGTTTCCTGAATTTGCCCATGTTAATCTGTCCTTGGAATCATAAAATTATTATTTAATAGGCAATACCATAACAAAGGGGTGGGATTTTAGAAGAAGGGTGCGGAAATGTCGAAGAACGGCCTTTTTTCAGGAAAAAGGACCTTCGTCTGGCTCCGCCTGAGGTTTGTATACGGGCCGGCAATGCCGGTCTAATATTCTGGTTTCCGGATCCCGGCTGTCTTACATTTGATCCCGGTAACGAATCATTAATTATCTTTAAAACTAAGAAAATGAAAACTCTGGCTGAAACAATGCAAATGATGGGCGGGCCCTTTCTTTACCTGCAGATCATCGTCCTGGTCCTGATCGTAATCCTGGCCGTACAGAAATTCATCCGGTTCTACGGAGGGGCGGAGATCCGGCCAATGCCTTTTCTGCGTTCCCACCACCCCATCCTTTTTCTGGGCATATTCAGTTTCGTTTGGGGGATGTTCACCCAGCTCGCGGGCATTATTATTGCCCTGAATGCCATTATAGAAGCTGCGGACATTTCCCCGCAACTGGTGCTTCTGGGACTTAGAAATTCTTTCGTGTCGCCGGTTGTCGGCATCAGCACCCTGCTGTTTTCTGCACTGTGCTGGGGGATCCTGCACGCGAAGTACACCCGGGCAGTTAAACCTCTTGACTAATCGCAGAAGGTGCCCTGCGCGATCCAGAGGTTTTTTATGTCCACCTCCAGGGCACCTTCCTGGATCGCCGGATTATCTATGATGTTTTCGATCCATTCATCGGAGAGGGGCTGGTCCAGTATCAGAATACCATTGCCTTTGTCGTCAAAATCCGCCTGGACCAGTACCTCCATTTCATCTTCCAGGACGCTGAGAAGATAGAAATGTTCCTGCAGCAGTTCGGCGCTGTAATTGGGTCCCTCGCGAAACCTGAAAAACCCGTAGGTCTTCATGTTCACCGGTACCCACCAGGGACAGATATCACCCTTGATAAAGGAAATGGGGAAGAGTTCCACCCTGAACCTTCCTGCCTGGACAGCGGGATCCGTTTCCACCAGTTTCCACGCGGCCTCTTCGCTTTCCGCTTCCAGTATCATCATACCGCCACCCCCATCAAAGGGCCCGGAGGCAACCAGATCTCCCGATTCAGCCAGTTTCTCCATATTATCCAGGTGCCTTTCCTGCAGGGCCTGCACATCAGCCTCGGGCAGTTCCTCCCGGTCGGGATTGGAATTCAGGAAAACAAAATATTGTGTTTTCTCCGTACTTCCGCAACTGCAGACCAGCAGTACGGAAAAGAATAATAAGGTCAGGTTGCGAATGGTTTTCATCATACAAATGTTTAAGCTTTGTAGCACCTCATGGCGTACCAGGGAATGAAAAACAGGGCAAAAAGCACCAGTCCCACAGTAACCAGCAGATCGGCCCCGGGCAGGTTCAACTGCCGGAACATAAGTCCCACCATCGGCAGGAAACAGAAGATTGACCCTGCGATATACATGTACTGCTTGTCAATGGAATAAAAGATGATCAGGGAGGTGGCAAGGAGAAACAGGCTTATGGCCAGGATGTAATTACTGTATGGAATATCATAAACCAGGAACAACAGTCCCATGATCAGGGACATGATCGAAAGGGCGGAGGAGGCGTAAGCGGTTTTTTTCATGAACGGGGCGGTTTCATCAGACAAAATGGTAAGATAAAATTAGCATGATTTTTTAAAATTTGACCTCTTTTAGAACATAAACCTTGGGTGTTTTTATTTCTGAGAACTTATTGATAATTTTATTTTCAGCATGGCCACCAATGAATCCCCCGAACGGCAGGAAATAGCCCTTGAGATAAGGGATCTTAAGAAGTACTATGGAGACCTTCTGGCCGTTGATGGACTTTCGCTGAGTGTCCGGAAAGGCGAGGTTTTTGGTTTCCTGGGTCCCAACGGGGCCGGCAAGACCACTTCCATCCGCATGATGTGCGGATTGCTGAGGCCCAGTTCGGGGCAAGTATTTATTAACGGATCTGGGATCCGGGAAAGAAGGGTGAATACCCGGGTGGGCATCTGTCCCCAGCACATTGTCCTGTGGAATAA
>CAZVLG010000395.1:0-2913 GCA_964627835.1 uncultured Bacteroides sp.
AGGATCACCCGTATATCATTTGAAAGGCTTAACAGCAGGTTACGAAGGTTTTCTCCCTGATTATCGGATTTCTGGGTATCGATGCCTGAGATCTTTGCCACACCTTCCACCATTTGAATGACGGGAGCATCCACCACCTTCTCCATATCTTCCCTGCTGACCTTGCCCTCGAGGAAGAAATCATAAAGCAGGGCCGCGACGGTGGATGAAACACCCAGGCCAACCTCCCCGGCTATAATGGCAGCTACCCCCAGGGCATGGAAAATGGCTCTGTCACCAAGCCTGTCCGGCATTTCCTCACAGGCATCCAGCGCGAGGCTCATCACCTTCTTTAGCATCTGAAAATCCTTATCATCAAGGTCCCGCTCCCCCATGCTGAGCAATTCCCTGTATTTAACCAGGATCCTCCTGTCGTTTCGTATGCTCTTCTTCGGTTCCTTCATCCGTCTCTTTCCCACAGGCAAAAATACTATTCTTTTTACGATTGCACAGCCCGGGGATTTTAGTATTTTCAGGACGTGAAACGCCAGATCCCGCACACCTACGTAATTGTCTTTTACATTATCCTGCTTGCAGCGATCCTGACCTGGATTATTCCCGGCGGTGAATACGTGGAAGAGAATAGTACGGTGGATGGGACCGAAAGGACCGAGATGGTTTACCGGGAAGCGGACAGCCATCCGCAGTCCTGGCAAGTCTTCTCTGCCATATTCAAGGGTTTCGTCAGGCAGTCCGGCATCATCGTGTTCATCCTTATGATCGGAGGTGCCTTCTGGATCATGAACTCCAGCAAGGCCATTGATGTGGGAATTCTGTCCTTTATCCGGTTCTCGACCCGGCTTGAAAAGTCACGCTGGATTAGGTTCCTGGGGATACACAACATAATCATAACCCTGGTGATGATCCTTTTTTCCGTTTTCGGGGCCGTATTCGGCATGAGCGAGGAAACCATCGCCTTTGTGATCATCATGGTGCCCCTGGCTATTTCCATGGGATACGATTCAATCGTAGGGGTCAGCCTCTGCTTCGTAGCTGCTGGACTCGGGTTTGCAGGAGCCGTCCTGAATCCTTTTACCATAGGGATTGCCCAGGGCATTGCCGAACTGCCGCTTTTCAGCGGACTCGAATACAGGATCTTCTGCTGGATCGTGATCAATGCTGTCGGAATCTCAGCGGTACTGATCTATGCAAACCGGATTAAAAAAGATCCTTCGCGCTCGCCGGTTTACAAGGTGGATCAGTACTGGCGGGAGAAGGGGAAAACAGATATTGAATCGATCCAGTACAGGACCCCCGTTTCGGCCTGGGTGGTTTACGGGATCGTTTTGGGGGGACTCATCCTGTTCTCTGTCTTCTATCCGCAGACCACACTTTCTGTCGGTGACCCGGAATCGGGTTCCGGATCCTCACTGAGTGCTCCCATGGTCCCCATAATTACAGGTTTGTTCGGTATTACCGGTGCATTGAGCCTTCGGAAATCCGTGCATTTTTTCCAGCTCACCCTGCTTGGCTTCACCATTCTTTTCCTGATTGTTGGTGTTATGGGATACCAATGGTACATCATGAAGATCGCCACGCTATTCTTTGCCATGGGACTTTTTTCGGGGATTGCAATGGACTATTCCCCCAACAGCATCACCCGGCTTTTCCTCGAAGGGGTGAAGGACATCCTGCCGGCAGCATTGATCGTGGGCCTCGCCGGCGGAATCATCGTGATCCTGGAAGATGGAAAGATCGTCGGATCCATCCTTCATGGCCTGGCAGGCAGCATGAATGACCTGGGACAGACTGCATCCATAGGCATTATGTATGTGATCCAGACCATCATCAACGTGATCATTCCATCCGGATCTGCGAAGGCTGCCCTGACCATGCCCATCATGGCACCGTTTTCCGACCTGATCCATTTATCCAGGCAGGCCACTGTCATGGCATTCCAGTTCGGGGACGGCTTTACCAACATGATCACGCCCACATCGGGTGTGCTGATCGGGGTACTTGGTGTAGCCAGGATACCCTACGAGAAATGGGTAAAATGGATCACACCGATCATGATCGTGCTTATTATACTCGGCTTCCTTCTGCTGATCCCGACCGTAAAAATGGATTTGAACGGGTTTTAGGCCGGATATACCTACTCCACCCTGGCATATTTTCTTCCAAGGTATTTGAACTCCTCCGGGTCCTGGTGCAGGGCATATTTGTTTTCCCCGGCGATCACCCCGTGTCCCTGGAAATAAATGATCACCGAATCGTCCGTCAGTTCAGTAAAGTAAAGAAAACCATAATGATCCGGGAAGCTTTCCATGGCATCAAACCCGAATGAGGAATAACTGATCAGGGGACCGCATACGAAACCGTATTCCTCCAGGTATTCATCTATTCCGTATTCGGTGTTTACTGTCGAACCACCTCCTACATCATAATCAAACTTAATACTGTTCTTCCCAATGGTGAAGGTATAATTTTCAAAATGCCATTTTCCATAGAGTTTCTCTGGCAATACAACGGTACTTTCCGGTGCAGTTGCGGCTACAGGCTCGGCCTTGGCAAGGAACTCCGGGTGCTGCTCCAGGTACCAGGCATTGTACTCGTCAATGACATCAAGATAACTGACCATGCCGTATCCCTTTTCCTTGTTGGCAATCTTCTGGGATAATTCCGGGTAATCGCTGACATACTCACTCATTTTCTTCTTGAAGCCGAGCAGAAGGGAAGATGCGGCCATCGGTTCCCCGTCTAACTTTTTCATGTACTCGACCTTTTCCCATCCGGTATTCTCATTTGCATACTCGGTACCCTCCGGATAGGACATGATCCAGTAAGTGGTTATGGGACCATCCTTTGAAACGGGGGCAAATCGTTCTTCATTTTTGTTTGTGACAGACAGCCATTTAATGTCATTTACGTAAA
>CAZVLG010000396.1:0-3018 GCA_964627835.1 uncultured Bacteroides sp.
GGAACTCAGGTAATCACAAAAAAAGATCGTAACTTTAGGTGTTGACCTGGCCAGTCAGTACCCATGAAAAGACTATTCCATTAACTGCTGTTTATCCTTCTGCTTCAGGGTTTTGCTGCCGCCCAGGAATCCCGTTCAGCAATCGACAGCCTATTCGACCTTCTCCAGCAGTCCAAACCTGAAATCAAGTCCCCCATCTTCAACCAGATCGCCCGTGAGATGCCAAACACCGATACGGCCGTGATGTACGCCGACAGCGCCATCCTTTATGCGAGGGTGTTCCAGAAACCTGAGGAAGAGGCGGAAGGATACCTTACCAAGGGAAGGGAATATTTTGATGCGGATATGGATTCCCTGGCCGTTGCCTGCTTCGATGCTGCGGCCAACCTCTTTGAAAAGGCCCGGAAAAGAAAGGAGGTGGTCCAGATCTATGCCCTCATGGCAAGAAGTTATAATTACATGGGATGGAAGGACACGGCGGATTATTATCTCGACAGGGCCCGGCAGATTGCCGAATCCATCAACGACAGGATGGGCCTTTCGGATGTAATGTTCTGGAGGGCTGACATAGCCCGCCGGACAGGAAATTTTGACCAGGCCATCCTCTTCTATAACCAGTCCGTTGCCATCAAGAAGGAAATCGGTGACAGGGAAGGACTTGCCAATAATTACGCAAACCTGGGACTGGTGAATTATTTGATGGGCCAGTATGGAAGGGGGAGCGTGCAGCTGGAACAGGCGCTTGACCTGTACGAGGAACTGGGTGACCCATACGAGGCCGGCAGAATGCTTCTCAGGATCGGGAATGTGAATATCCAGAAAGGCAATTATGAACAGGCCATTGACCTTCTTAAGAGTGCCCTGGAGAAATTCGAACTGGTAGGGGACGAAAGGGCCATCGGTTTCATTTACAACAGCCTTGCCGTGGTCTATGACGAAATGAAGGAATACCAGCAGGCCATTTTTTACCATGGGAAAAACCTGGACATCAGTATCCGCAACAATGATAAGCAGGGAATGGCCTTCGGCTATAACAATCTTGGGAATATGTACGCAAGAATGGCCGAGGACAGCCTAGTTCAATTATACGGAATTGATTTCCAGGATCATATTGCCTCATTTCCGTCTGACAGGTACATGGAAATAAACCAGAAAGCCGTATCCCATTACGAGAAAGCGCTTGAGCTGGAGCAGGAACTGGAGAATACCCCCGGGATCGCCGGTGTATTGATTAATCTGGGTACCGCGTACATGAATGCCGGCAAATTCGATGATGCACAAAATAACTTATTGGAAGGGCTGGCATTATTCCGGGAGCTGAACAATCATGAGGCCATGGCAGATGCGTACATTTTTCTCGGGGAGATCAAAACCTACCAGGGAGATTATGCCAGGGCAAGGCAATACTTCCAGACCGCCCTGTCCCTCTCCCGGGAAATGCATCTGCTCGAACCCATGGCCAAAGCATACAGGAGCTATTCCCGGTTTTACCAGAAACAGGGACTTTACAGGTCCGCCCTGGAATACCGGATAAAATTCCAGGAGATCCAGGATACCCTGAACACGCATGCAATGGAATTGCTTCATGAAGAGCTTGATTTCAGGCTTGAAACAGAAAGAGAGTCGAATGCCCAGAAGATCGACCAGGTTTACCGCCTGTGGGAACAGCAGAAACAGCTGGAGAAGGCGCGCGCCCGCAACCGGACCATCCTTTTAATCGCCAGCCTGTTCATTCTCCTTTTGCTGGCGGTGTTCGCGGTTTATGTTTTCCGCGCCCTGAAGCTGAAGCAAAGGGCCAACCTGATGCTTCATGAACAGAAAGAAGAGATCGAATCACAGAGGGATGAGATCCAGGCCCAGCGGGATGAGATATCGGACAAGAAAACCATCCTGGAAGAACAGAAGAACGTGCTCGAGGAGCAGAAACAGGCGATCACAGCCAGCATCCAGTACGCCTCCAGGATCCAGTCCGCCATCCTTCCCAAGGATGAGACCATACAGCATTTCCTTCCCAAGCATTTCATCCTTTATAAACCGCGTGATATCGTGAGCGGGGATTTTTTCTGGATGGGGACCCGCAGCGACAAGGTCGTGGTTGCTGCAGTGGATTGCACGGGCCATGGTGTACCGGGTGCCATCATGAGCATGCTGGGATCCTCCCTTCTGAATGAGATCCTGACGACCTGCGGCGAGATCCATGCCAACGAGATCCTGGATGACCTGCGTGACCGCATCATCATTGCCATGCATCAGACCGGGAAGGAAGGGGAAACCAAGGACGGCATGGACATGTCGGTTTGCGTGTTCAGCCGGGACCGGAAACATGTGCAATTCGCCGGGGCCCAGAACCCCCTGTACCTGATACGGGACGGGCAACTGACGGAGATCAAGGGAGACCGTATGCCGATCGGAATATCGATGTGGGCAGGGAAGCCATTTACCAAACATGATATCGAACTGAAAAAGGGAGACGCCCTGTATATGTTCTCTGACGGTTATATTGACCAGTTTGGGGGAACAAAAGGGAAAAAATTCATGGCCACACGGTTCAAGGAACTGCTTCTTGGTATACAGGACCGGATCATGTTCGAACAGAAGCAGGTCCTGGAGCAGGAACTGGCCCAGTGGATGAACCCGCCGGAAAAACCTGATCTGAAATTTGAACAGGTCGACGATATCCTGGTGATGGGATTTAAGATCTGATCCGGTCAGAGCACCGCGGGCAATTGCACGACGCAGAAATACCCGAAAACCAGGAAGGCAAGGATCAGTCCCACGCCAAGAATCCAGTGCGGCCTCAGCATCCGTCCGACCTCCGGCTTATACAGCCTGGGCAGCACAAGGTAGAGTCCCACACCGATCCACAAAGCCTGCAGGGGCGTCAGCAGCAATCCGTCCAGTATGGCCCCGAGCTTCACCAGCACCACGGGACGCAGGTTGAAGCTGTATACAATGATCATGTTCGAAAGGAAGAAAAATGCCAGGAAAAGGCGGAACTGCATGATCCATGCGAATCTT
>CAZVLG010000397.1:0-9864 GCA_964627835.1 uncultured Bacteroides sp.
GCCCCTTGAATTCGGCCCTCCCATTGTAATTGGTTTGTTCTTCGCTTGCGATCAGGTTTTCCAGGTTATACCAGTCCGAATAGCTGTCGAACAGCCAGACATAGCAGCCTTGAATGGCGGCCCCTCCGTCGTTGTCAACAACATTTACCCATAATGTGGTGGGTTGGGTGACCTGTACATTCTTGCTGGTCAGGTCGGCACGCATGTCGTCCTTGCCGAATACACGGAGGGTGACCTCGAAATTGCCCGGTGTTTCATAGGTGTACGTCGGGTTAGCTTGGGTCGATTGCCCACCGTCTCCGAATATCCACTCGCAGCGCTCCATGTCGGCCGAAGTGTTGGTAAAGGTGACGGATTCTCCGGCTTCGATGCTGTTGTCGGACATGGTGAAACTGGCGATCGGATCTTTATGACAACCGGAAAGAAAAACCATAAGCAGGGAAATTCCCAGACAGCCAAGGATATTTTTCATCGGTCTAATAATATTTGATTTGAATGTGAACGATCTGAATCAAACCAGTGTTTCCACTTTCTTCTGAAGCTCGGAAAGCTTCTTCTCGAGCCGGTTCAGCCGGTCCTCCTTGACCCGGTTTTCCTCCCCGAGTTCCGTAATGATCGCCTGCTGTTCCTTGATCCCCTCCACCAGAAGAGCCGTCAGGCTGGCATACTGCATGGTAAGGTACTCACCCCGTTCTCCAACAACTTCGGGAATAACCTCCCTTGTATCGTCTGCAATGAAACCCATCTGTTTCCCTTCAGGAAAGAAATTATTATCCCTCCACTCAAAATTCACACCGGTGAGACGGCCTATCTTCTCAAGGGCATGATCGATCTTCTCGATGTTCTTTTTAAGACGGCTGTCAGAATACCAGTCGGTATAGTAGCTGTAATACTGGTCTCCGTAAAAGCAATAATAGCCATAACCCGCATAACTCGAATAATTCGAATAACTTGAATAGCTGGAATACCTGGAATAGCTCGAGTAGCTGGAATAGCTGGAGTAACTTGAATAGCTGGAATAATCAAAATAGCTTGTATAGGAATCGTTGTAATTGGTGTAGGAGGCCTGTGCATTCGGTCCTTCATAGGTAAAGGGTCCGATGTCTTCCGGTTCCTCACAGGAGCTCAGAAATGAGATGAAGCTTGGGATGCTGGTCATGGCTGCGGCGCTGATGGCAATGCGTTTCAGGGCATCCCTGCGCTCGACCAGTTTATTGTCTTTTTTTTCCGATTCCATGATGTTCAGATAATTTTTAGACAAAATACATAATTAATCAGCACCTGTCAATATTTTTTTGACCGGGTTGCACACATCCTCCGCTGAAATTTTATTCATGCACTGGTCCTCTTCCAGGGGACAGGGCCTGCTGTAATTCTCGGGGTGCCGGGTCCCGATGCATTCATTCCTGTGCGGGCAATGGTCCAGTGGAGCCTGTAAATGAATATGTTCTTCGTATCCGTATGCCTCTCTTGGAGTGGGTCCCCACAATACTACAGCGGGCGTTCCGGTATAATGGGCGGCGTGCATGATGAAATTATCCACGGTAAGTACGGCATCGCATTTTCCCAAAAGCGCTATCAATTGCTTGGGCGATGTAACCCCCAGGAGAGAATACGTGTTTTTTATATGCAGTTCATTCGATCTTCCCGCCTGCATGATCAGCAGTTCCTCATCCAGCAGCATGTCAACAATGAGTTGCCAGTGATGCGGATGCATTGTTTTGCGGATGGATTCTGAAAATGGTGCCAGCAGCAGGTTTTTTTTTCTCCATGGGATGGTTTTTTCGACCAGGGGGTCAAGCTCCTCAGGCTCAGGAACATAAAGTTTTTCCTCCAATGGTGTTTTCAATCCAAAGGTTCGGGAAAGTATCTGGTATGCCCGCTGGGAGTCCCCGCCCAGGGGTTCGGTGGCCCAGTAATCGGTGCGGATCAGCCTGGCATTTTCCGGGGGATGCCCGATCTGCCTGATCGCCGGATGTCCCTTCAGGAATGCAAGGTATCCCCTTCTCCTGACCAGGTTGAACTGCCTGCCGGGTTCCCGGTCGTGCACCTGTTTCAGAACCCCCGAAAGCATCAGGCTATCCCCGAGTCCCCCCACAGGATTGATCCACAGTTCACCTGAGACCGCCTTTTTTGCAGGGGTTCTTTTTACCGGACTTTGTTTCGCCTGTACATTCTGGATCTTATCCCTTCCTGCCTTGCTCATGATCGGTTGTTCACAGGCTCAAGGCCGAAATTGGCCTTCAGTCCCGTAATGGGTTCAATGTATTTACTGAATAGAATTTTTTTATCCATGCACTTCGGATGCCTGTGCATGAAGTCCCCGTGCTCGATGAAGGCATCGAGCGGGCATCCGCCGTGGCATATCCTCCAGAGATTACATCCCTTGCAGTCCCCTTCAGGAAGTACCTCGGTTCGCTGTTCAAGGAGAGCTCTCTGTTCGTCAGTAAAAATCTCCTCCAGGGTCCGGTCATAGATGCTTCCATAGCTCAGCAGGTCATAATCCCCGGACCTGCCGCAATGGGAGGTTTTCCCTTTGGGACCGATATAAATCCAGTTATATGCACAGGAGCCTGAATCCTCGCATCCCAGGGCGCCTCCTTTTCCTTCCAGGCAGCGCATGATGTTGTAAAAGGGCTTGATGGGGCCATATCGCTCGCGGTTTTTATACCATTCCGGGAAAATGGCACCGAGCCAGTCTGCGTGCTCCTCCGCGGTGATGGCCATGCCGTGGGGATCCTCCTCGAAGATCTTTACCACGTTAAAGCAGGGTCCCGGTTGCATGTTGGTCAGGTAATGGAAGATCTCCAGCGGTTTCTCCAGGGCACGCCTTGTTACGACATATATCGCCCCCCATCTGAAGCCGTTCTTCTCGAGCAGGTTCACCCCTTCGAAGAATTTCCGGTTGTATGCCTCGGAATCCCGGTTCTTGCCGAACCCCCTTATGTTGGGAAGCGGTTCGTAACTGGTTCCCACCGTGGTAATGCCCATGGTTTTAAATGCGTCGATAATATCCTGGTTGATAATGGTGAGATTTGACTGCACATCGTGTTTGATTCGCGACCCGGTGCCCGGGCAATGCTTCGTCTGAAACTCATGGGCCCTGATAAAGTATTCGGCCCCGAGCAGGCAGGGCTCGCCGCCATGCCATATGAGCTGGATGTACTCTTCCGGATGAAGCTGGAGGTAATCGTTCATCCGGATGAAGATCAGTTCCAGCAGATCGTAGGACATGATGCTCTGGTCGCCATGTTTGATCACATCGCAATAGATGCAATTCGAATTGCATCGTTCGATCGGTTTAAAGATCACTACTTTCATGCGACGGGCTCATTTTGCTTGTCACGTGACTTCACATAATCGACGGCTTCAAGCATTTCGGTAAAAAACGCCCTGCAGTTGTCCAGGTTCTCATTCCCGGAAAATTTGCCCAGGCATACGCGCCAGCCCGGACAAAAGGAACAGGTCTTCGTTTTTATAAAATAATCCTGCCAGCTGTTTATATAGGCAGCATATATTTCATTTTGTTCAATCTCATCAAGGTAGTCCAGGCCTTTGACCAGGAATTCATTTCTCCTCAGATGATCGTGGGTAAGGGCGATTTCCTCCCCGGGGCCCAGGTGCAGAAAATATTCAGGATCATTGAAATATACATAGTTATAATCGGTCCTTGAATCTTTTTTGTGGTTCTTTACGATGTAATTGAACGGATCGATGTTCGAATGCCGTGTCCGGGTATAAACCACGTAATGCATCAGGTCCGAAACCCGGTTCCAGTCCACCGCCCCCGGATCGATGATCAAACAGCCGTGCACCCCCAGTGATGCAAGCACCTTCAACTCCTTGTAACTATCATCCCTTGCGGAAGGCATATATACCTTGAGGTTCATCTTGCGTAAAAGGGGCAGGCGCCCGACGATCGCTGTAAAATCACCCAGGCCCTGAACAAACAATGCAATGGGGATGTTTTCCCAGGCCGCAGCCAGGGGCATATCGGCCAGGGGGCCCGGGTGTTCATAGAGTATGCAGAACAGGGTATTCCGTTCATTCACATGATTGCTTACATGATGGATCATTTCCGGCCGGTTCAGGCGCAGCGCGAGGATCTGTTTCTCCATCCTGCTGATCAGGTCCTCATGATAGTCCATTACCAGGATTTTTCTGCTCATGGGTACACCTCCTTAAAGCGGATCCTGGGTTCATTCTGAAAACGGGTCAGGATATGGGCAAGGCAACCCCCGGCACATAAGCGCTCTTCGCGGTATTTACAATCATCGCATTCTTCAAAAATGCCCCCGACTTCTGTACGGATGCGATGGTGAAGGTGTTCATAATACCCTCCGATATCAGCCATTGAATCAAAATCATAGATGGATTTGCGCTGGTAGTTAGAAAGGGGGAAACAGGACCAGATCATCATATCGGGACCGATATCCAGGGCGGGCCCGCAGCTGAATTTAATCAGTCCCCCGTTCAGTTTGTACAGCCTTCCCAGTTGATCCTCATCGAACAGGCACATGGGCATGCCGCAATCAAAGCCCAGCTTGATCCGGAACTTCTCGAGCACCGGCACATAGGACATCAGGGAGCGGGCCATTTCCTTCATGTCTTCCAGGGCCACGTATTTATTTTTTTCTCCGACAATGGGATGGCAGAGTCCCAGGCGAATATGCTTTATCATTCCGTACTGGTTGACATACTGGATGATATAATCCATATCAAACTCGGGTTCATAAACATTGAATCCGGGTACGGTCAGGTGTCCGAAAACCTTTAGAAAACGGTCAATCTTTACCTTTTCCCTGTCCGTGGAAAGATCCGGATGGTTCAGATTGCATACAAAGGAGATGCGTTCGGGATGGATCGGGGCCAGATGCTCTGCCATACGGTCGAATTGTTTATCCGGCACAATCCCGCTGGTGAAAATGTTAACGTGAAATCCCCTTTCCAGCAGGTAGAGGCTGAACTCTGTGATCTCGGGATGCAGGGTGGGTTCCCCTCCGAGCAGGGCAATGGCATGTTTGCCGGAAGCCTCGTGCAGATCCGCAATGTAAATCAGGTCCTCCCAGTCCATTATCTTATTCTCGGCGCCATCCATATGTTGCTGTGCGAAGCAATACGGGCAGGACCTTACGCATTTCTCTGTGAGCAGCAGGTTTGCCATGAAATCTTGAAAGGGAATGCGCATCAAAATATAAAAAATCTGCGAATTTCACCGGATCTGAATAGGGTTTGTTCGGATAAAACCGTTAATTTATATACAGGTCAAATAAGCGGTATCCCGGATGAACGATCCCGGATACTGCTTTTTGGGATACTGCCGGACATGAAAATGGAAACATCCACCCGGAAAACGCTGCTGGTGCTGACCCTGTTCGCCATTGCCATGGGACTGCTGGAAAGTGCGGTGGTAATCTATCTGAGGGATATACTCTATCCCGGTGGATTTGAATTCCCGCTTTCCCCTATCCGGCCGGACCTGGTCTGGACGGAGATCCTGAGGGAAGTGGCCACCCTCATCATGCTTCTGTCCGTCGGCATGCTGGCAGGAAAAACGCTTTTGGAACGCTTCGCATGGTTCCTGTACGCCTTTGCCGTATGGGATATCTTTTACTATTTCTTCCTGTGGATCCTGGTCGGATGGCCCGAATCGCTTATGACCTGGGATGTGTTGTTCCTGATTCCGGTCACCTGGACAGGACCGGTCATCGCCCCACTGATTGTCTCTGCCACCATGATCCTGTTCTTCCTTTTGATTGTTGCCTCCGGGCCTGTCCCCGGCCCTGGCAAAACCAGACGGATCCCTCGCCCGGGCTGGATCCTGCTGATCGCCGGGGCGCTTGTCCTGATCACGGGGTTTACATGGGACTACTCCGGTTTTATTCTTGAGAAACTCAGTTTCAAGGATATCTGGACGCTTCCTCAAAGCCAGGTCCATGCGCTCGCCCACCAATACATTCCCCGGAAGTTTAACTGGTTATTATTCGGCCTTGGCGAAGCGGTGATCCTGTCAGGGATCGTTGTGTTCTGGCGTCAGCGTTATTGGGGAGGGGACTAATCCCTGATCCCGGCCAGCTTCAGCATGAAAGCGTACTCCAGGGCTGTTTCACGATAGCGGCGGTACCTCCCCGATTGTCCCCCGTGCCCCGCCTCCATATTCGTATGCATGATCAGCAGGTTATCGTCTGTTTTCATATCCCTGAGCCTGGCCACCCATTTGGCGGGTTCCCAGTACTGCACCTGCGAGTCATGCAGTCCAGTGGTAACCAGCATGTTGGGATAATCTTTTGCTTCCACATTATCATAGGGCGAGTAACTCAGCATGTATTCGTAATAATCCTTCTGTTTGGGATCGCCCCACTCATCGAATTCCGAGGTAGTGAGCGGGATATCCTCGTCGAGCATGGTCGTTACCACATCGACGAAGGGAACCGCCGCCACAACCCCCTTGTATAATTCCGGCTGAAGGTTAATGATGGCTCCCATCAGGAGGCCTCCCGCACTTCCTCCCTGTGCAAAAAGCAGGTCGGGGGATGTATATTTTTCTGCTATCAGGAACTCGGCGCAATCGTTAAAATCCTTGAATGTGTTCATTTTCTTGAACAGCTTTCCGTCCTCGTACCACTGACGTCCATAAATCTGTCCGCCCCGTACATGTGCGATCGCATATATGAATCCGCGGTCAAGCAGGCTCAGCAGGGGGGACCTGAAATAAGGTTCGATGGTATGTCCATAGGATCCGTATCCGTAAATCAGGCATGGATTCTTCCCGTCTTTCTTCATTCCCTTCCGGTAAACGATCGACATCGGGATAATGGTCCCGTCATCTGCCTTTGCATACAGTCGCTTTGACTCATAATTGGCTGCAACGAATCCGCCGAGTACTTCCTCCTGCTTCATCAGAGTCTTCTCGCGGGTCTCCATGTTGTAGTCAAAGGTCGAATTGGGCGTGGTCAGCGAGGAGTATGCGTAACGGAGGACCTTCGTGTCAAACTCCGGGTTGACGGAAATCCCGGCTACATAGACCTCCTCCCCGAAATCCAGGTAATGTTCCTCTCCCGTATCCCATGAAATAACCCTCAGGTTGATCAGGCCTTCCTTACGCTCGGCGGCTACGAGGTATTCCTGGAATAGCTCGATATCCACCAGGTATACATCTTCCCGGTGGGGGATGATTTCCTCCCAGTTATCCTTTGAGGTTGCGTTCACCGGGGTTTTCATAAGACGGAAATTTTTTGCATCCAGGTTGGTCACGATGTAGAAATAATCTCCGAAATGCCCGATAGAATATTCCAGTCCCCGCTCACGTTCCTGCAGGATCCGGAATTCCCCATCCGGTTTGTCTGCATCCAGGAAGCGATATTCATCGGAAAGTGTGCTGGAGGATCCGATGATCAGGAACCGGTCTGACTTGGATTTGTATACATAGGTACTGTAGGTCTCATCCTCCTCAAAATAAATCAACGGATCCTGGTCGACAGGCGTCCCAAGCACATGCTTGAAGATCTTATGGCTGCGAAGGGTCTCATCGTCCTTCTGTGTATAAAACAGGGTTTTATTGTCATTGGCCCAGGCAGCATACCCCACTGTGGTCGGAATGGTTTCTTCGTACAATTCCCCGGTTTCCAGGTTCTTGATATACAGAATGTATTTCCGGCGGCTGACGGTATCCACTCCGTAAACCATCAGGGAATTATCCGGGCTGACGGATACTCCGCCGATGGCAAAATAGTCATGTCCCCGGGCCATTTCATTCTCGTCAAGCAGGACTTCCTCCTCCGCCTCCAGGCTTCCTTTCTTCCTGCAGCGTATCGCGTACTCCTTTCCTTCTTCATAGCGGGTATAGTAATAGTAGCCATTGTCAAAATAGGGTACGCTGGAATCATCTTTTTTGATCCTTCCAACGATCTCATCAAACAGTTTCTGCTGCAGCTTTTCCGTATCCTTGAGCATGGCATCCTTGTAAGCATTCTCCGCCTCCAGGTATTCGATCACTTTCGGGTTCTCACGTTCCCTCAACCAGTAGTACGGATCGATGCGGGTGTGTCCGTGGATGGTAAGCTCCTTTTCGATCTTTTCTGCAACGGGTGGTTTCATATCTGGTGTTTTTTGAGATTGCTGGCAGGAAACTCCGCAAATCAGCAGAAGCATAAATGCCAGTGATGTTCGGGTGATAAGAATAGCGGTTCTCATATGGTAGCTATCGGTTAATAATCGTTTTCTTCCGGCATGATTATCCAGAGAATAATGTATGCAAGTACGCCGGGAAAGCCGGCGCTGAAAATGGTCAGGATCAGGTACAGCAAGCGGACCAGGGCAATGTCCCAGCCCATCCATTCTGCAAGTCCCCCGCAAACCCCTGCAATGACCCGGTTACTGGATCGAGTTAAACGGCTCTTGTTCACTGCATCCGCAAATTAATTTTTTTATCCTCGTAGCTCTTGTACTGGATCAACAGTCCCATGCAGCCCATATAAGCTTCGATTTCTTCCTCGCTGGCCTTCCGGGCAAGTGTATTGATCCTGATGGCGAGTGATTTGGTCATATCGAACCCGACCCCGAGAGATTCGATAAATTTGTCGTTTGCATTATCGTAAAGCACATGCTTACTCTCCTGGTCCAGCAGCACGAAATGGATGGGGTACATTTTCCTGTGGGCACAGAAAGAAAGTATATAATCCTTCTGCCCGTAAAAGACAATATTGAGTTCAACGGTATCGAGAAGGCTCATGGAGACCGATTTCGATTGGCTGTAAACCTTAAATCCCCTTTCCCGGTCCATTGAGCAGTCCCCGATCTCATGATAGTCCACGCAATCCTGCGCTTTGGAGTAGAAAGGCAACAGGCAGAGCGTCAGGGTCAGTATCTGTATAATAATTATCTTTTTCATGACTGTTTTGATGTTTAGTTTAACCTGCCACCAGGCTGGTCCTCAGCCGGATAGCCTCCTGCTTCAGCTTTTCGAATTTTTGGGAACTGAGGGTCGGGGAGCTGGGATCGCCTCCACCAATGACCAGTTTTTTAGGTTTATTTTCATTGCCCTCGTCCTGTACCCTGACTTCAAGTTCTCCGCTACCCGGATCAATATCGTCATAGATCGCCCGGAGAGATTGCATATCATCTAGCAGGGATTTAATGTTTTCATCCGCCCCGCTAAGGCTTTCGGCAAATAAAGTAAGGTTCTCCAGTGCATATTTCTGATCGGCCAGGTGTTGAAGGATATAACCGGCATCATCAAAATCATCCACGAGGTTCACCGCAAGATACAGGCTTTCGATAAAGGCACCGGCGGAGAGAAGGACAACGGTATTGGACCGGTTGTTACATTCGCAAAATAATATCATATTAATGAAAGCCTCGTTAGAAATACTGAACAGGGAATCCATGTATTCCACATTGTCCCTGGCTTGTTGAAGGAGTTCCTCGCTGATGGCGCCGGTTACCCGCAGCTGTTCGGCGATGTCCCTTACAATTTCAAGGTAATCCAGTGTTTCCTCGTGCCTGCCAAACAAGGCAGCGTATGCCAGGTCTGTAATGTAAACACCCAGTGCCAGTGTTGCCGATTTTGAATCAAGATATTTGTCGGCATTTTCAACAGGATTTAAAAGTTCCCCGTCAAAGTGCAGTCCGGCAACATCGATCACGCTCAACATTTCAGCCGGTGAGGGACAAAGATGATACACCTGTTTAATCGTTTCGATCCGGTCAACGATTTCACCGGTTTCAAAGTCATCGATCATCCCGGGAGAGCGCTTCTCGCCGGATCGGCAGCCTGTGAACAGGAGCAGGGGGATTAAGGGTATCAATACGCCTGCAGAAAGGTATTTTCTTTTCATGATCAGAAGTTGTTTGCTATTCATCAGA
>CAZVLG010000398.1:0-7562 GCA_964627835.1 uncultured Bacteroides sp.
CGCTTAAAAAGGTTACAAACGAAGCATTACGGTTACCTCCAAGAGGAATGTACAAATAA
The DNA here is from genome assembly GCA_964627835.1 of uncultured Bacteroides sp. GTDB lineage: Bacteria > Bacteroidota > Bacteroidia > Bacteroidales > SM23-62 > SM23-62. The sequence continues at coordinate 60 of CAZVLG010000398.1, forward strand.
TCTTTCAGCCATGAAGAAAGGGATATATGCCAGCGTTTCCAGAATTCCCCGACATTATGAGCTTTATAGGGAGAATTGAAATTTATAGGTAATTGAAAGCCTAGTAAAAGAGCAACACCCGTAGCAATATCTGTATATCCTGAGAAATCACAATAAACCTGCAGGGAGTAACCATACAGCGCCATCAGGTTCTCGAACCCTGTGTAAAGCGTCGGGGTGTCGAAGACCCGGTCGATGAAATTCACCGCAAGGTAGTCGCCCAGCACCATTTTCTTGAACAATCCCTTCATGATCATCCAGAGGGCAAAACCAAATTCATACCTGCTCAGGGAGTATTTGGCGTAAAGCTGGGGAACGAATTCCGATGCCCGGACTATAGGTCCGGCGACAAGCTGGGGGAAAAACGAAACATAAAAACCAAAATCTACGATATTCCTGACCGGCTGGCATTTCCCGCGGTAAACATCAACGGCATAACTGATGGTCTGGAAGGTAAAGAAGGAGATTCCCACCGGGAGGAAAATGACAGAGGCGTCAAAATGGGATCCGCTGACCTGGTTGGCCCAGAGGGCAAGGTAGTTAAAGACTTCCAGGTCGGTGTGGAATACCCGGTTGAAGGCATCCGTGAAAAAGTAGGCATACTTAAAATAGGAGAGCACACCCAGGTTGATGGTCACGCTCAGTGCCACCATGAGCTTTTTCCAGGTCTTCACCCTGAAACGATGTATGGCAAGCCCGATCAGGTAGTCCGATGCGGTGGAAAAAACAAGCAGCATGAAAAACAGGCCGCTGGTCTTGTAATAGAAAAACAGGCTGATCAGGAAAAGGTAGGAATTCCTGAGCCCTTTCTGCTTGTAAATGATGGAATATACCGCGAGGGCAAGCAGGAGAAATCCCCAGAAATACAGCCGGGTGAAAAGCAGGGGTGCATCCTGGTTATAAAGGAATATGTCTCTCAGAAAATTCAATGCAATGTACTGGTTTGCATGCCCGGGTAATTTTGATCACCCTGATCTATATAATCGTCGTAGGACCTTAAAAACGCATCGAAAAACAGGTCGCCTTTCAGCAGGTAACCTTTCCTGGTGAAATGGATCCTGTCCCTTTTTGCCAGTCCGAAACGCTGCCATACCAGAATTGAGTTCAGTCCCCCCATAATCGTATAAAAATCCCATACCCCGCAGTTATGCTCTTCCGCCAATTCCATGATCGCATCCCTGACCAGGGCTGTATTCCGGTTGATGTACCTCCTGTAAAGATAACTATCATTCGGGACTGTAAGCAGGATGCTGGTCCCAGGTGCAGCAGACAGGATCTCCCGGATCAGGGTATCGTAATTCTGTTTATAGGTCTGTGGATTGAAGTAGCGTGTGTAGGCATCGTTGGTGCCCAGGGAAAGGATCACGAGGTCCGGGGACAGGGCCGCGAGATGTTCCGGCAGCAGGGCACATCCCAGGAAGGAAGGGATCTTTGCCCCGTTGATCCCGATCGAATGGTATATCAGTCCCGGGTCATCTGTCTCCAGGCTGATCCCGTAAAGGGTAAATCTTTCCTGGCGGCTGTTACTCCTGACCAGTCTGAGCTCCAGGCTGTCGGCGTACTCTTCGAGCCTCCAGGTGATGATTCCCCTGTTGCCATGCTCAATGCCCCGGATCGCAGATTCCGAATAAAGGCTGCATTCGTAGGAAAGGCTGTCTTCCAGAAAAAATACCCTTATCCGGTTGAAATCATAGGAAATGCTGTTCGATTCCGGAAAACTGATACGGATAGAAGCGGAAGTATCCAGGGTGCTCACGGAAATGCCTGTGAGTCCCAGGACACAATTCTCCTGGCCCTGTGTATTCCTGCATGATGCCCAGCTCCCGCTGTATTCAACCCGGTAATTGGAGGGATTGTTGGTTTTTGCCACAGAATAGGGGAATATCAACCCACGGCCGGCATTGCTTCCGGGCTGGAAACTCTGGAGCCTGCTTCGGATCCTGTCGGGATAGATATCGGCCTGTATATGGGAACCGCCAATGTGCACAATGGATAGCTGGCCTTCTCCAGTCCTTACGAGCTGGCTGAATCCGGCCATGAATCCTCCCCATGAATCATGATTGCCCGGGAAAACAAATCGGTTTGAATCGTAATAAATAAAATCATAGTCATGGGGAAGATAAGGGTAGTCTGATGTTTGTGAGAATATGGGCAGGCCCGACAGCAGTCCCCAGACAAACAGCAGAAATGACCTAGTGGAGTGAAAGGACATAGGCATTGTAATCGTGCATAAACGCATTGTAAAACATCTCGGCAAGCACCCTGGCCCCTCTCTCGTTGAAATGGACGAAATCAGAGCTGGCCAGGGGAGGCTCGGCATAGACCCAGCTGGGCATGGAGTTGTACCCCCCCATGGCACTGTACATGTCCCAGAACGCACAATCTGCCCTGAAAGCAGCATTTTTCAGGGCATCCCTGATGTTCTCCAGGTTGGGATAGCTTACGAAATTATCTTTCTGCTTCATGGACATGTCGGCAACACCGATCACAATGATGGAAAGGTCAGGTACCAGGGATTTAAGATGGGACAACTCCCTGTAGAACCACTTCTCATAATGGCTGTAGTTTTCAGAAATATAGGGTACGACATTCCCGCCAAACTGGAGCAGCAATAATTTGACATTGAGGCTGTCATACATCTGCTTCAGGAGCTCGTCGTCCATTTTGCTGAAAATCAGTCCAGCGCTGCCCCGCATGGGGACATTGTCGACGCAGAGTCCCCAGTCATTATCAAGTGCGATCCCGTAAAAATCGGGACTGCAGGCAGATTTGAACTGGAACTTGAGTTCTTCGGGCGTCTCCTCGAAGCTCCAGGACTTGATCCGCAGTCCCTCGGACACTTCCAGAAAGTCTACGTCATAGAGCGCACCGTCGGAATACACCTCGAAATAGACCGGCTGTGTGGCATTCCCGTAATACAGCTGGCATTCCCTGAACATCCTGGTCCGCCGATAGGTCCGCCGGGATTGCTCAAGGGTGACCCAGGCCTCGGCCAGGAGGGTATCTGTATCGCCTGTAATGCTGTCGGGGTAGGGCGAAAAGCGGGCAAAGCATCCAAGGGCACCGTAGCGCTTATGCCCGAGGGTGGTATCAACGTTCCCGAAAGCCGTATACCGCTGCCAGCTGTCGGAAACCGTATGGATAAGCGAAAGCTGATACCCGTAAAGCTGAGCGAGCGGCTGGATCCCGATCCCCGATCCTCCGAATTGTTCCTGAAGTTTATAACGGATAAATGAGGTTATGCGGTCGCCTTCGATCTGGGAATCCCCGTAATGCATGATCCTGAGTTTATCCCCCGTCTGCCTCAACCTTCGCATCTTGCGAAAGAACGGGTACAGCAGGGTGCTGTCCCCCTCCGGATATTCGATGGGATGGATCCTTAATTTCAGGCTGTCTTCGTTGGCCCGGACGGTATCCTGCATGCCGGATTCCTCCGGGACCGTTTCAAGCATGGCCAGGTATGCCGAATCGCTGATCGCCTGGCTGCTGCTCAGAATGGCAGAAATATCGGCATATTGAACGCTGTCCCGGCCAAGGATTTCATCCAGGGTGATGTAATGCAGGGTGATGTTTTCATTGATCCTGATGCCATCCTCCGGGAAAACGATTGACAGGATAAAGAGGATGGCGAGCACAGAGAAAACAAATGTCAGAATTCTTGGTGGTTGCACTTCGATTATCCTTTGGGCTTGATCCGGATCACCATGCCCGGTTTAATATTATTCCCGTCACCCAGGTCATTCAACCTGATCAGGTCGCTATCCGTGACACCCGGGAATTTATTCGCAATATCCCACAGGGTATCACCGGATTTTATCTCATACAAAACATAGTCTTCGTCCCTGCCCGGGAGTACCTTTACATCTGCTCTTTCCGGCTCAGCAACTTCTTTGCCTATGCTGCGCTGCTTTTCGGCGAAACTCATGGCATCGATTTTCCGGTAATGATCTGCCTTGCTTTTCGGTACAAACACAATCAGTTTCTTACCCGCACGAATGGTTGAACCATAGATATTGTTCCAGTATTTCAGATCAGAGACCCGGACATCGTACCATTCCGAAATATACCCCAGGTTATCCCCGGATTTAATGGTATAGCTCAGCCTGACCATATTGGGGGAAGGCGCTTCGGGTACGTAATTGGATGTATAATGGGAAGGGGATTTGGTACGATCCTTCGGGTTGAAATAAACCGAATCGTTCCAGGCAAATATGGAATCCTCCAGGTCTATGAACTGCGTGGAGTATTCCACCGGGATCTTCAGGGCGTAGGGTTTTTCCTTTCCGGGTATGATGTCCCATTTATACTGGGGATTTATATCACGCAGCATTTTTTTCGAAACCCCCAGCACATGGGAAACCTGGTCAAGATGCAGATTATCCTTCACCATGATGGTATCAACCGGAAGGGGGAGTTCGAGTGGTCTTGGAGAAAGACCGTGTTCCCTGTAATAATTCATGGTATAGGTAGCCGCAACATAGGCAGGTACGTGTCCCCTGGTCTCCCTGGGCAGAAAATAATAAATGTCCCAGAAGTCCTTTTTGCCGCCTGATCTGCGGATGGCCCGGTTGACGTTTCCGGGACCGCAATTGTAGGCGGCGATAACCAGGAGCCAGTCTCCATAGATCCCGTATAGATCTTTCATAAACCGGGCTGCTGCATCGGTTGATTTCACCGGATCCCGCCGTTCATCCACCAGGCTGTTAATGGTGAGCCCGTACATTCTTCCGGTGCCATACATAAACTGCCAGATCCCTGTAGCCCCGGCACGTGAGACAGCCCTGGGATTAAGGGCAGACTCTATGATGGAACAATATTTCAATTCCAGCGGGATATTGTAATAATCGAATATCTCCTCAAAAACAGGGAAATAATAATTCGAAAGCCCGAGCAGTACTTCCACAAGTTCGCGGCGTTTTCCGGTATACATGTGGATGTAGTGCCTCACATACTGATTATAGGTCAGGTCTACCTTTGAGGGCAGGCGGGACAGCCTCTCAATATATATGGAATCAGGGAAATGCCGGTTCATTGAATCTGTCTCAGCATACCATGCAGAATCCGGTTCCGCTGCCATGCCGTTCTCGACATACCACAGATTGACCAGGCTGTCCAGATTCGTCTCGAAAACCCTGTACACCTGGTCTATCTCGAGGCTGTCTGAGAGGCTGAGTTCATCCAGCCTGACCTGAACCGAATCCAGATCCTTATAAGCTGCATGAAGCGGTGTCATGAGTGCAGGGATCAAAAGGGATAAAAAAAGGGTACGATACATGGCAGCGTATTTACGAAAGCACAAAATAAGGGATTTCTAGAAACTTAGGCAACAGCGGAGGCCGAAAGTAGCTGAATTTCGGCCGCCAGCCGGTATGGCAGAGGTAAAAGCCGGGGAATCGAGCAGCACGGGGTCCACCCTCAGCGAAATATCATCGCTGATGTCATAATCGATCAGGTGCGCATCCACGCTTGCATCCACGATCTGCAGCGCATAGAATCCGACGGTAAGGATGATCATGAGGTTTTTATAACGCTGGTGGGAATCCTTATAATATTCCACTTCAAGCAGTGTCCTGCCCTCCCATTCCTGATAGCCATTGTCGGTCATGAATTTGTAAAGATCAAAATAATACCTGTACTGCCTTGAATTCCAGATGGCGGCATAACCGAATCCCACAAGTCCACCGTAAACCAGCGGCAGTTTCCAGTATTTTTTATTGTAAATCTGCCCCATCCCGGGAAAAACGGCAGAATACATGGCTGCTTTTGCCGGTGGATGGTCGATCAGAAATGTATCTAGCGCGACGGTGTCTGCCTGTACAATCTTGAATTCTGATTCCTGCGCCGTTACATGCAGGCAGAAGATTGCCATTATGGCAAACAAAATGGCAGGTCGGATCCTTATTTTTTCGGTGATGGGCAGTCCGTGCTGTATTATTTTTCGTTCATACGATCCAGCGTGGAGAGGATTCTTTCCAGATCCTGGTCCGATGCAAAGGGTATAACGATACGGCCGGAACCTTTATTGTTCCTGTGAAAATCAATGTCGGCGCCAAAAAACCGGGAGAGCTGTTGCTTCAATTCAGAGTATGCGGCATCCTTCGGGTCTTTCTTTTCCGGGGACTGCCGGGGACCCCGCGCATTGATGATGCGTCTGGCCAGTTCCTCAACACGGCGGACAGACAGGTCGTCCTTGATAATTTTCTGGTATACCTCAAGCTGCACGTTGGGGTCCGGTATATTGACCAGGGCTCGGGCATGCCCCATACTGATCAGGCGGTCACGGATCCCGAGCTGTATTTCTGCCGGAAGCTTGAGCAGGCGCAGGTAATTGGCAATGGTAGAGCGTTTTTTCCCCACGCGTTCACTCAGGTTTTCCTGGGTAAGGTTCACTTCTTCTATCAACCGCTGGTAACTGATCGCAACTTCAATCGAATCCAGGTCTTCCCGCTGAATATTCTCAACCAGGGCCATTTCGAGCATGTTCTGGTCTTCCGCCACCCTGACATATGCAGGGATGGTTTCCAGTCCCGCCATAATGGCTGCCTTGAACCTTCGTTCGCCCGTGATCATCTGGTAGGTGTCTCCGTTCACTTTGCGTACGGTAATGGGTTGTATGATCCCGATCTCACGAATGGAACTGGCCAGTTCGCGCAGCGATTCTTCGTCAAAATTCTTCCGGGGCTGGAATGGGTTAACCTCGATGTTCTCGATATCGATTTCTTTCATGGCTGCCGCCTGTGCCACTTTTTCGCGGTCTGCATCATCGATGAGTGCTCCCAACCCTCTTCCCAAAGCATTTTTTTGTGCCATATCCCTGTTTATTCAATTATTTTTTCGGCGCTCTTTATAAGGGTCTTGTCATTCTTCTGCATCAATTCCCTGGCCAGGTTAAGATGGCTTACGGCTCCCTTGCTGTCAGCATCGTAGAGAATAGCAGGTTTCCCGAAACTCGGGGCTTCACCCAGCTTGATATTCCGCTGAACAATGGTCTCGAAAACCATTTGCTGGAAGTGCTTCTTCACTTCATCTACCACCTGGTTCGAGAGGCGCAGCCTGGAATCGTACATGGTCAGGAGAAATCCTTCGATCTCCAGATCAGGGTTTAACCTGTTCTGGATGATCTTTATCGTATTGAGAAGCTTCCCCAGTCCCTCGAGCGCAAAATATTCACATTGAACCGGTATGATCACCGAATCGGCTGCTGTCAGTGCATTAACCGTTATCAGTCCCAGAGACGGGGAACAATCGATCAGGACAAAATCATACGCATCCTTGACCATCGCAATCACCTTGCGCAGCATTTTTTCACGCTTGGGAAGGTTCAGCATCTCGATCTCCGCGCCTACCAGGTCAATGCTTGAGGGCAGGATATCCAATCCCTCGATCTCCGAATTCAGGATAATCTTCGAGGGATCGACCTCATCCACAAGACATTCATAAATGGTTGTCTTGATGTTCTTGGTA
>CAZVLG010000399.1:0-8347 GCA_964627835.1 uncultured Bacteroides sp.
CCAGCGATAAACTCAACATAGCAGGTGTCGGCGTTGGCGGACGCGGCGGCGGGGTCATCAAGGGTCTCGTGAGCGAAAACATCGTGGCTTTATGCGACGTGGATTGGAAATATGCAGCCGGGACTTTCGCAGAATTTCCGGATGCTAGGAAGTTCTGGGACTGGAGGGTAATGCTTGATGAGATGAAAGACAGCATTGATGCGGTTGTTGTGGGAACCCCCGATCATTCCCATGCCATTGTTTCGATCAATGCCATGAAGCTGGGGAAACATGTGTACTGCGAAAAACCCCTTACCCATTCGGTCTGGGAATCACGTGAGATGACAAGGGTTGCCAGGGAATACAGGGTAGCTACACAGATGGGGAACCAGGGTAACTCAGGGGAGGGCATACGACAGATTTGTGAATGGATCTGGGATGGGGCCATTGGGGAAATCCGGGAGGTACATGCATGGACCGACCGGCCGATCTGGCCGCAGGGATTGGAACGTCCTGCCGTAGGGGAATGGCCACCGGACACTCTGAATTGGGATCTATTCATCGGTCCGGCTAAAATGAAACCCTACCACAGCATCCTGCATCCCTGGAACTGGCGCGGGTGGTGGGATTATGGCACCGGAGCACTGGGTGACATGGCCTGCCATATCCTGGATCCTATCTTTAAGGCCCTTCGATTGGAATACCCGACCAAGGTACAGGGAAGTTCAACCCAGTTTAATACCGAATGCGCACCGACGGCTGAAGTTGTTTCCTACACCTTCCCGGCCAGGGAGAAATACATGAAGGTAAAAATGCCTGAAGTAAAGGTAACCTGGTGGGATGGCGGATTACTTCCGCCACGTCCGGAAGACCATCCGGCCGGGGAGATCCTGGGCAGGGATCATAACGGGGGATGCATGTTCATCGGCAGCAAAGGAAAACTCATGTGCGGCACCTATGCCCGGAACCCCTTCCTGCTTCCGCTGTCCCTGGATGCGGCTTACCAGAGGCCTGCTCCAAGCCTGAGAAGGATTGGGACCGGGGAAGAAGAGGATCATTTCATGGATTGGGTGAGGGCTTGCAAGGAAAGCCCGGAAAACAGGCTGGAAGCCAGCTCAAACTTCGCTTATGCGGGTCCCCTGAACGAAATGGTGGTAATGGGAGTTGTCGCGGTTCGCCTGCAGGACCTGAAAAAAGAACTTCACTGGGATGGAAAGAATATGAGCTTCACCAATATCGGGGATACCGATACCATCAAGATCATGAAGTCTTCCAGGTTTGAAGTCATTGACGGGGATCCAAAATTTGATTTTCAGTACACCGATGCGATCAACGCAAAGGCATTTACCGAGGAACTGATCAGGCATAAATACCGCAAAGGCTGGACGATGTGATGGATCCAGGGGAAATTGGAATCCAGGGTACCGCCTCATTCATCTCTTCTTTGGTAGTAAAATGATATCGAATTTCAGGTGTGTATTTTCCGGCAGATCTTCAAATACACCGGCGACAAGTACTTCCTGGAACCCGACAATGTTCAGGGTTTTCCCTACTGCCTCCTCCTGGCCGAAATACTTTTTTACGGTTGATTCGGAAAGCAGGATCTCGCTGGGATCTCCCCCGGGAATTTCATGATCCGGGTACAGGCCTCGACTTCCGGAAAATCCTGTAGCATGGTCGGTCCCACGCTATGAGGGATAATGGGGTATTTGACCTGGGCATCCGGATAGATCCGGTTCAGGGCAACCCTGAAAATGTATTTACCGTCTTAATGGTACCGGTCGTAGGAAAATTCGTTCCGCACATAGAGCAGTATAATAAAAACACAGCCCAGCCCGATGGAGAGTCCCAGGATATTGATGAAGGAGACATTTAGCAGATTCTTAACATGTTATTAATAAAATATCGATTAATTTCATGCGCGTTTTACGGAGCGTGTTTCCCTCGGGGGATTAAACCCTTTTGCCGGGATGCAGTCTAATTTTTTTTAGCATAGAGGAAAATTGAACAATTTTGACATATAAGTTTAACTTTACGTGCTTTTTATTTAGCAGTTTTGTCATCAGTCTGTTCAGCTAATTGAGTCCAATGAGAAGAATTGATAGGAGGATCGTCGTTGTTGCAGCATTTATTTTTATTGTGGGACTTGCCTATGGTTTGATGCGGTTCCTGGCAGCACAGAAAGAAGATCTGAGAAGTACTCCCCCCATCGAAGCCAAGAGATATGTAAAAGCACAACCGGTCAAATACAGCCGGGTGGTATCTCCCGTCACCGCCCCGGGCCGGATGACCTCGGTTGCCGAGGTGGATATTGTTGCTGAAGCTGCCGGCAGGATACAGCAGGGAGAGGTTTCCCTGAAAAAAGGCACCCGATTCTCCGAGGGGGATGTACTGTTTGTGATTTACCCGGATGAAGCTGCCCTTACCCTGAAAGCAAGCAAAAGCCAGTTCCTGAACACCCTGGCAAACCTGCTTCCGGATATCAGGATTGATTTTCCCCAATACGAGGAAAAATACCTGGAATTTTTCTCCTCCATATCCCTTGACGACCCGCTTCCCCTGTTCCCGGAAATCGAAGATGAGAAGTTGAAGATCTTCCTCACCAGCCGGAATGTGCTAAGCCAGTATTATACCATCCGCAGGGATGAACTGCAGTTGAGCAGGAGAACCACTATCGCTCCCTTTACGGGGACCTTTACTGAAGTCAGCCTGGAGGTAGGATCCTATACCAACGCGGGTGGCCGTGTGGCCAGGGCCATACGAACCGATGTGCTTGAACTGGAAGTCCCGCTTGACCGCTTCGACGCGGAATGGATCAGGATCGGGGACAAGGTTAAGGTGCATTCCGACCGCCGCGGGTTGATGTGGTCCGGGACGGTCATCCGCAAGAACCAGTTTGTGGACCCCAACACACAATCTCAGGGAATATTCGTTCTGCTTAAAAACCATAGTTCCCCAACCCTTCTTGCCGGTGAATATTACAGGGCGGAATTCCCGGGTCATCCGGTGGATGATGTCATGGAGGTTCCCCGCAACATTGTATTCAATACCAACGAAGTATTTGTTATTGTTGGTGAGCGGCTGGAAAAGCGAACGATAAATATCATGAAGGTGAATGAGAAAACCCTGTTGTTCAATGGGGTTGACGAGGGGGAGATCCTGGTTATGCAGCCGCTCATCAATGTGCTGGAAGGCACACTTGTTGAGCAGTTGGGAGAGGGACAGGCAGTTTCCGGCCAACCGGCAAATTTTGCAGAGAATCCTGGATCAGCAGGCTCCGCCTCCGCGGTAAAGAAAACCAAAAACGAAAAAAGGAAAACCCGGAAAAAGGCTGACCAGAATCAATAAGAAAGAGATCCCGGAAGATGAGAAAAATCGTTGAGAAGTTTGTTCAGTATCCAATCTATGCCAACCTGGTCATCCTTTTTGTAATCCTCGGCGGTGTCTATTCCTATCTCCACCTCAAAAAGTCCTTCTTCCCTGAAACGGAAAGCCGTTTCATCACGATTTCCGTTTTTTATCCCGGCGCCTCTCCGATTGAAATGGAAGAAGGAGTTACCTCACGCATCGAAGAAGCTGTCAGGGGACTCATCGGCATCAAGGAAATTACCTCGACCTCCGTCGAGAACAGGTCCTCGGTCTCCGTTGAAACCACGGGAGAATACGACATCGACGAAGTATTGATCGAAGTCAAGAATGCGGTGGATGGGATCTCATCCCTTCCCTCCGCGGCGGAAAGGCCCATCGTTTCAAAAAGAAGGTCAAGGGCATCGGCCCTCTATATGAGCCTTACCCCTGTGGAAGGCGCCGATGTCGACCTGATGACCCTTAAAGCCTATGCACAGCGGATCGAAGAGGATTTTTTCAACTCTGGCGTCATGAGTCAGATCGACCTCAGGGGATATCCACAGCCCGAGATATCCGTAGAGGCCCGGGAAGAAGTTTTGCTCCGGTACAACCTGACCTTCGACGACATCATCCGGGCCATCCAGGCGAACAATCAGGACGTATCGGGCGGAGAAATAAAATCCGACGATGAAGAGTTGCTGATACGGCTTCGGTCCCGTTCCACCGACCCGAATAAAATCGGCAACATCATCCTCCGGGGACAGCCGGACGGGGGATATCTCCGGATACGGGATGTGGCAGAAGTAAAGAAGAAATTCGCCGACACCTCCAACAAATCCTGGATAAATGGCCGGACAGCCGTATGGATTCGGGTAGAAAAACTACCGGAGGAAGACCTTGAAGCGATCACGAAATTCGCAAGGGACTACATGGAGGATTTCAATGAAAGGAATGCTGGGGTCAGGCTGGGCATGGCCAGGGCGTTCCTGGACATCCTGGACAGCCGCCTCAAGCTGCTGACGAGGAACGGGCTGATGGGCCTTTCACTGGTGATCCTCTGCCTTTCCATGTTCCTCAGCATCCGGCTTTCACTCTGGGTGAGCTGGGGCATACCCTTCAGTTTCCTGGCCATGTTCATCTTTGCATTCTTTTACGGCATCACCGTCAATATGATGTCCCTGATGGGAATGATCCTGGTGATCGGGATCCTGGTGGATGACGGGATAGTAATTGCAGAGAACATTTACCTGCATTTTGAGGGGGGGAAGAGTCCCTCGCGTGCTGCCATTGACGGCACGATGGAAGTATACCCGGCCGTCCTGACCTCGGTCACCACCACCGTCATTGCCTTTTCACCCCTTTTATTTCTGGCCGGTACCACCATGGAGGGGATGCTGCATCTTGCGGTCGTGGTCATCGCCAGTCTTGTCTTTTCCCTGGTTGAAGCCTTTTTTGTGCTTCCCGCACATCTGGCCAATCCCAGGGTTCTCAGCCGCCGCAGCCTGGAGGCCAAGGCAAGGGGTATCAGGAAATACTTCGAATGGTTCATAATCTGGCTCCGTGACCGGATCTACCATCATATGCTGTTGTGGCTTGTGCGTTGGAGACATGCTGTGATCGCCATCCCGATCGCATTGTTCCTGATCACCATTGGACTCTACCTGGGCGGATACATCAAGAATACCTATTTCCCTTCGGTCGATTTCGACAGTTTTGAGCTGAATGTAGCATTCACTCCCGGGGACGGGGAGAAACAGACCATTGAATTTCTGCAGCGATTTGAAAAAGCCATCTGGGAAGTGAACGAGGACCTAAAGGAAGACCTGGGCGAGGAGGAAGACATCCTTGAAAGGGTACAAACCAGTGTGGGATCCGCTTTTAGCGGACAGGAGTCCGGTGCGCATGCAGGGAATATACGGGTATATCCGCGGGATCTTGAGGGACTTTCCATCGCAGGTTTCGATATTGCCAATATGGTAAGGGCCAAGATCGGCCCGGTTCCGGAAGCCATGAAATACACCGTTGGCGGCAGGAACCGCTGGGGGTCACCGGTATCCATCGGTTTGATGTCCAAGAACCTGGTTGAACTGGAAGAAGCCAAGAATTACATGATGTACCGGCTGGAAGGAATGCCCCAGCTTAAGGACATCAATGAAAACGTTGCCCTGGGCAAGCAGGAGATAAGGCTGGACCTGAAGCCGAAAGCGTATTTCCTGGGACTCGATGAACAATCCATTGCCAGGCAGGTCAGGCAGGGTTTTTATGGGGGACAGGCACAGCGGCTTCAGGAAGGGCGGGATGAACTGAGGATCTGGGTGCGGTACCCGAAAGAAGACAGGCTTACCATCGGGCAGATGGAAAAAATGAAGATCAAGACCCCTTCAGGGATTTACCCGCTGAATGAATTGGCCGATTATCACATGGAACGCGGACCGGTGGCCATTAACCGCTACAATGGAAACCGGGAGATCCGGGTCGAAGCCGAAACTGTGGATCCCTATGCTTCGGTACCGGAGATCCTGGAGGACATCGAACGGAACATCATGCCGGACCTGCTTTCACAATATGCGGGCATTCGTTACCTGTACCACGGCCAGCAGAGGTACAGCAGGGAAGCAATTGTAAAGGTTTATAAATACTTCAGCGTGGCTTTTATCATCATTGTCCTGGTCCTGATCCTTCATTTTCGGAGCATTAACCAGACCATTATAATCATTGCCATGATCCCGCTATCAATGCTCGGGGTGTTCTGGGGTCACGGGATCCATGGCAAACCCCTTTCCCTGATGAGCCTCTGGGGAATGGTGGCCCTGACCGGGGTGATCATCAACGATGCCATTGTGTTCCTGGCCAAGTATGACGGGCTCCTGGTACAGGGTAAAAAGGTCAAAGAGGCCGTGCTGGAGGCAGGTAAAGTAAGGCTTCGCCCCATCATCCTGACTTCCATAACTACAACAGTCGGGCTCTTTCCGATTATCCTTGAAAAAAGCGTACAGGCCCAGTTCCTGATACCCATGGCCATCAGCCTTGCATACGGGGTTGCCATCGGAACGGTCTTTATCCTGATCTTCTTTCCCATACTCATCATGCTCCTGAATGATGTCAGGGTGTATTTCAGGAAATTATGGACCGGTGAAATGCCGGAACGTGAAGATGTTGAAATAGCCCTTATCTACCACCGCAGGAAATTGATGCATGAAGCCAACGGGAGAGAAGAAGCGATTCGAAAGTCAAAGCTGACCGGTGATTAAAACTCCATGGATGAACCGATTTAAACCGATATACTGCCTACTCCTCGTTCTGCTTCTGCCTTCACCGTCGGCAAGTGCACAGCCTGAGGAGCTTAGCCTTTCTGCTGCCATTGAAATGGCACTGGAATACAATTATGGGATCCTGATCTCCAGGTCCGATGCGGAAATTGCCGGGATCAACAATAATTGGGGAACTGCCGGCCGGTATCCGGGCATTGGCTTTGATGCAAGCTCAACCAATACCTACAACTTCACCGACAGCGAATCGACCAACAGGCTTTACGCGGGCATCGGCCTGAACTGGACCCTTTTCGATGGTTTCAGGGTAAATTTTACAAAGGAAAAGCTTGAGGAACTTGAAAATCTTGCCCAAGGAAGGCTGGGGGTCGTTGTTGAAAACACAATCGAGGATGTGGTCATGGCCTACTATAATGTATTGCTTCAACAGGAAAGCCTTAAAGTACTGGAGACCCTGATGAAACTTTCCAGAGACCGCTACGATTATGAAACGGCCCGTCACAGCCTTGGCGGTACCGTCACCTATAACGTTCTCCAGGCTAAGAATGTATACCTCAACGACAAAGCCCTGTTCATGACGCAGGAAGTGCAGGTCCGCAATGCCGTCCGGAATCTGAATTTTCTGCTCGGGATCGAACCGGCTGTACAGTGGGACTTCCCCGAACCCTTTGAACCCGATACCACGGCATATGTGCTTGCAGACCTCAGTACGAAGATGATGGCCAATAACCGGACCCTGCAGAACCAGTATACCAACCTGCAGTTGCAGAAAAAGGAGATCAACCTGCAAAAAAGCGCTCTCTATCCTTCCCTGAGCCTGGCAACCGGATTGGACGAAAACATTGGCTCGGTTCAATTCATCGGAAGTACGGATGCGCTGTCAGCTTACGGCAACCTCCGTCTTTCCTGGGATATCTATACCGGGGGCACCCGTAAGAGAGCCATTGAGGTAGCCAGGATCAACGAAGAAGTGGCAACGGTTGAGATCGACCAGATGGAACATGCCCTGATGAACGAGCTGCTGAACCTCTATGATTTCTACAGCATCCGGATCGCCCTGCTTGAAGTGGCGGACGAAAGCCTGGAAGCAGCCGAGCTGAACATGTCCATTGCCGATGAAAAATTCCGCACGGGTGCGATCACCTCCTTTGAGTATAGGGACATACAATTAATCTACCTGAATTCCGCCCTGCGCAGGCTGGAAGCCATTTACAACCTGATCGGTTCCCGCACCGCCCTGACCCGCCTGACAGGCGGATTCCTGATGGAAAACAATACATCTGAAACCCAATAAATATTGATTTTTTTATATATTTGCACCGCATTTCAAGCAGGCACACCCCCCCCTCACACCCACACTCCCCTCACACCCACCCCCCCCCCTCACACCCACACCCACTCCTTCATGGGGATATAGCTCAGTTGGCTAGAGCGCGTGACTGGCAGTCACGAGGTCAGGGGTTCGACTCCCCTTATCTCCACCACATAATCAGGAAGTTATACAGACATCTATAGCTGCTTTATTTATTTGTAGCACACAATGTGATACGCTGATTATATCACAGTATCACAAAATAATTCATATTCTATAGAGCAAATCGGATAAGGGGAGTCGAACCCCTGACCTCGTGAGTGCCAGTCACGCGCTCTAGCCAACTGAGCTATATCCCCATGAAGGAGTGGGTGTGGGTGGGTGGGGGGGGGGTGGGGGTGAGGGGTGGGTGGGTGGGAGGGGGGGGTGTGCGTGCGTG
>CAZVLG010000400.1:0-7678 GCA_964627835.1 uncultured Bacteroides sp.
GGAGGCTTTGTCGCCGGGTTAAGGTATTTTCAATACGATGCCCACCGGACAGTGGTCAGAGCCCATCACCTCGGGCATGATAAATGCCCTTGAAACTGAAGGCAACAGGTTTTCACTGACAAAGAAGTAGTCAAGCCTCCAGCCCACGTTTCTTTCTCTGGCTCCTGATTTTAAATCCCACCAGGTATAGTGATTCGGTTCCTTATTGAAATGACGAAAGGTATCTATATACCCGTGAGCGACAAACTTATCCATCCAGGCCCTTTCTTCGGGCAGGAATCCTGAATTGTTCTTGTTCCCGGCCGGATTATGAATATCTATTTCATTGTGTGCAATATTGAAATCCCCGCATACCAGAAGTTTTGGTTTGGATTTACGAAGCTCATTCAGATAATTGAGAAACTCATCCAGGAATGCCATTTTGATTTCCTGCCGGATATCCCCGGTAGTCCCCGATGGTATATATACATCCAGAATCGATAGTTCCCCGTAATCGGCACGGATAACCCTCCCCTCTGCATCGTATCGGGGATTCCTCATTCCGATCTCCACGTGATCGGGCTTTTCCCTGGTAAGGATCAGGACGCCTGAATAGCCTTTTTTCTCGGCCGAATGCCAGTAATCCCGGTATCCCATTTTTCGGAATGCCTCAAGTTCTACCTGGTCGGGCTGGGCCTTGGTTTCCTGAATGCATAGAACGTCAGGGGATGATTCTGCAAACCATTCAAACAATCCCTTATTCAGGGCGGAACGGATGCCGTTAAGATTATAGGATACGATCCGCTTCATGAAAAGATTTTTTCATTTGCAGCCAAAGATAGGCAGAATATTTACTTTTGTAATCCTGTATCATGCAAGGCAAGGGTCTCGTCATAAAATCTGCCGGAAGTACCTATACCATCCGTGCTTCCGGATCCATCCCGGTCAAATGCAAGCTGGTGGGGAAGTACCGCCTGGAAGACCTTAAAAGCACCAACCCGGTGGTCGTTGGAGACTGGGTAGAGTTCAGCCTGGAAAAAGGAGAGCAGATCGGCAGGATCACCGGGGTGGATGAAAGAAAGAATTACATCATCCGGAAATCTGCCAAACTTTCCAAATCATACCAGATCATTGCCGCAAACATAGACCGCTTGCTATTGATGGTGACCGTGACCCACCCGCTAACCTACCCGGAATTCATCGACCGTTACCTGGTCACTGCTGAAGCCTATAATGTTCCTTCCATTCTGCTTATCAATAAAGTGGACCTTTACGGGACAAATGAAAAGGGAATACTGAAGGAGTGGAAGGAAATTTATAAGTCTGCAGGTTATTCCTGTATTGAATGTTCTGCAACCGAGGGGATTAATATAGACCGTATTAAGGATCTGTTAAAGGGAAAAGTAACCCTGATCGCCGGAAATTCAGGCGTGGGTAAGAGCACACTTATTAATGCAATTGAACCGGGATTGAAATTAAAGACTACTGAAATTTCCGGTTATCATAAATCCGGAAAACACACCACCACCTTTGCGGAAATGTTCGAACTCAGCCAGGGAGGATACATCATAGATACTCCGGGGATCAGGGGATTTGGCATGACGGATATGGAAAATGAACCATTGTTTCATTACTTTCCTGAAATCTTCAGGGTTTCTGCCCGATGCAAATACCATAACTGCATCCATGTGAATGAGCCTGATTGTGCTGTGATCCAGGCAATTGAATCAGGAGAGATCAGTGTGTCAAGGTACAACAGCTACCTAAACCTGCTTGAGGAGCAGAAAAATGCTTCCAAATACAGGTAATTCCCGATTTGGTTAATAGCATTGTTTGTGGTAATTTTCAGCGGAATGAACCGGACCTTTATTTTCATATTGATCAGTGTCTTTGTGTTTATCGGTATCAATACGGTGCTTTATTTCACAATCTTCAACCAGCAGCTTGAATTCCAGACAGAACTCCTCACACGTCAAACTCAGCTATGCGGGAATACAATTGAACAGGAAGGGCTGCGATTTGAAAACGAGCTTAATTCCATCCCCTACCAGGATGACTTCTCCCGGCTTTTCAGCGATGAAGAAATAAAAAAGCGCGGATCGACAAACCTCCAAAAGCTTTACACCGGATACCACAACCTGATCAATAAGATCACTGTTTATGACAACCACAGCAACGTTTACAGCCTGATCCTCGATAATAATAATAATTTCGTTTCGGATTATTACGAATCTCAGCAACAGGTAGCCTTGAATGAGCGCGAGCAGCTTATTCAAAACGGGGATCAATACCTTATTTGCATCCCCGGATTTGATGATGAAGGGATCGTTCAATCCAACATCCTGGTGGACCTGGACTTTACACGCTTTATCAATGGTATTTTTAAACGCTACGCCCTGGATGAGATTTTATGGCAATGCCTGATCAGCGATGAAGCTGAACTCATAGCAAGTTCAAAGACAGATATTGTCATTCCCGAAGGTGATTTAAGACGCATCGGCTCTGACATTCTTGAGGAAACCGAAGGATTCCTTGTTCATACCATACTGGTTGACAGCATTCCGACCCGGGTGGTTTCGGTTTATTCCCCGGTTCGAATCGTTAAAAGGGATCTTGGAATATTATTCTCTATTAAAACGGGATTGTTCCTGCAATCGATCATCATCAAGATCATCGTGATCACGCTTTGCAGCCTTTTGCTTCTTGCCCTGCTTCTCTATATACATTTCAGGGCGGTCAATGTGAAATCGGAACAGCTTCAAAACCGGAAATTCTCAGAAGAATCCATGCTCAAAACGGTGGATGTTCTTCCCCTGGGATTGCTATTTGTCAATCCTGACGGGAGTGTACGCCTGATGAACAGAGCGGCCAGGAAAATGCTATGGCCAGATGATTCAACCGTAAACATCAACTATACAGAGCTTGGTCTGGATGCCCTTAACGAGTCATATGACGACAGCCCTTATCAACGGGCGCTGGGACCCGGGAAGCTGCTCCAGCTCCTCAATGAATCAGGAGCAAGGTATGTCTATAAGATGGAATCTGATTCCAGCATTGGAGGGATCGAAACAAGGATCGTCCTGCTCCTTGATGTAAGTGAATTTGAAGACTCAAGGAATTTTGAGAAAATCTCTCAACTGGCCAGGACGGAATTAATCGAGAAAATGGCCGATGAAATATCCTTTCCCCTGAAACAGGTTCAAAAATTTGTGTCGGAAGGGAATAATGAGGAGCTTCAGAAATCCTTCGCCCTCCTGTCCAACCTTATTCAGGCCACCATGGATTTTACCATTCAGGAGGCCTGCAAAGTTGTGGTGGAGGATATCCCCTTTGACCTGAAGACCGAGATTGATATCGCCCTTGAACCCTTGCGGGGCAATAACTCAAATTTAAGCATCATAACCAAAATACGGAATGATGTTCCGGAAAAGCTTACCGGTGACCCGTTCAGGCTGAGGCAGGCAATATTTACGCTCGCGGAAAACGCCCTGGAGCTTACCGATGAAGGAAGGATCCTGATCAGTGCCGAGGTAATGGAACATTACCGCGGACTGTTGAAACTGAAGATCCACATTGAAGATACAGGCAGTGGACTGCCTGCAGATAAGCTCAATGAAATAATGCTTGCCCTTGATCGATTCCCGATCAGGCCTCCGGCAGAATCGGATAACTATTTCAAAAGGCTTTCCATTGCGGCTATGCACATCAGGCTCATGAAGGGTCAGCTCTGGTTGGAATCCCCTTCCACTATTTCCACGAGCCCCGATCATCCGGGGATGAAATACAGTTTTACCCTGGAGTTGCACCCCGGAGAGAGCATCAAGGAAGATCTGGTTTTCCAGGATGTAAAGAGGCTGGATGAAATCAATTGTCTTGTGCTCACCCAGGAAAAGGAGACAGAAAATGAGCGGTTTCGGTCCCTGATCGACCTTGGCATGAAATTTAAATACCTAATCTACCGAATAGAAAATACGGATTCACTTTTCGGACTTGTTACCGAAAAGGCACCCTCCCTGCATATGATCATGGTAATCCACTCTTCCTCAGAAGACGGGTTCCAAATTGCAGAGGAACTGATACGGAGGGGTATCATTGAGAACCAGGTCCTGGTTCTCCTTAGTGCTGAACAGGATCCGAAGAACCAATCGGTCTGCCGGGATTACGGCATTGATTATTACATCGAGGAGCCTTTCGAGCCTTGCCGCTTCCTGAATATTTTCTCCAGGCATTTCCCGGGGCTTGACAAAAACGAACTCGACAAGGTCCCCGAACCGGATTCGATCAGTGAAAACCTCTCCATCCTGCTCGCCGAAGACAATCTATTCAACCGTAAAGTCATCCGGGGACTGTTTAAGCGCTTTGGATTTGAAATCGACCTGGCGGAAGATGGCGCCCAGGCTGTGGAATTGGTCCGAAAGAAAAATTACGATATCGTATTTTTAGACCTGCTAATGCCAAAAATGGACGGGTTTCAGGCTGCATCCGAGATCCGAAAGCAGGGATTTGATAAACCGATCATTGCATTAACTGCCGTTGAAAGTGCCGATGCCAGAAAGGCTGCCAAGGAGGCAGGCTTTGATGGTTATCTTATCAAGCCGGCAAGCGAAGAAATGCTCCGGAACGTCCTTCCAAAAAACCGCTCCAAATCAAGCTAGCCGAATTATCGTTTAATCCATGAGCGAGGGACTGGACATACTGACTTTCCTGGAGAAAGCGGAGACCATCCCCGTCATAGATGTCAGGACCCCTGCTGAATATACACAGGGCCATATTCCTGCGGCACATAATATCCCGCTGTTTTCAGACGAAGAAAGAAAAAAGGTGGGCACAACCTACCAGTATTCCGGGCAAAAAGAGGCCGTGATCATGGGGCTTGAATTTGCCGGTCCAAAAATGAAAAAACTGGCCACGGAAGCCACTAAAATTGCCGTCGATAAAACCTTGCTGCTGCACTGCTGGAGGGGTGGTATGCGAAGTTCGAGCATGGCCTGGCTCTTTGAGACTGTTGGACTTGAAAGCCTGATCCTGAAAGGGGGTTATAAGTCTTTTCGCCGCCATGTCCTCTCCTGCCTTGATCAGGATTACCCGTTTATTGTGATCGGAGGATTGACTGGATCGGGAAAAACCGATGTTCTTCGGGCCCTGGATCACCGCGGAGAGCAGGTTCTCGACCTTGAAATGCTTGCTCACCATAAAGGATCTGCTTTTGGCAGCCTCGGGGAAAAAGCACAAAACACCAATGAACAATTTGAGAATGATATCTTCTGGCAAATCAATAAAATGAACAGTACGCACATTATCTGGGTTGAAGATGAAAGCAGGAACATTGGGAAAAACACGCTGCCGGCCGGGGTTCACCGGAGTATCCGTTCGGCTCCCCTGATTTTTCTGGATGTTTCCCTTCCCGCCCGGGTGGAGCACCTGGTAAGGAATTATGCAAAATTTCCTGAAAAAGACCTGATTGAGGCCATCGAAAAGATCCGCCCCAGGCTCGGCGACCAGATGGCCAGGGAAGCCATTGAGGGGATTAAAACGGGCCATCCCCGCCGGACGGCAGAACTGGTGCTGCATTACTATGACAAAACCTACAATTACGGCCTTGAGCAAAGGGAAAAGGACCGGGTCTTCCATCTTCCTGTCCAGGATATTTCTCATGTTTCAGAAATTGCCGGTCAAATTCTTGATTTCATTCGAGCAAACCGAATAAAAGAACAAAGATTATAAATAGTTAAATTATTATATTTGTGCCATGGACAGGATAATAGAAACAATGGGTTACATAGCTAAAGTTGAAAAGCTGGAAACCCTCGACAATAATATTCTCGAAAACACACTCATCCTTGAAGAGATTGAGCCCTTCCCGGGTTATCACGGAGCCAATCTGCCCTCAGGCTATAATCCAACGGCTGTTTACCTGGTGCTCAGGAAAAAGATATCCACGGTCCGCATCATGCGCATTACCCAGAATATCCACAAATATTTCAAGCATGCATTTGACGGTACCTCTGCCCAGGTCAGCATCAATAATGACCTTTTCCACTGCATCCGTGTAAGAAACCTGGAAAGTTATGGCATCATTCCCGAAATCCAGACCTGCTATATGCACGAGGGACTGAAGTTCATGAAGAAGCGGAAGATCCAGGGAGAAGGTGTGATTGAAATCAAAAAGCATTTTGAACTCGAGAAACTGGAAGATGGCATCTTTAAGGACCTTGAGGATCCGCTGATGTATTACCTGCAGATCTCTGCCCACCTCAACTGGCAGCTTTTTCATGAGATCACGACATCCATAAAACACAATCTTGACAACCTGAGTTTCGATGCTGCAGTCGGTGCGATCTATATGAAAGAAATAACCGAGGTGGTCAGGATCTTTGCCAGGGAAATGGGACTGGAGGACCTTCAAGAGATCCGTCAACATTACATCGAAGAGTTGAGGAAGTATTGATTACTGATGCTTTACTTCGCTGGCATCCACAATCTTGTAAAGCTTATCTGAACGCCTGATTACATCCGGCACGGCTATGGAAAAATGCTGGCCTTTTTCCACGCGGCTCACTTTTTTATAATCTACCTGCATTTCTGTTATTTTCCATTCAATAAGTCCTGTGGTGGGACCCGTTATCAGGATCTCGTCACCGGTCTCAAGATGTCCGGATTCTACCAGGAATTCAGCCACACCCAGCTTGCTGAAGTAATTCATGCCCTTCCCGATATAAATTTTCCGCCGGGTAGCATTTGATCCGTATACCCCGCTCCATTCTCCCATTTCCTGTCCCAGGTAATACCCATCCCAGAAACCCCGGTTGAACACGGTTGCCAGTCGAGTTTCCCAGTCCTTGACTTTCTGGCTGTTAAACGTTTCGCCCACGCAGTCCAGGATGGCTTCATGATAACATTCGGTTACGGTTTTTACGTATTCGGGGCTTCGGGCCCTTCCTTCAATTTTAAGAACTTTCACCCCTGAGGCCAGGATTCGGTCAAGATAGGAAATGGTGCAGAGATCCTTGGGCGACATGATATATTCCTGGTCGATCTCCAGTTCCTTTCCGGTTTCCTTTTCGGTGACTATATAAGATCTGCGGCAGGCCTGCAGGCATTCTCCCCGGTTTGCCGGGTAACCATACTGGTGAAGGCTGAGATAACATTTGCCTGAAATGGCCATGCAAAGCGCACCATGGATGAACAATTCGATCCTGACCAGTTCCCCCGAAGGTCCCTTTACCCCCTGCTTCCGGATCTCATCGGCGATGTGTGCAATTTGTTCCAGGTCAAGTTCCCTGGCCAGTACAACAACATCGGCAAATTCGGAATAGAACTTAAGCGATTCAATATTGCTTATGTTCAACTGGGTTGACAGGTGAACTTCCATTCCTTCTTCGCGGGCCATCCGGATGACCGAATGGTCTGCTGCAATGATTGCTGAAATCCCTGCATTCCCAGCATTCCGGATGATTTCCCTGATCAGGTCCAGTTCATTATTATAAATCACCGTATTAAGAGCCAGATAGGTTTGAATATGGTTTTCCCGGGCAATCCCGGAAATTTCTTCCAGGTCCCCCATGGTGAAATTCTGGGAGGACCTTGACCTCATATTCAGTTTTTCAACACCGAAATAAACGGCATCCGCACCTCCCTGGATAGCTGCCCGAAGAGATTCATAGGATCCCGCCGGCGCCATTAATTCTATCTCTTTCCT
>CAZVLG010000401.1:0-1596 GCA_964627835.1 uncultured Bacteroides sp.
TGCTGTTTCTTATCTGGTTGCTGGTTTTCGGGTTCTTCCGGCTCTTTGTTCCCCTTATAGCAAGCGAGGCAAATGAACTCTCCCAGATCGATTCGGACCTGCTGGTACAGAAGCTGCAAGGACCCATTGACAAGGCGGAAAAGCTCTACTATAATTATAATGCCGGCACGGAGGATGTTCCCAGCCTGGAGGACTTTATCAGCGATAAACTCAAAAGCATACTGAACCTGTCCGTGGTCAGCAACTTTTTCGGTTCGGTGATCGGATTGATGGGGAACCTGCTGATAGCCGTTTTCTCCATCTCATTCATCACTTTTTTCATGCTTAAAGAACAATCTCTGACCACGGATTTCATTGTCCTGCTTATCCCCCAGAAACAGGAACAGGCCATACGAAAGGCCATGCAATCGGTGAGGCATCTCCTGATGAGATATTTCATAGGTCTTCTGGGACAGGCGAGCGGGATGATGATCCTGACAACCATCGGGATGAGCATTGTGGGGATCGAATTTGGGCTGGCCATGACCATCGGGCTCATAGTCGGGCTCATCAATGTGATCCCCTACCTCGGCCCTTACCTGGGCGGTTCCATCGGCATATTGCTGGGTGTGGCAAATAACCTTCAGATGGATTTCTCGGTCGAGCTCCTGCCCCTGGTACTGTCCATGCTTGCCGTCATTGTATGCGTGCAGCTGATCGATAATTTTCTCTTTCAGCCCCTGATTTTCGGTAAAAGCGTGAAGGCCCATCCCCTGGAGATCTTCCTGGCCATTCTTATTGCGGGTACCCTGGCAGGCATCCCCGGGATGATCCTGGGAATTCCCATATATACGGTGATCCGGGTGTTCGCAAAAGAGTTCCTGAGCCAGGTCAGGGTTGTTAAAAAATTAACCCGGAATATATAAGACCTTGCACTCAATTTTAATATATTTGAGCCAATAAGCTGCAAATGAAGATTTTGAGGAATATCATCCTGCTGTCTCTTTCTTTTATTGGAATTCCCGGTCTGGCCCAGATCACCTTCTTTGCAGATACGACATCCGGATGCGATTCCCTTGAGGTTACTTTTACATACCGGAACATGGATTCATTCATTGATACGGTGACCTCGGTGGTATGGAATTTCGGCAACGGGCTGACAGCAACCGGGGAGGAAGATCAAACCATACTTTACGATTCGGCCGGATCCTATACGGTCAGCATCGAGATCAACGGGAACACCATCCTTTCAAGACCGGATTATATCCGGGTGCATTCCAGTCCCAGCGCACAGTTCCTGTGGTCCGATTCCCTTGAACTGGGACTGTATACCGTTGTTTTTATAAGTCCCCCGCAATCCATCGATACCGTTTCCTATCGTTACCAGTGGCTTTTTGATGACGGCGGGACGGGCGAAACACAGGCCCTGATCCACCGGTTCCCTCAGGCGGGGGATTATCTGGGCACGCTTCGGGTGACCCATCCCGAAGGCTGCATGGATCAGTGGTCGGACCTTGTAACGGTCAAGGATTCGCTTGACTGTCCCAATGTTTTTACCCCCAATGATGACGGGATCAATGATTTCTTCGTTGTCACCTCGAACGGGATGACCGTTTA
>CAZVLG010000402.1:0-2567 GCA_964627835.1 uncultured Bacteroides sp.
TTATATCCTGATTATGTGCTTGATTTGATTAAAAAAGGCACCTGCCAAAATTTGTTCTTAAGAAAATTTTGAAGTGCCGTTTTAATCAATCAAGCAAAAAAGAGAAAAAAAAGAAGGGGCTGCCCCTTTTGAGACAGCCCCATTTTATTTATTGATTTCCTGTCGCTCAGAGATCATCATCGTACTCTTCTTCATCCAGCTCCCTCATCTCAAAGTTCAGATCCAGGGCATTCTTGTACATTTCGCCCAGCTCCTCGATCGATTCATCATCCGCTTCGTAGCACCAGATAACCTTGACATTCTTTCCGCCGGAACTATACTCCTGTACATCCTTGAGTATTTCCAGGATGTATTTGGAGGAACCGCTGTTTGCATATTCGACCTGGAACTCCAATTCGGTTTCCTGGTCCGTCTCACCGAAATACCTTTCCAGCCAGTGAAGTATACGCTCGAAAAACTCTCCCGGGTCCTCCGGAATCGACCGTCCTTTAAATAACAGCTTGCCCGTTGCTGCATTGAAACTGATCAAGGGTGTGCTGGCAGTCGGCTGTATATCTAAATTTTCCATCGATTAAATTTACACATTTTCTTCATTATTCATAATGCAGGGCAAGAATCGGATCGAGTTTGCTGGCCTTTTGCGCCGGATAATAACCGGAAATGATACCCACAACGAAACAGAGTACCACCCCGAGAATGATCCATGCCCAGGGAATAAAAAAGGGTGTGTTCACTATCATGCTTACCAGGTTCCCCACAAGAATACCAAGCGCGATTCCGATTAATCCCCCCATCTGCCCGATCAAAACGGCCTCGAAAAGGAATTGTTGCCTAATGGTTTTGGATCTTGCACCGATCGCTTTCCGGATGCCTATTTCCCTCGTCCTTTCGGTGACCGAAACCAGCATGATATTCATCAGTCCGATGACCGCACCGAAAAGGGTGATCACACCGATCAGGGTGGCGGCAATAGTCACAAATTTCAGGTTCTCGATCATCATGTTCGCAATGCTGTCGCTGCGGTTGAGGTGAAAATCAGATTCATCCTTGACACTCAGGTTCCGTATCTGCCTGAAAACAGCCTCGGCTTCTCCCATAGCCGGTTCCATAAGGGTCAGGTTAATGGGTGTCACGTTGATGGAATAGCGCATATTCGGCCTTGAAAAGTACTGCCGCACATTGGTATAGGGCAGAATGCAAAGGTTGTCGCTGTCACCTCCCATGGATGATCCTCTCTCCTTGAGGACACCGATCACCTTGTAGCGGCCGTTGCCGATGCTGACAAGCTTGTCCAGGGGACTCTCATTCTTATCAAAGACCTTCCTGACAATGCCCTTGCCGATCAGTGCATAGTTCCGGTTCATCTGTACCTCCACGGCCGAGAAATTCCTCCCCTCCTCGATCTCATAACCGGCCGTGTTGAGGTAGTTTTCATCGGCCCCGATCACCGAAATATTGGGATGGGTCTTGTTTGATTTATACTTGACGGTGGCTATACCGGTGGCCCTGGTCCAGATGGAAACCTCGGCGGGGAACTCGTATGTTTCTTTGAACTCCCGCGCCTCCCGGTATGATATGTAGTCGTAGTTCCTTCTCCGTTCCCTTTCCCCCCCGAAATGCACATTGATCGACCTGCTTTCGATGGAAAAGGTATTTGCCCCCATCCGGGAGAATTCCTCGGTAATGGAAGTGCGGATAGCGTCGATCGCGGTAAGTATCCCGACCAGGGCCATGATCCCGAAACCGATGATCAGCATGGTCAGGACCGCCCTGACCATGTTCGCGCGAATGGATCGTGAACTGATCCTCAGGTTTTCGGCAAGGAGATTTAATACCTTCATAAACAATTGTAAACTAAAATCTTCAGGATCCGTCCCGGCCCTGTTCCCGGAGAATAAAAATACGAAATAATAGATTACCAGTACCTATTATGCATTTAAACATTTAAATTTGTTGGTCTATCGTAAACCTTCAAATTCTTTCAGACATGATATTTGACATCGAAATGATCCGTTCTGCCTATGCGGATCTTCCCTCCAGAATTAAAAAGATCAGGGACCATCTGAAAAGACCGCTCTCCCTGGCTGAAAAGATCCTGTATTCCCATCTTGACGGTGAACAGGCCATGAAAAACTTCCAGCGGGGAGTGGATTATGTCTATTTCCGCCCGGACCGGGTAGCCATGCAGGATGCCACCGCCCAGATGGCCCTTCTTCAGTTCATGCAGGCCGGGAAGGATAAGGTGGCCGTCCCTTCCACCGTCCACTGCGATCACCTGATCCTGGCGCGTGAGGGAGCCGAAAAGGATCTGTCGGACTCACGAAAAATAAACCAGGAAGTGTTTGATTTCCTTGCCTCCGTATCCAATAAATACGGCATCGGGTTCTGGAAGCCGGGCGCCGGCATCATCCACCAGGTCATCCTTGAGAATTATGCATTCCCCGGGGGAATGATGATCGGAACGGATTCACATACGGTGAATGCCGGGGGACTGGGAATGGTTGCCATCGGGGTTGGCGGAGCGGATGCCGTCGATGTCATGGCCGGGATGCCATGGGAACTGAAGT
>CAZVLG010000403.1:0-1903 GCA_964627835.1 uncultured Bacteroides sp.
TGAAATCATTTTCTGAAAGACCCATAATTGCATGCGTCCAGAGTTCAATCCTTGCCCTGGAAAAGAAGACATGCATAATGGGGTGATGTCCCTCCTCCTCGGCAAGATGGGCAACCCTGTTAACGAAGGCAATGGTCGACAGGTAATCAGGGAAATTGAAATCCTTGACGATTTTCATGTCATCGACAAGGGCCCAGGGATCTGCAAGCTGTCTCATGTATTCGTTGATCTCCCCGGGTGTAAGCTTTGGCACTCCTCCTTCACAGGGTTTGCATTTCCTTTGATTGAGTTTCATTTCGGCTTTTATCAGAAATTAAGATACAAATGTCGCAAAATTACACATTAATTAAAATTCTTAACTTCATCCGCCATAGAACCAAGACAGACCATGTACCGATTCAGGAGACATAAAACGATCCTTCTAAGCGGGCTGATTGCAGGATGCCTGTTCCTGTTAATTGTACCGCAGATCAGTGCACAGACAGGCTTTAACAAGCCGCGGCGGCGGACCCAAAACAAGCTGGATGTTGGGGGACCGCATCTGAAATCCATCTATACATTTGAGCCGGCATATTACGACACCCTTCCCTCATCAGGTCCGGAACCTGTGCTTGTAACCAGATACAGGGATGAAGTGCTCATTCCACTGATCTTCGATGCAGTCTTCAGCCAGCGGGTAAGGGTATTTGACCCAAACTTCTGGGGATCCGTCCCCCAGTTCCTCGAAAAATCCCAATTCGAAGAATCTGACACCCTGGAGATCCTTCACTATCTCTCGGCCGGATGGGATACCACGTTCATGATTGATAATGACGGCAGAATGGAGATCTATCCAGTATATAAACCGGTACCTTACGAGGAGATCAGCGGGATATTCTTCTTTGAATCCTGGTGGCTGGATGGAAAAAACCATAAAATGTACAAGGATGTGGCAGCCTACCTGCCCATTCGTGAATACCTGGCAACGCAATACGAGGGCTATGATGCTACCGAAATCCGGAGGCGCCTGTTATTCATGGTCATTCCGGAATGGTCCTCCGGGTCAAAAATACCGGTGAAATACAGACCCGGAGATTTCCAGCTGGTCGGGAAGGATCTTCAATACGAGGTCAAACTGTACAACAAGCCCTATGATAAGTACCTTTACAGAGAAGAAGAATTCGGGCAGATCGGCCAGGATGAATTCAACGCATGGCAGTATCACAGGTTTGATTTTTACAGGTATTTCGATGCAAATTTATTTTTGGAGAAAATAATCCGAGCGATTCTGGATGATAAACTCAAAGCCACTCCCCCTGAAACGCCCGACAAAACCCTGGGGCCTGAGGAATTCATTCGACTGCTCTATCCGGACTACGGTGAACCAGGAAGTCCTACCGGTTCCGGCTATCCAGGGTCTGAACCATTTGCCACTGGATCTGAATGGGTTCCTGGAGACTACCTGTTATCGGAATTGAACAGTATTATTTTTCATGAGGACTGGTACATCCACCCGGAAAACCTGCAAATCTACAAGGATGTAAAGGCGCTTACCGTAACAAGGACAGAGTCCCTGATCGATCAATATACAGGGGATTTCTTGCAGGAGAATGTAAAACCCCTTTTCACGGTTTGGTTCTAAGGGAACACTACACGGGATCAGCCACTCCAGGATCGGGTAGCCACAGCCCGGGCTTGTGAAATACATACATTGGATGGGCCTAAATAGCACCGGATCAGCCTCATGTATCCCGGAAATGTCCGACTTTTTAATTAACTAGTAGCGGATCAGCCACTTATAGCGCCTGGCACTGTCACCGAGTTTCATGGCGATCATGAATTCATGAGAGCCAAAGCTGTGACGCATAATGCTGCTGAGGGTATAATCGAAGGAGTACCCAAAATAAAATTTATCGACTCTTAG
>CAZVLG010000404.1:0-2625 GCA_964627835.1 uncultured Bacteroides sp.
CGGAGATTTTCTTCGGCGGCCCGGAACTCGGTGATATCCCTGCTGATGGTGATCAGGTGTGGAACCTGGTTGATATTCAGCAGGGAGGCAGACAGGAGTCCCCGTTTAATTCTGCCACCCTTGATCTTAAAATCCGATTCGAGATTAACAAATATGCCCTTCTCCCGGATACTTTTCGCCATCTGATCCCGCATGACCTGGTCGGTCCACATCCCCATTTCAAAAACGGAACGGCCGATCAGTTCCTTCCTGGAGTATCCCGTCATCTTCTCAAATCCCTTGTTGATCTCAACGAAGACACCGTTATCGAGCCTGGAAATGCTTATCCCGTCCGGGCTTGTCTGGAAAACCTGCCAGAAAAGTTCTTCCGACTTGGAGAGTTCCAGTTTCAGTTCCTTCAACTGGTTGATGGACTTGATAAGTTTCTTGTTCTCTTCCCTGTGCTTTTCGATCCTGAGATGGACCTCCTCTGCGAGCATATTGATCCCTGTGGCAATCCCGTCGATTTCATCCAGGGCCTCCGAGACCTTGATCTTTGTCCTGAATTTCCCTGCAGCAACTCTCTGGATTGCCTTGAATATTTCGTTTATGCGTGGATCGTCTTTTATCATATTCAAAGGCTCCTTACTTAAGGAAGGTTTTAAGCCAGGCAAGTGCTTCATCGGATCTGGTAAACATCTTCACCGGCATAATGGTTTTATTAATACCCAGGTAAAAATTACCAATGATCTGGCTTACCGGGTTGCCGACAAGCAGTGCCGCTGCAGACAGGTATCTGGCGGTCTCCTTGCTTGAATAGATCCCCCTTGATTCCTTGCTGACTGATTTCAGGTTGTTTATGTCCACCAGGATAGGCCTGCGTTTTTCACTGCAATATTCCTTCATATAAATTTCCATCTCTGCGGCACTATCCTTCATAGAGATCTCGGCATTGTCTTTATATGTTTGGTGCATGATACCGCTTTTATACAGGCAGACTTTGCCTATGCCGGTTTGGGTTGATTTGACAACTTCGTCCATTGTTGAATTTTGCCGATCTATCAGACTGCCAAGATAATGCTTAATTAAGTTGAATTAATTCCCATGTGGGTGATTCTTGTCATCTTTTTTAACCGCAATACCGGAGATCTCGATGGATGCCCCGAGCGGAAGGTTTGCCACTTCAATGGCTTCACGGGCCGGAAATCCATTCCTGAAGTAGCTCCCGTAGATTTCGTTCACTTCCTTATAATCCCGAATATCTGTCAGGAAAACCGTGCATTTTACAAGGTCGGAATAATCCATGCCATGGTTTTCAAGGATCCCGCCGATCCGTTCCATAACGACTGCAGTTTCATTTCCAATGTTACCTTTTAATACCTGGCCCGATGTTGGGTCTATAGGGATCTGTCCGGAAATAAGGAGCAGTCCCCCGTCCGTCATTACTGCTGCGCTGTAGGGCGCCACCGGTTTGGTCTCAGGAATTTCCTGTGCCTGGATGAAGGAGCAAAAAAGGAGCAGGATTAGGTAGAGTATTGCATTTTTCATGGCTCAACATAAATTTATTTGGTTTTTTGTAAATGGTATTTTTTAAAATATTTTTTCGTTTCGCGAATGACATTGGGGGAGAGCAGGATGGCTGCCAGCATGGTTGGGAAAGCCATCAGGGCGTAAGCACTGTCAAAGATGCTGATAACCACCCGAAGTGTACCCACTGCACCTATGCTGATGGAGATTACATACAGGATGCTGTAGATGATTTTATACCTGGCTCCGAAAATGAACCCGAAACATTTTGCCCCATAATAAGGAAAGGCAAACAGGGATGTAACGGCAAAGACGCTGACACAGAGGATGAAAATATAGGGGCCAATGCCCGGCATGGCCGAGTCAAAAGCCTGCACGGTTACGGATATCCCGTCGCTGTCGGGATTGATCCAGGTCCCGGTCATGATAATGGCCAGTGCCGTCATGGTGCATATCAGCAGCGTATCGACCATAGGCCCGAGCATAGCCACCAGTCCCTCACGAACAGGCTCGGATGTCCTGGCGGCACCATGGGCCATGGGCGCGGTTCCGATCCCTGCCTCATTGGAGAAGGCCGCTCTTCTTACTCCTTCAATTATCAGGGAGCCGAGGGCACCCCCCAGAACTGCCTGTCCGCTGAAAGCATCCCCAAATATGGTCCTGAATCCCGGGATGATACGGTCGGGATGTGAAAAAATAATGAACAGCACGGATACCACATAAAGAACCACCATCAGGGGAACGAGCTTGCCGGCGACCTTCCCGATCCGCTTGATCCCACCGAAGACCACCAGGGATACAATGATGGTAAGGACCAGGCCGGTGATCAGCCGGGTATTGAAACCTGTCTGGATGCCATTGGGAGCAAGGATCACATCTCCGATAACCTGGGTCAGCTGGTTGGACTGGAACATGGGGGAGACACCGACCATACCTGCCAGGGAAAAGAAAATGGCCAGGGGTTTCCAGTTCCTTCCAAGTCCCTCGGTGATGAAATACATGGGTCCCCCCTGCAATTCCCCGGCAGAATCTTTCCCCCTGTACATTACGGCAAGGGAACAGGTAAAAAACTTGGTGGCAACGCCAAGCAGGGCAGATATCCACATCCAGAAAATGGCC
>CAZVLG010000405.1:0-1945 GCA_964627835.1 uncultured Bacteroides sp.
CCGTATTTCAGGTTCAGGTCAGCAATGCCCTGTGTGACTCCCTGGCAGATAAAATCGAAATGCCTTGTTTCACCCTGTATCACGCAGCCCAGGCAAATAACTGCATCGAAATCACCGGATTCCGCCAGCAATTGCGCAGCAAGAGGCAATTCAAAGCTGCCGGGGACATTTACGGTCCGGATGTTTTCTTTTTTTACTCCATGCCTGAGAAGGGTATCCAGGGCACCATCCAGCAGGGCAAGTGTTATTTCATGGTTCCATTCGGCCCTGACAATGCCAATTTTCATCCCTTCCCCGGAAGGGATATCGTCCGGGTTGTAATCGGAAAGATTCTTTAAAGTTGTAGCCATAGGCTAGGACTCCATCAGGCTGCGGGTGATGTATTTCTCGATATTATTGCTTCTTGAATACTCAGGGTAATCCTTTCTGATCCGATGGTAAAGCTCAAGCGCTTTTTTTGGTTGTCCGAGATCCTCGTAAACCAGGCCGGCTTTCATGAGAAACATGGGAGTTGTGAATTTATTGTCAGAAAGGTCTGCTGCCTCGAGGTAATAATCCAGTCCCACCTTGGTATCCCCGAGTTCAATGTATGCATCCCCGATGGCGCCCTTGGCGATGGGGGCAACCATTTTGTCCTTCGATTTGAATTTTTTCAGGTATTCAATGGCATCCTCAAACTGTCCGGTTTTCAGGAAGGATATTCCGGCGTAATAGTTGGCAAGGTTACTTGCCTTGGTAATCCCGTAATCGTCGATGATCTGTAAAAACCCGGAATAGTTGCCATCTCCGTACAATGCCAGGTTGAAGGAATCTATTTCAAAATACTGCTCGGCGACAAACATCTGCCCGTGGGCTTCTTCTTCGAGGGGATTGATGTAAAATCTCTTAACGCCTATGAATATTGCCACGATTGCCAGTACGGCGGTTACCACGCGTACGATCCATTTCTGGTTGTCTTCAATGAATTGTTCGGTCTTTGTCAGAGCACCTTCAACACCGTCAAATCCTGATTCAGTACCATGCTTCTTCTTTGCCATATTAATCAGATGATTATGAGTTCCGAAAAAATCAACGCAAATGTAATGGTTTTGCCTGAATAAAAAAACGAAAGAATCTCCCCAGTTTTCCTATTTTTGTCCAGAAACGATTCAAGATGCACCTGTCCCGGATATCCCTTCTTAATTTTAAGAATTACGATCAGCTCGAGCTGTCTTTCAGCCGTAAGATCAATTGTTTCGTGGGGGATAACGGGACCGGGAAGACCAACCTCCTGGATGCGATCTATTACCTTTCCATGACCAAGAGTTATTTCAATTCGATTGATACACAGAATATCCGTCACGGGGAAGATTATTTTCTGATACAGGGGGAATACATCCGTGAGGACCTCCCTGAGAAAATCCATTGTGGGGTTCAGAAGGGAAAGGCAAAGCAGTTCCGGCGTAACAAAAAAGAATATTCAAGGATTTCGGAGCACATCGGGCTTCTGCCCGTGGTAATGATCTCCCCGGCAGACAGCAGCCTGATCACCGAAGGCAGTGATGAACGAAGGAAATTCATGAATGCCGTCATTTCGCAGTTTGACCATGAATACCTGGAAAGCCTGATCCGCTACAACCGGGCACTTGGACAGCGAAATGTCCTGTTGAAGGATTTTCACCGAAGTGGCAGGTATCAGCCCGAACTGCTTGAGATTTGGGATGAGCAGCTGGTCCGCAACGGCATTCATATTCACAAAAAACGCACGGATTTTGTGAGGGAGCTGATGCCAATATTTCAGGATTATTACCAATCCGTATCGGAAGGCATGGAAGAGATCGGGCTTGAGTACGATTCCCAGCTGAATGATCGGGACCTGGCCTCCCTGCTCAGGGATCATGCCCAGAAAGACAGGATCCTGCAATATACAACAGCCGGGGTCCACAAGGATGACCTTAATATGAGC
>CAZVLG010000406.1:0-5700 GCA_964627835.1 uncultured Bacteroides sp.
ATGCGGAATATTTTGCCGGTATCGCAAAATTTGATTACGGAGGATTTGCCATCCGGATCGATGACCGCAGCGCAGGTGCATTCAGCCTGATCCGTTTCGGGGTCGATGATATACCCAATACCCTTGAACTGATCGACAATAATGGAAATGTCCGTTATGACCGTATCAGCACCTTTTCGGCAGCGGATTACGGATTTCTCTTTTCCTATGCAAGGGATTCAAGGATAACCGGGATCAGCTACGGAGGGAATGTCAAACTGATCCATCGCAAAACAGGCGATTTCGCCACTGCCTGGGGATTCGGATTCGATGTGGCGGCCAGATACAACCTGAACCGATGGGATTTCGGCGCGGTGATCCGGGATGCCACCTCTACATTCAATGCATGGACATTCAATACGGCAGACCTGGAAGAGGTGTTTATCAACACGGGCAACGAAATTCCCCGGAATTCACTTGAACTTACCATGCCCAGGATCATCCTGGGCGGTGCCAGGTCATTCCGCCTGCATGAAAAGTTCAGCCTGCTTGCCGAAGTGGATGCGGACATAACCCTCGACGGGAAAAGAGCCGTGCTTGTCCGGACCTCCGTTTTCAGCCTTGATCCTCATGTGGGACTCGAACTGGATTACAACCGCCTTGTCTTCCTGCGCCTCGGGATGGGCAATATGCAGGTGGTCCCGGATTTCGGACAGGAGAAGTCCTTCGATTTTCAACCCAGCCTCGGCCTCGGCATTCACTTGAGGAATTTTACCCTCGATTATGCACTGACCGATATCGCGGACCAGTCCATCGCCCTTTACTCAAACATCTTTTCAATCAAATACAGTTTTTATCTTCCCGGCACCGGCAGCAGGGATTAGAACGGCCCTCCGGCACATTGCGTATCCTTCCGTTTCGTGATCGGTTCGCCTGGGGCCGGGCTTGATCAGGTATTCCAAATTAATTCCATATTAGGATTAAGTCATTCCGCATACACATATTGCTTAATTTTACCATTTGTATTGTAACCAAAACCCTGATGTAATGAATCAAGGCATCGAAAAATTCCCCGAATTCCTGCACAAAGTCAACCAGGAATATGCAGGCGAGGTTCCCTCGGGCAGGGATACCCATGCATTTGTAGAGAAGATCATCGATTTCCTGTTCCCTTTCCGCATGAAAAGAAGCTGCAGCAGGGAAGAGATGCAGGACCGGATGAACGAACTGGAGACAGAACTGGGATCCCTCATGCAGCCCCTTGGCCGAAAACTCAAGGGGAAAGCCGTTGATATCTGCAGGGAATTCATGGAACGGCTCCCGGAAATATACCAGCGAATGATGGAAGATGCCAGTGCCTTCATGCAATTTGATCCGGCCGCCGAATCCATCGAAGAGGTGATCCTCTGCTACCCAGGGTTCTTCAGCATTGCCGTGTATCGGCTGGCCCATGAACTGCAAAGCCTCAATGTGCCCGTCCTGCCAAGGGTAATGACGGAATATGCCCACGGCAAAACAGGCGTGGATATCCACCCGGGGGCAAGCATCGGAAAATCCTTTTTCATTGATCATGGAACAGGAACCGTTATCGGGGAAACCGCCGTGATCGGGGACAATGTCAAAATATACCAGGGAGTCACACTGGGTGCCCTCTTTGTCCGGAAGAGCATGGCAAATCAGAAACGGCACCCGACCATTGAGGATAATGTCATTATCTACGCGCGAAGTACGATACTGGGCGGGGATACCACCATCGGGCATGATTCGGTGATCGGGGGGAATGTCTGGCTAACCGAAAGCGTCCTGCCATACTCTGTCGTGTACCAGAAACACCATGTGGTGGTAAGGGACAGCAAGGAGATATCAGACCAGATCAACTGGGTCATCTAAATTATTTTAATCGAAATTACTGAAGAAATGAAGGCAAACACTATACTGGAGACAATCGGAAACACAAGCCATTTAAGGATCAACAGGCTTTTCCCCCCCGAATACGAAGTGTGGATCAAACTGGAAAGGGAGAATCCCGGTGCCAGCATCAAGGACAGGATCGCCCTGAGTATGGTCCAGGACGCAGAAAAAAAGGGTGTCCTCAAAACTGGATCCGTGATCATTGAACCTACCTCCGGGAACACGGGAATAGGACTGGCCATGGTTGCCGCTGTGAAAAAATACAGGCTGATCCTTGTGATGCCTGAATCCATGTCCGTGGAAAGAAGGAAGATCATGGAGCTTTACGGCGCTGAATTTGAACTCACACCGAGGGAGAAGGGCATGAAAGGATCCATCGCGCGGGCCGAAGAATTATCCCGGGAGATACCCGGGTCATGGATCCCTTCCCAGTTCGTCAATCCGGCCAATCCGGAAATACACCGGAATACCACGGCAAGGGAAATAATCAGGGATTTCCCGGAAGGGATAGACTTCCTGATAACCGGGGTTGGGACCGGGGGACATATCAGCGGTTGCTCAGAGGTTCTAAAATCCGAATTCCCGGACATGAAGACCTTTGCGGTTGAACCGGCTGACTCGCCCGTCATCAGCGGAGGAGAGCCGGGTCCCCATCCCATCCAGGGAATCGGAGCCGGTTTCATCCCGGAAAACCTGCATCGGGAATGGATTGATGGCTCCATCCCGGTAGAGAAGGAGGCAGCATTCGAATATCTGAGAAGAGCAGCCAGGGAAGAAGGACTTTTGATCGGTATTTCTTCGGGGGCAACCCTTGCAGCCATCGCGCAGAAGATACCGGAACTTCCAACCGGGAGCCGCATACTTGGTTTCAATTACGATACCGGTGAAAGATACCTGTCTCTCTTGTAACATGCGCTCCAATTTGTATTTTTAGGGTATAAAACGCAAGCCATGAAAATAGCCATTGACTTTGATGGTACTATTGTGGAGCATAAATTCCCCGCAATCGGTAAGGAACTGCTGTTTGCATTCGAAACCCTGCGGGAGCTGCAGAAGCAAAAGCACCTCCTGATCCTGTGGACCTACCGAAGCGGCAAGGAACTTGATGATGCGGTTGAATTCTGCAGGGAAAGGGGAATAGAGTTTTATGCCGTTAATAAAAACTACCCGGAAGAAAAATACGATGAGAGCGTTTCAAGGAAGATACAGGCAGATGTTTATATCGACGACAGGAACATAGGCGGGTTTCCAGGCTGGAGTGCGGTCTGGCAGATGCTGAATCCCTCCGCGAACGAACCGGCGGAAGAAATGAAAAAAATGCGGCAGGCCGGCCGGAGCCGGAACTGGTTTAAACGGATTTTCAGGAGGACCTGATATGCAGACTCATAAGACTTTATACCTCTGGGCAGCCATGCTGATTATCCTGCTCCATTCCCTCACACAGGGCTGTGGAAAAAAGGTGCAGCCCCGGGACGGGACCGAAAATCCAGGATCCACGGTTCGTTCCGCTCAGGTTACAGGGATGAAGCTATTGAGTCCCACGGAAAACCAGCAATTTACCCTCGGAGAGCCTGTCCAGGCAGAACTTGAACGGATCCCGGATTCGCTGCCCGGCATCGATTCCGTGGAATTTTATCTGGACGGGACCAGACAATACACCTGCTACGGGGAACCCTGGGTTTATGGATTTTCCAGTGGGGGACTCAACGTAGGCAGGCGGCCGGTCCGGATCATCGCCTATTACGCCGACGGGAGGAAAGAATTCCATAATCTGAATATCGTCCTGCTGTCGGATATCCGTCCCCCCTACTTGAATTACAGGATTCTTAAAACACGACCGCACGATGAAAATGCCTATACCCAGGGACTGATCTATCAGGATGGTTATCTTTATGAGGGGACCGGGCAGTGGGCCGAGTCCTCCCTGCGTAAGACAGAAATTGAAACGGGGGAACCGGTCAGGATATTGAACCTGCCCGATGATGTATTCGGTGAGGGAATTACAATCCTGAACGATAAAATATTCCAGCTGACCTATAAATCCCAGGTTGGCTTTGTTTACGAAATGGAAAGTTTCAGGAGGATCCAGAAAGTCTATTACGAGAACAAGGAGGGATGGGGACTTACCACTGACGGCGAAAACCTGATCATGAGCGACGGAACACACAGGATCTATTATATGGACCCGGAGTATTTTACAGAGGTCAGGCAGATCGAAGTCTACGACGATAAAGGCCCGGTCAGCCGTCTGAATGAACTCGAATTCATCGAAGGCCGGATCTTTGCCAATATCTACGGAGAGGAAGAAATCGTGATCATCGATCCGGAGAATGGCAGGGTTACCGGCAGACTCAATATGAAAGGCATTCTCCCGGAAGAAGAAAGGAGCCGGAAGCTTGATGTTTTTAACGGAATAGCCTGGAATGCAGAGGAAAGGATCCTGTATGTAACCGGTAAATACTGGCCGAAACTCTTTGAGATCAGCCTGCCGGAATAGTTTCGTATTGGAGGGATCCCATAAGCACCTTGACGCTTTTCGGGATAATGCTGAATTCAATGGGTGTATGCCCAAGCGTTTCTCCGTCCGTTTCAAGCCGGATCATTCCCCTTGATTCCACCTTTATGGATTTACCCGTGTAACTGTCTACCTTGGGATGCTTGTGAATGGTTCCGTTGTACAGCCTTTTCAGGCTTAATATAACATTGGGTTTGCTGAGTTTCCGTATCACGGTCAGATCGAACAGGCCGTCATCCAGGATGGCATTGGGTGCCTGGATCATTCCTCCCCCGCTGTACCTGCCGATGCCAACATTCATACTGAAGATCTTCTTCACGACATCGAGACCATCCACACTGATCATGGCTTCAACATACCGGAAATTGAGCAGGCTGGTGAAAATATTCACAAAGTATAATAAAATCCCCCCCCTTCCTTTTTCTTTCATGCGGTTGGACTTACGGGTGACCTCTGCATCAAAGCCCATTCCGGCAATATTCACAAAATACCTGTCGGCAGGCACATCCTGGTTGCAATAACTGACCATACCGGCATCCTGTATGAAAGTCTGGTTCCGGGTCAGTATCTTTACCGCATCCTCGTAATCGGCAGGGATGCCGAACATCCTCCCCCAGTCATTGCCCGTTCCGACGGTGATCATGCCCAGGGTAATATCCGTTGTCTTAAACCGTTTTTGCCTGAAAATCCCGTTCACCACTTCATTCATTGTCCCGTCACCCCCAACAACGACTATCTTCTGATATCCGTCGCGCTCCAGGTATTCTATGACAATCTCGGTGGCATGACCGGGCCGTTCCGTAAATACAGGAGTGAACTGAAGGTTTTGATGCCTGAGGTGTCCCGATATTTTCTCCCAGTCCAACAGGCCTTTGCGTCTTCCTGCGTTTGGATTGACCACAACCAGCCAGTTGGAATCCGGGGCATTGCTTTTGGGCATAAAAGTCAATTTAAGGTTAAATCAATTTTTCAAATATCTTAAAAAAAATCGATGCGGGAACTACCTGCCATCCTTCACTTGCATTGTG
Organism: uncultured Bacteroides sp.; assembly: GCA_964627835.1. Taxonomy (GTDB): domain Bacteria; phylum Bacteroidota; class Bacteroidia; order Bacteroidales; family SM23-62; genus SM23-62. The sequence goes on from CAZVLG010000406.1 coordinate 5,434, forward strand.
CCCAAAAAATTGATGCTGAATTTGATGCCGGACCGGAATATTGATTTTTCAAGGAGGATGGCTGCAAATGACTTGTATACAGGAAGTTATCCATTGTTAATAAGGTGTTAAAAACTGCATGGGAAAATGTTTACAATAAGGTTCTCCGAAAAACGGAGCCATGCTGCAGAAGTTATTAAATTTGAATCCCACTGATTATACAAGAATCAAACAAGAAGGAATGGGCAAAGTAATAGCATTAGCAAACCAGAAGGGGGGGGTTGGAAA
>CAZVLG010000407.1:0-22341 GCA_964627835.1 uncultured Bacteroides sp.
TGGACCTTTGATACGGTTTGCAGAACTCCTGCACCCATCTCGAAAACATATCCGTCGGTATAGGGCACGTACCTGAGGGAATCGATATAATAGCTAGCTGCAAACAGCGAATCCTTGACACTGAGCTTGATGGTGTCACGGGAGATCAAACCGTCCTTCAAAGCCTGCCGTTCTGCCTTGACCCTACCCAGGGCCTCAATCATGGAATCAGGTACGGATCCGACGGCTTTTACCACCCTGAAAGAATCGGTCTTCAGAAAAGTAATCAGGGTATCAAAATCGGCGGTGTAACGGTTATTCTCAGCTCTGAATGCAAGCTGCGCGATTCGTATATCTTTCAAGCGTTGAATGGTAGCTGCTTCTCTTTTGTCCTTTTCCTTATTGAATCGAATGGGTTTGTTGATACTGTTCCAGAGCAAATAACCCAGAACAATAATGGCCACCAGTAATACTACCTGAATTGCTGTTTTCATATTTGTGGACAAGATTTGGTTTGGTTCGGGTTCAAAATTAACATAAAAAATTAAATTTAGAATTTATTCTCCTAATTATTCCGGCAGGTGCTGAAAAACCATATTGCTGATCTTCTGAGGGAAAACCTGGGGTATACGGCAACCCGTTCACAGGATGAATTGATACCGCTCCTGGCCGGTTTTATACCGCCCGGGAACGATATGGAGATTTTGCTCGTCAACGGGTACGCCGGGACCGGGAAAACGACCCTGGTCAGTTCCCTGGTGCGGACCCTGGACCGTTTCGGCCATAAGTATGTCCTGCTCGCTCCCACGGGGAGGGCGGCCAAGGTATTGTCCTCCTACACGGGGAAGCCGGCCTATACGATCCATAAAAAGATATACAGGCAGAAATCGACAAGGGACGGGCTTGGTGTCTTCCAACTTGACCGGAACCTTTCGTCGGACACCCTCTTTGTTGTGGATGAGGCCTCCATGATCGCCAACCAGGCACAGGAGATGAAGGTTTTCGGGTCCGGAAAGCTGCTCGACGACCTCATCGAGTATGTGTACAGCAGGGCGGGATGCAAACTGGTCCTTCTGGGCGACACGGCCCAGCTTCCTCCTGTGGGACTGGAAATCAGTCCGGCTTTGGACCCCGGGGTACTCGCCGGGTATAACCTGACGGTTCACCGCGGTTTGCTGGATGATGTGGTCCGGCAGTCACAGGGTTCCGGGATCCTGATGAATGCCACGGGTCTGCGGAAGGGGGTGGAGAAGGGCTCCCGGAACTGGCCCCGTTTCCGGGAGGATGTTTTTGAGGATGTACAGCGGATATCGGGGACCGAACTGATCGATGAAATTTCGAATGCCTATGACAGAACCGGTATGCCCGGGACGATCGTACTCACCCGCTCAAACAAGCGCGCAAATCAATACAACAGGGGCATCCGCAGCCAGGTCCTCTGGAGGGAGGAAGAGATCGCCCCCGGCGATATCCTTATGGTGGTCCGGAACAATTATTACTGGACCCAGGAGGAGGAGGGCATGGATTTCATAGCCAACGGGGATATTGCGGAAATCCTGGACATCCATGAAAGGCAGGAAAGGTACGGCTTCCGGTTTGCAGATGTAAGCCTCCGGTTTCCGGATTATCAGGACAGGGAGCTGGATGCCAAGATCATGCTGGATACCATCTCCCTTGATTCCCCAAGCCTTGGCTTTGAAGAGAACCGGCAGCTCTACTTCAATATCCTGGAAGACTACCCGGAAATAAAGAGTAAGAAGAAAAAATTTGAAATGGCCAGGGAGCACCCTTTTTACAATGCCCTGCAGATTAAGTTTGCCTATGCCGTAACCTGCCACAAGGCCCAGGGCGGACAGTGGGATACGGTTTTTGTCGACCAGGGATACATTACGGAAGACAGGATCAACCGGGAATATTACCGCTGGCTTTATACAGCCGTTACCAGGGCAAGCAGGAAATTGTACCTGGTGAATTTCAGCGACCGGTTTTTTGAAGGGGAGTAGACCGCAGGGCCATCACACCGGGCCGTGAACCCGCCTATCGGAACCGTAGTTCCACCACAAAAGGCCTCGGAACCACCTGCCCGGGCCTTATGTTCTCCGTCAGCGGGTCATTCCCCGATGATCTTCACCAGGACCCGTTTTCGCCTCATGCCATCGAACTCCCCGTAAAAGATTTGTTCCCAGGGACCAAAATCCAGTTTTCCGCCGGTAACGGCTACAACCACTTCCCGGCCCATGATGGTCCGCTTCAGGTGGGCATCCGCATTGTCCTCGAAGCCGTTGTGCCTGTACTGTGAATATGGCTTCTCCGGGGCCAGTTTCTCAAGCCAGACCTCGAAATCGTGGTGCAACCCGGATTCATCATCATTAATGAATACACTGGCCGAAATATGCATGGCATTCACCAGGCAGAGGCCTTCCTGTATGCCACTATCAGCAAGGCATTGTTGCACTTCCGGAGTAATATTGATAAGCTGTCTTCTTTGTGGAACCTCAAACCATAATTCCTTTTTGTATGATTTCATTTTGCCTTCGTTTATGATGGGATCAAATATTAAATCAAGGCAAGGGTTGCCAGCCTTATTCTATCCCCAGTTCCTTTTTGATCCGGGCGATTTTCGCTTCCATGTCTTTACGTGCCTGCTCATAAATCCCCCATTCCGGGAGTGATCCCTTTACACTGAAGTAAAACTTTATTTTGGGTTCGGTTCCCGAGGGGCGTATTGAAACCTTTGTATGGTCTTCAGTTACGTACTGGAGCACGTTTGATTTGGGAAGGGAAATGGGAGATTTTTTTCCGCTTCTCCGGTCAAGGCTGCTGCTTTCCAGGTAGTCATGCACCGTGATCACCCTTGAGCCGGCCAGTTCATCAGGAGGAGTATTCCGGAAGTTCTCCATCATCCGGGCTATGATCTCGGCGCCTTCCTTCCCGGTCTTGTAAATGGAGGTAAGCTGTTCAAAATAGAAACCAAATTCCTGGTAGATGTCGAGCAGCAATTCAAAGAGGGTTTTGCCCTGATCCTTCGTCCAGGCTGCGGTCTCGGCGATAAGGGCACAGGCCATTACGGCATCCTTGTCCCGCACGAAATCGCCGGCCAGGTACCCGTAGCTCTCTTCCGATCCGATGATAAATTCTTTTTTACCCTCCTCCCTGCGCATTATCTCGGCTATGAATTTAAAGCCGGTCAGCACGTCGAAGATTTCCACCCCGTATTTACGGGCGATTTCAGCCAGCAGTTCCGTGGTTACAATGGTCTTGGCAACGTATTGTTTGCCGGTTAATTTATCGTTCTCGGTCCATTTCCGCAAAAGGTAATAGTACAGCAAGGCCCCGGTCTGGTTCCCGTTCAGCAGCACAAGTTTGCCGCCTGTATTCCTCACGGCAATGCCAACCCGGTCCGAGTCCGGATCGGTGGCCATGACCAGGTCCGCACCGACCTCGTCGGCTTTTTTCAGGGCCAATGCAAGGGCGGCGGATTCTTCGGGATTGGGGGAAACTACCGTCGGGAAATTCCCATTTACTTCATCCTGTTCGGGTACGTGATGGACCTGGGTAAACCCGAACCGGGCAAGGGCCATGGGAACCAGCCGGACACCGGTACCGTGTATGGGAGTATATACGATCTTCAGGTCATGGTGTCTCAGGATGGCTTCGGGTGAAAGTGACAATTCAGTCAGCCGGTCGACATAGAGGTCGTCAAAGGAGGCGGGAATGGTCACAATCAGGTCAGGGTCGCCGTCGAACAGGATCTCGTCGACGGAGGAGATCTTCTTTACTTCGGCGATAATATTCTTATCGTGCGGGGCAACGATTTGTCCCCCGTCATCCCAGTAAACCTTGTAACCATTGTATTCCTTCGGGTTGTGGGAAGCGGTTATGATAACGCCGGACTGGCATTCGAAGTGCCTGAGGGCGAATGACAATTCAGGGGTTGGCCGCAAGTCATCAAATATGTATGCACGGATCCCGTTGGCGGCAAAGATCTCCGCACAGGTTTCTGTGAACAGGCGGCTGTTGTTCCGGCAATCATGGGCAATGGCAACCTTGATTTCATCCAGCCCCGAGAAGCAGGATTTCAGGTAATTGCAGAGGCCCTGCGTGGCCATTCCCACGGTATAGATGTTCATCCGGTTGGTCCCGACACCCATGATGCCACGCAGTCCGCCGGTACCAAACTCAAGGCTCTGGTAAAATGACTCGATCAGTTCTTCCGGATCGTTCTCCATCATGTCCAGGATTTTTTTCCTGGTATCGTCGTCAATCTTACTGTCAAGCCAGGTTTGTGCCTTTTTGGTCACTTCCTTCAGTAGTTCCTTGTTTTCCATGATATCGGTTTATTTGTTTATGATTTCCTGAATACAATCTTCCAGGCTGTCTTTCCAGTGGGGGATCTCAATGGGATAATCGGCCTGCATTTTATGGGTGTCAAGCACGCTGTACCTGGGCCTGACAGTCGGCGTCGGGTAATCCTTCGATTCGACCGGTTCAACCCTGCAGGAAGATCCGGCCAGGCGGACGATGGCTTGAGCAAACTCGAACCAGCTGCACACCCCCCGGTTCGAATAGTGATATACATCGTACCGTGGTTTCCTTTCATTCTGCCGGTCGTGTTGTATCATATCCAGGATGGTCCCGGCCAGGTCCCTTGCGTTTGTGGGACTGCCCGTTTGGTCGAATACCACTTTCAGGCTTTCTTTTTCCCTGCTCAGCCTCAGTATGGTTTTGACAAAATTATGTCCAAAGACCGAGTAAAGCCAGGAAGTCCGGACAATGATTCCCGTTCCTGCTTTGTGGACGGCCGCTTCCCCTGCCAGCTTGCTCTTCCCATAGACGGTTAGCGGGTCTACGGGATCGTCTTCCCGGTAGGGGCGGTTGTTTTCGCCATTGAAAACATAATCCGTCGAGACATGAATGAGCTGGATATTGCGTCGGAGGGATTCACAGGCAAGGACCTCCACGGCATTCGCATTCAGCATCATGGCAGCGTCGTAATGGTCTTCAGCATCATCCACGGCCGTGTAGGCAGCACAGTTCACGAGGTACCTGACGGGATGGGTGTCCAGGAAATTCCTTACAGCGGCGACATCTCCAATATCCAGTTCTTCGATATCGGTGAAGTGGAAGTCCATTCCCGGAAACTTCTCCGAAGCCCTTTGTATTTCATTGCCCAGCTGGCCTTTTGCCCCGGTAACGAGCACGGATGTCATGGATAGCTGAAATTTATTTTTGCAACCTTCAGGTTCGGCATGCCCAGGTCCCGTTCGGACAGGCTCCTTTTATCCGGATCAATTTTCCAGTCCACCCCGATCTCCGGGTCATCGTACCGGATTCCGGCTTCATGATCGGGGGCATACAACTGGTCGCATTTATACAGGACCACGGCCGTTTCACTGAGCACGGAAAAACCATGTGCGAATCCTTTGGGGATCAAAAACTGAAGGTAATTGTCGGAGGATAGCTCAACGCCCCGCCACCGGAGGTATGTTGGCGAGTTTTTCCTGAGGTCCACCGCCACATCCCAGATCCGGCCTTCCAGCACCCTGACCAGTTTGGTTTGCGATTTGGGGTCAAGCTGGTAATGCAGTCCCCGGATGACCCCGAACCCTGATTTTGACTGGTTGTCCTGCACAAAATTCAAATCGAGGCCGGCTTCCCTGAATACATCCGTGTTATAGGACTCAAAGAAATATCCCCTTGCATCCTCATAAATCCTTGGTCGGATGATCCTGAGATCCCTAATCCCGGTTTCTGTTACTTCCATGGTGTATTCAGGTGTCAAAAGTAAATATCTTCTCCTCCGCGATTTTCATGAGGTATTCGCCGTATTGGTTTTTAAGAAGCGGTTCGGCGAGCTTTTTCAGCTGTTCCTTGTCGATGTATCCCCTCTTAAAGGCGATCTCTTCAATGCAGGATACCTTGAGCCCCTGCCGCTCCTCAATCGTATTGATATAGTTGGCTGCCTGCAGGAGGCTTTCGTGGGTGCCGGTATCGAGCCAGGCCATTCCACGTCCCATGATCCTTACTCTCAACCTGCCTTCTTCGAGATAAAGCCGGTTCAGGTCCGTAATTTCCAGTTCACCGCGTGCAGATGGTTTTAGGGCCCTGGCTTTCTCTACTACATCATTGCTGTAAAAGTACAGACCGGTTACGGCATAATTGCTTTTGGGTTTCTGGGGTTTTTCCTCGATACTGAGAACATTACCGCTGGTGTCGAATTCCACTACGCCGTATCGTTCCGGGGCGGTCACATAATATCCGAATACAATGGCCCCGTCTTCCATGGCTGCTGTTTCCAGCAGGACCTGGCCGAAGCCATGGCCGTAGAATATATTGTCACCCAGGATCAGGCAGACATGATCGTTTCCGACAAAACTTTCCCCGATTAAAAATGCCTGGGCGAGTCCATCCGGTGAAGGCTGGACTTCATAGCTGAGGTTTATCCCGAGCTGGCTGCCATCGCCAAGCAGGTCCTGGTAAAGCTGCAGATCCTGGGGTGTTGAGATGATCAGGATTTCCCGTATGTCCGACAACATGAGGACGGAAAGGGGATAATAGATCATGGGCTTATCGTAGACCGGAAGAATTTGTTTTGAAACGCTTTTGGTCAGGGGGTAGAGCCGTGTGCCGGATCCGCCGGCCAGGATTATGCCTTTCATAGTTCAAGTTCTTTTTTAAAGTAATCGATGGTATTTTGCAGCCCCTCTTCCAGCGGGACGATTGGGGTCCATCCCTTCAGCAACTTTTGCGCCATGCCGATATCCGGTTTTCGCTGTGTGGGGTCATCCTGGGGCAGGGGATGATATACGATTTTTGACTTGCTGCCTGTCATGCGTATGATCAGTTCGGCAAGCTCACGGATGGTAAATTCCTGCGGGTTGCCAAGATTCAGGGGACCGGTAATATTGTCTTCCGTGTTCATCATCCGGATCATTCCCTCAAGAAGATCATCCACGTACTGGAAGCTGCGGGACTGGCTTCCGTCGCCATATACGGTAAGGTCCCTGTTCTGCAGGGCCTGAACGATAAAGTTTGAAACCACCCTGCCATCATTCGGATGCATCCTGGGACCATAAGTATTAAAGATCCTGACGATCTTGATATTTACGTTGTTCTGGCGGTGGTAGTCCATACAAAGGGTTTCCGCACACCTCTTTCCCTCATCGTAACAGGAACGCAGCCCGATGGGGTTGACGTTTCCCCAGTATTCCTCCGGCTGGGGATGCACCTGGGGATCGCCGTAGACTTCGCTGGTGGAAGCCTGAAGGATCCTGGCCCGGAGCCGCTTGGCCAGACCAAGCATATGTATGGTTCCCTGTACGTTTGTCTTGATGGTTTTAATTGCATTATACTGGTAATGTACGGGGGATGCGGGACAGGCAAGGTTATAGATCTCATCCACTTCAACATAAAAAGGCATTGTGATATCGTGCCTGATAAGCTCAAAGTAGGGGTGATCCAAAAGATGGATGATGTTTTTCTTGGAGCCGGTAAAATAATTATCCAGGCAAATCACATCGTTTCCTTCGTTCAGCAGCCTTTCACATAAATGGGACCCGATGAACCCGACCCCGCCGGTAATAAGTATTCGCTTCATCCTGAGTAGATTATAAATCCGGAGCTTTCCCTCATCTCATGCGGCGGGTCAACTCAGCATCCTGATGATTTTTTTAATTTCTGCCGATACCATAATATTTGAAACCGTTCTCCTGAAGTTCTTCAGGATCAAATATGTTCCTCCCGTCAAAGACCACTTTCCCTTTCATAAGTTTTTTCATCACGGGATAATTCAATATCCTGAATTCAGACCATTCGGTCATTAATATCAGTCCATCAGAATCGATCAGGGCTTCGTATCTGTCTTTGGTAAATTCAATCCCTTCGTCCATGTTTTTCCTGAATTCTTTCATGGCAACCGGATCGAAAGCCTTGATCCTGCAACCTCTTTTCAATAGTTCTGAGATCACTGCGGCAGCCGGGGCTTCCCTGGTGTCGTCGGTATTGGGTTTGAACGAAAGTCCCCATACGGAAAAAGTCCTCCCTTTCAGATCCTGTTTGTAATGAGCGGAGATTTTGTCCACCAGGATCGCTTTTTGCCCCTGATTCACATCCTCCACAGCCTGGAGTATCCTCATAGGATACCCGAAGTCCTTACCGGTACGGATCAGGGCCTGAACGTCTTTCGGGAAACAGGAGCCTCCGTAACCAACCCCTGCATAGATGAACTTGTTGCCGATCCTGCTGTCGCTGCCGATGCCCTTGCGTACAAGGTTGACATCCGCTCCCGTTCTTTCGCAGAGATTTGCGATGTCATTGATAAAGCTGATCTTGGTGGCCAGCATGGCATTGGCTGCATACTTTGTCATCTCGGCAGATGCGATATCCATGAAAATCAGCGGATGTCCGTTCAGCAGGAAGGGATTATAAAGCCTCTTCATGATCTTTTCAGCCCTGGGCGAGTCCGTGCCGATGACAATCCGGTCGGGTTTCAGAAAGTCATCGATGGCATCCCCTTCCTTGAGAAACTCGGGATTGGATGCCACGTCGAATTTAATGTCGGCTTTTCGCTTATCGAGCTCCAATTGTATGGCTGCCCTCACTTTTTCAGCGGTTCCAACGGGCACAGTACTTTTGGTTACAACGACAATGTAATCCTTAATGAGCCGGCCGATCTCTGAGGAGACACTCAGAACATGCTTCAGGTCGGCGCTCCCGTCCTCACCGGGAGGAGTTCCGACGGCAATAAAAACCGCATCTGATCCTGCAAGTGCTTCCTTGTAATCGGTGGTGAACAGGAGCCTTTGGTTTGCCGTATTTCTTTCGATAAGCCGGTCAAGTCCGGGCTCGTAAATGGGGACGATCCCCTTCTTCAGGTTCTGGATCTTATTCTTATTAATATCCATACAGGCCACATCCAGTCCTGTTTCGGCAAAACATGTACCGGTTACAAGTCCCACATAACCCGTTCCGACAACTGTGATTTTCATATTAGGAGTAGTTACATTAGTATAATGAACAAATCTGTTTTAACAGGGGTCTAAAGTTATATTTTTTCTTCCATTTACGTAATACGATAAGATTACTGTTCATTCATACATAACGCTGAAATTATCTGCAAATTTTGATTGAAGATTGGGGCAATTAAGAATAATGTCTTATTTTTGCACCTCAATTTCCTATAAATAATGTCTAACTTATTAATTATTAATTATTTTGTTAAATGAGTGAAGAAAAGAAAAACACGCAGGAGGAGGTCAAGGAAAACCCTGAAAGTGTTGAGAAGAAAAAAACCTCAGTAAAGAAAAAATCCACGGGGAAATCTCCCACTGAAACTCCCGAAGAGCCCGTAATGGAAGGCTCAGGTAAGCATGCCAGGGCGGAATCCGGGGAGGGCAAAGACGAGACCAAAGAAACATCCGGGGACCAAACCGAAAAGAAAACCCCAAAAGAATCTTCGAAGGACATCGCGGAAAAAGGAACAAAGGAACAAGAACCGGAGGCCAAAGACGGGGAAAAGGCCAAGGAAGAAGTAAAAGAAACCCCGAAAGCCAAAGCTGAAAAGAAGACCGGGGAAGAGCCGGTGAATAAAGCGGAAAAAAAGGCAGAAGATACGTCCGAAGCAAAAGCAACCCTGGCAGGAGACCCGTCCACGGAGTTAAAAAAACCGGGCGGGGACGAAAAAGCCGCGAAAGCCATAGAGGCTGAAAGCAAAGAAAAGGAAGCCAAGGAACCCGAAGCCAAGGAACCCGAAGCCAAGGAACCCGAAGCCAAGGAACCCGAAGCCAAGGAACCCGAAGCCAAGGAACCCGAAGCCAGGGAACCCGAAGCCAGGGAACCCGAAGCCAGGGAACCCGAAGCCAGGGAAGAACCGGCCGAGGCTGAACCTGAGACTCCTGTTGCCATGGAATATGGCGATTCTGCAGGTGATTTTGACTGGGAAGGCTTCGAAAAGAAGGAAGAAAAGGTTGCCGATAAGGAATGGTCAAAGTTTGAAAGCTTGTACGATGAGACACTTTCGACCATTGCCGAAGCGGAAGTCATTGACGGAACCGTTATTTCCATGAACAAAAGGGAAGTAGTCATCAATATCGGTTATAAGTCAGAGGGCGTTGTCAGCCTGAATGAATTCAGGTACAATCCGGATCTGAAGGTCGGAGATACCGTTGAGGTATACGTTGAAAGCCAGGAAGATAAAAAGGGCCAGCTGGTCCTCTCACATAAACAGGCCCGTGCCATGAAATCATGGGACAGGGTTAATGCAGCGCTTGACCAGGACGAAATCATCAAGGGATATATCAAATGCCGCACCAAGGGAGGTATGATCGTTGATGTATTCGGGATCGAGGCATTCCTTCCCGGATCGCAGATTGATGTCAAGCCGATCCGGGACTACGATGCCTACGTAGGAAAAACCATGGAGTTCAAGGTGGTTAAGATTAACCATGAATTCAAGAATGTGGTTGTGTCCCATAAAGCACTCATCGAGGCCGAGCTGGAACAGCAGAAAAAGGAAATTATTGCCAAGCTTGAGAAAGGGCAGGTGCTGGAAGGAACCGTAAAGAATATTACTTCCTACGGCGTGTTTATCGACCTCGGAGGGGTGGACGGCTTGATCCACATTACGGATCTCTCCTGGGGAAGGGTGAACCACCCGGAAGAAATACTCCAACTCGACCAGAAGCTAAATGTCGTAATCCTTGATTTCGATGACGACAAGAAACGGATAGCTCTTGGCCTTAAGCAGCTTACCCCGCATCCATGGGATTCACTGGATGAGAAACTCCAGGTAGGCGACAAGGTCAAAGGGAGAGTAGTAGTCATGGCGGATTACGGAGCATTCGTCGAGATTGCGGCCGGTGTTGAGGGACTGATCCATGTATCGGAAATGTCCTGGTCCCAGCACCTGCGCAGTGCACAGGAATTCCTGAATGTCGGGGATGAGGTTGAGGCCGTGATTCTGACCCTCGACAGGGAAGAGCGGAAGATGTCCCTTGGAATGAAACAATTGAAGCCCGATCCATGGGAAAAAATTGAAGAAAAGTATTCCCTTGGAACGAAACATAATGCAAAAGTTCGTAACTTTACTAACTTCGGAGTGTTCGTTGAAATAGAGGAGGGTGTTGACGGTTTGATTCATATTTCAGACCTGTCCTGGACGAAGAAAATCAAACATCCGGCTGAGTTTACAGCCATTGGAGAGCAGATTGAGGTTGTCGTCCTGGAAATTGATAAGGAAAACAGGCGTTTAAGCCTGGGACATAAGCAACTGGAAGAGAATCCATGGGATGTATTTGAGACTGTGTTTACACAGGGCTCGGTACACGAAGGCACGGTCCTTGAAATAGTTGATAAAGGCGCGGTGATTGCGCTGCCTTATGGTGTTGAAGGTTTTGTTTCACAGAAGCACATGACCAAGGAAGACGGTTCCTTGATCAAGGCGGATGAGAAACTGGATTTCAAAGTCCTTGAATTCAATAAATCTGCCAAGCGGATCGTACTTTCCCATACGAGGACCTTTGATGATAAGCAGAAAAGAACAGACGATAAGCCGAAAAGGACAGGGGAGGCAGAAGCCAAGCGTACCACCAGAAAGCTCAAGAGTAATCTCGAGAAAACAACTCTTGGGGACATTTCGGAACTGGCAGCCTTAAAGACAGAGATGGAACAGAACGAGAAGAAGAAGACCAAAGCCAAGGAAGACACCTCCAAGGAAAAGTAGGCATACTATTAAAATCTCTGCATATGGAATTCAAGATCGACAAACTGGACAGCCACACATTGATTCAGGTACTGGAGGAGAAACTTGACACACACATTGCTCCAAGACTTAAATCTGAACTTGTGCTGGTTTCCGGGAATGGTGAAAAGAATATTATACTTGACCTGGAAAAAGTACGTTATTGTGATTCATCCGGTCTGAGCGCGATCCTTGTTGCTAATCGTCTTTGTAAGAACGCAAACGGCACATTTGTCCTGACCGGGCTGAATGAAGCTGTTGAAAGATTAATTACGATTTCTCAGCTGGATACGGTTCTGAACATTACCAATACTGTTGAGGAAGGTGCAGAATTGATCAAATCAGCCGAATAATATCCTGGCGGTGTCATTCGGAGTGACTATACTGGGCAGTAGTTCCGCTCTGCCCACATCTGAAAGATTCCCGACCGCTCATTTGCTGAACGCGAATGAGCGTTTTTTTTTAATTGATTGCGGGGAAGGCACTCAGATGCAGCTCCGCAATTACAGGATCAGGCTCGGTAAGATAAACCATATCTTTATCTCCCATTTGCATGGGGACCATACCTTCGGATTGTTCGGTTTGCTCTCCTCGTATAACCTGCTCGGCCGGGCAGAACCGCTTCATATTTATGGTCCGGACCTTCTGGAGGAAATGCTGCTTGACCACCTAAGATATTTTCAGAATGACCTCGGATATGACCTGGTTTTCCACCGGATCCAATGCCGCAGGACCTCCCTGATCTATGAGGACAAGAATATTGAGGTCAGAAGCCTGCCACTGATCCACAGGATCCCGACCTGCGGATTTCTTTTCCGGGAAAAAGCAAGGGAAAGGAACATTCTTAAGGAAAAGATCACAGAATTTAACATACCCATCAGGCAGATCGTTCAGATAAAAAAGGGAGCGGACCTCGTGTTAAACGATGGAACGGTCATCCCCAATAAAGACCTGACCCTTCCTCCCCCTGATCCCCGGTCCTATGCCTACTGCTCTGATACCCGTCCGAATGAAGCCATGGTTCCGCTGATCAAGAATGTTGATATTCTCTACCACGAAACTACCTTCCTGGACCAGGATGCAAAACTTGCCCATGAGACCTTCCATTCCACCTCGAAACAGGCTGCAGAACTGGCCGCAAAGGCAGGCGCCGGCAGACTCCTGATCGGCCATTTTTCGTCACGTTATAAGGATCTTTCAGAGTTTGAATCGGAAGCAAGACAGATATTTCCGGACACGATTGCCGTGAACGACGGGGATGTCTTTATGGTAGATTAAATGATTATCTTTGGCCTTCAAACCGCACATCCATAATGCACGAAACGATCTATATTCTCGATTTTGGCTCACAGTACACACAGCTGATCGCAAGGAGAATAAGGGAGTTGAATGTCTATTGTGAAATACATCCCTTTAACAGGATACCGGAATTAGGACCCCATGTCAGGGGGGTCATCCTGTCCGGCAGTCCATTCTCGGTGCGGGACGAAAATGCCCCGATCCCGGATCTGCATAAGATCCAGGGCAGCCTGCCCCTGCTTGGAATTTGCTATGGAGCACAATACCTGGCACAGGCAAACGGGGGAGAGGTTTTGCCTTCTGCACAGCGGGAATACGGCAGGGCCAATCTATCCTATGTGGATAAGGGCTCCCCTCTGCTGAAACAGATATTGCCCGGTTCCCAGGTCTGGATGTCACATGGGGATACCATCATGAAGCTCCCCGAACATTACCGGATCATTGGCAGTACAGGCGGTATAAAGGTGGGTGCTTTTCAGGTAAACGGAGAATCCACATACGGTCTCCAGTTCCACCCGGAAGTATATCACACCACCGAGGGTAAACAGATCCTGAAGAATTTCCTGGTGGATGTTTGCGGATGCAGCCTTTCCTGGACCCCGGATTCCTTTGTTGATTCGACGGTAAAGGATCTGCAAGGTAAACTGGGACAGGATCATGTCGTGCTGGGCCTGTCCGGGGGCGTGGATTCCTCCGTTGCAGCCATACTCCTTCACAGGGCAGTGGGGAAACGGCTTATCAGTATATTCGTCGATAATGGTCTGTTACGAAAAAATGAATTTGAAAAAGTACTGCAAACCTATAAGAAACTGGGCTTAAATGTGATCGGGGTGGATGCGAGGGAAAAATTCCTGAATGATCTTGTGGGCATAACAGATCCGGAGATGAAACGAAAAAGCATTGGCAGGAATTTTATCGAGGTGTTCGAGGCGGAAGCCGGCAAGCTCAAGGATGTCCAGTGGCTTGCTCAGGGCACCATCTACCCGGATGTCATCGAATCTGTTTCGGTTAATGGTCCGTCAGCCAAGATAAAATCCCACCATAATGTTGGCGGCCTGCCGGAAAAAATGAACCTGAAAATCGTGGAGCCTCTGAAGCTCCTGTTCAAGGACGAGGTCAGAAAAGTGGGAAAAGCCCTTGGGCTCGAGCCCATTGTATTGCAGCGCCATCCTTTCCCCGGACCCGGACTGGCGGTACGCATCCTTGGTGAAATCACCGAGGAGAAGGTGAGGATGCTTCAGGAAGCCGATGATATATTTATCGGTGGTTTGATGGAAACAGGGCTGTATGAAAAGGTATGGCAGGCAGGAGTGATTCTCCTTCCTGTTCAATCCGTCGGAGTTATGGGAGATGAACGCACCTATGAGAAGGCAGTGGTGCTGAGAGCTGTCACCTCAACCGATGGTATGACTGCGGACTGGGCAAAGCTGCCTTACGATTTCCTGGCGCGGGTTTCAAACGACATCATAAACAAGGTTCGGGGCATCAACCGGGTGGTCTACGATATCAGCTCCAAGCCGCCGGCCACCATCGAATGGGAGTAGACGAGGTTAAATACCAGTTAAAGCCGGCATCCTTACCATGGCATCAGGGCTTATCGGGCGATTTTTTTTAATATATTTGAATCCTCATCTGATATTCGGAGGAAGAGAAATGAAAAATCCTTTCCGGATCCTGGTTATGGCATTATTGCCGGCACTTGTGATCCCGTTCACCCTTAAGGCACAGGTATTCAGTGACGAGTCGCTTAAATTCAGCCAGGCACTTAACTGGATAGGGAAATACTACGTTGACAGCGTGGATCGATCCGAACTGGTTGAAACCGCCATCAAAGAGATGCTGCTGACACTTGATCCGCATTCAACATATCTTACCGCCCAGGAAGTCAAGGCCATGTCCGAACCCCTGCAGGGAAACTTTGAGGGAATCGGGATCAGCTTCAACATTCTTAACGATACCATATTTGTCATTAATCCGGTACCCGGCGGTCCCTCCGAGAAGGTCGGGATCCGGTCCGGCGACAGGATCATCCTGGTCGAGGGGGAGAATGTTGCCGGGGTCGGCATCACGAATTCGGATGTTTTTGCAAAACTCCGGGGCAATAAAGGTACCAGGGTTTCTGTTTCGGTCCATCGCCGAAAAGTATCCGATTTGCTGGAGTTCACCATTACACGTGATAAAATTCCCATCTATAGCCTGGATGCTTCATACATGATTGGAGATAAGGTCGGTTACATAAAGCTCAACCGCTTTTCCTTCACCACGATGGATGAGTTCCGTAACGCCGCCATGGAACTGGAAAAAAAAGGCATGAAGGATCTTATTCTTGATCTGTCTGGCAACGGAGGAGGTTATATGGATGTTGCCATTAAACTGGCAGACCAGTTCCTCGATGACCGGAAACTGATCGTATATACCGAGGGAAACTCCCATCCAAAGCGTGATTATTATGCCTCATCAAAGGGTTCGTTCCTGGAGGGCAGTCTGGTGGTAATTATTGATCAGGGCTCCGCTTCTGCCAGCGAGATCGTAGCGGGTGCATTGCAGGATTGGGACCGTGCCGTAATCGTGGGCAGAAGGTCCTTTGGCAAAGGGCTTGTCCAGAATCCGATGCTTTTGATAGACAGCTCCATGATCCGCCTGACCATAGCCAGGTATTATACCCCTACCGGGAGACTGATCCAGAAACCATACGATAACGGATTTGAGGAATACTCAAGAGACCTGATCAACCGCTACAATAATGGCGAATTAAGCAGTGAGGACAGTGTTCATTTTCCGGATTCCCAGAAATACCGGACACTGCAGAGCAAACGGCCTGTTTACGGGGGCGGCGGGATCATGCCCGATTATTTTGTTCCCCTCGATACCAGCTTCATTTCGGATTATTACAATAAACTGGTTAACCGCGGGATCCTGAATTTCTTCCTGCTATCCTATGTGGACGATCACCGCAATGAACTTACAAGTAAATACCCCTCTTTCGACAGTTTCCGGGATGAATTTCAGGTAAACGACCGCTTGCTAAATGAACTGACCGCCTATGCAGAGGATCAGGATCTTGCATTTGAGGAGGGGGACTACCAGGTATCCAGGGAACATATGCGGCTCATGGTAAAGGCCTATATGGCCCGTGATCTGTGGAATACAAGCGAATTCTACGAAATTGTCAACGAGGAGAATCCCAGCGTGATCAAGGCGATTGAAGTGCTTGCTAACCAGGCATTGTACCAGGCACTGCTACAGGAAAAATGATAAATGTTTTACCATTGGCTCATCGAAAATTATGTTGAGGTCCTGGGCGTCGTTACAAGCTTGATTTATCTCTATTTTTCGGTCCGCCAGATAATCTGGCTCTGGCCTTTTGGCATCCTTTCTTCGGCCCTTTTCATCTGGATCTTTTTCAGCAGCAAGTTTTATGCTGATATGGGACTCCAGGTTTATTACCTTGGAATAAGCGTGTATGGCTGGATCTACTGGATCCGGGGGGGCAAACGTGATGGTGGACAATACAAGCTTCCGGTGACCCGCATATCCGGTCGCCAGGCATGGCTGTTAGTGGGCCTCGGGACGGCCATGTTTCTTGGAATCGTAGCCATACTGAAGTATTTCACTGATTCCGATGTACCCTGGGGCGATGGATTTACAACCGCGGCAAGCATTGCAGCGACCTGGATGCTTGCGCGTAAGATGCTGGAGCACTGGCTTGTCTGGATCGTAGTGGATACGGTGGCAGCAGGCCTGTATTTTTACAAGGGACTGTATCCCTCCACGGTGCTGTATGTAATTTATGCAACGATCGCAGTCCTGGGTTATATCCAATGGAAACGCGACCTGACATCTTATGAAGCAGCTTCCTCTTAAAATAGTGGTCAGCGGACCGGAATCAACCGGTAAGACCGACCTGGTGATGCATCTCTCCACGATCTTCCAGGCGGCATTCATCCCGGAATATGCCCGGAGCTATGTTGAAAACCTTGACCGGCACTATACCTATAAGGATGTTGAGCACATTGCCAGGCAACAGGTAAAGGATTTACAGGAGGCTGAGAAAAGGGGGGGGCGAATGATCATTCTGGATACCTACCTTGTCATAACCAAAATCTGGTTCCTGGAGGTTTACGGGAGGATGCCGGAATGGATAGATAAGCAGCTGAGGGAAGCCGCTATCAACCTGTACCTTCTTTGCTATCATGACCTGGAATGGGTCGAGGATCCGGTCAGGGAGAATCCCGGTCAAAGACGTGAATTTTTATATAATCGCTACAGGCAGGAGATCGAATCGCTCGGCATCCCCTGCGAGCTGATCAGGGGCTTCGGGAAGGAACGCCTGGAAAATGCAAGGGAGGCGGTTATACGTCATTTTCCATACCTAAGCAAGGATTGATATGAAAGAACTGCTTGCCACCACCCTTTTTGGACTCGAAAACGTGCTTTCCGGGGAACTGGAATCCATGGGAGCAGGATCCGTGCAAATACATAACCGTGCTGTTTCGTTTGAGGGGGACAGGGGGATGATGTACCGTGCAAATTATCATTTGAGGACGGCACTCAGGATACTCAAGCCCTTACGAGCCTTTCCTGCTCGCAACGAGGAGGATATATACAAGGGGATCAGGGAAATGGAGTGGGAGAATCATATGGATACACGTGACCTGATTGCCGTTGATACCGTTATGCTGAGCAGCCGTTACAAGCATTCCGGGTATGTATCCCAGCGGGTAAAGGATGGGATCGTAGACCGCTTCAGGGACCGCACCGGCCGGCGCCCTTCGGTTGATCTGAAGGATCCGGATGTACGGGTAAATATTCACCTTAACGACACCCATTGCAGTGTATCGCTTGACAGTTCAGGTGAGTCGCTTCATAAGAGGGGCTACCGGACCCAGCCGTACAAGGCACCACTGAATGAAGTCCTCGCTGCCGGGATGATCCTTCTATCCGGCTGGGATACGGAGAAAGCCTTCCTGAATCCCATGTGCGGCTCGGGAACCTTATGCATCGAAGCCGGAATGATTGCCAGGGGACTCCCGGGCGGTTATTTCCGGAATGGCTTCGGTTTCCAGAAATGGAAGGATTATGACTCCGCCCTTTTTGAGTCCATTCGCAGGGAAAGGTACCTTAAAACATATGATGAATACCTCATCCTGGGTTGCGACATTGAATCGTCCGCCATTCGGGCCGCACAGCAGAACCTTGCAGGTTCCGGTTTGCTCGGGAAGGTGAAATTGCTAAACACAAGCTTTGAATCATGGGAAACTGGTCTGGAGGACGGTATCCTGATCATAAATCCTCCCTATGGAGAACGAATGGAAGAAACTGACCTGAATGAGCTGTACAGAAATATTGGCGATACCCTGAAGCAAAGATTTACCGGTTTCCAGGCATGGGTTCTCAGCGGCAATCCGGGTGCCCTCAAGCACTTGGGATTGAGGCCCGGAACGAAGCAAACTCTCTACAATGGCCCGATCCAATGTAGATACCTGAGTTATGACTTATATGAGGGAAGCCGGAAAATTGTTAATAAGACGAAGGGCTAAAAAGGGAAATTTTACTTAACTTAACGCCGTATAGGATTATGATTGGTCATTTATCCGTTATGATATCTTTGTAGCCGGCTGATGACCTAATTTTTTGAGAAGTAGGAATTTTTTATATATTTGCTGAGCGAATATTATTTTTAATAACTTTATAGTAGAGAACAATTAAGGAATCCCGCAGATGAGCTTTGATGTTCACGAGTATTACTCTAAGTTGAATGGTGGAGATGTTCTGGTTGCATTTAAGGGAAGCGTGACTACTGACCTTATTAATAATATTCTTGAAGAGATAGAGGAGAAGATGGAAAGTGTGGATGAGCAAGCCAAGGTCAGGAAAAAAGTATACAATGTGCTTGTTGAAAGCCTTCAGAATCTCTATCATCATGTTGAGGAACTTCCGGAAAGTCTGAAAAACGACTTTGAATCAAAGTTCGGTATTCTGGTTGTATCCCGTGAGAATGAGGCATATAAGATTTCAACCGGCAATTTCATTACCTCAGAGAAGATCAAGTTCCTCAAAGATAAAATCGACAAAATAAACTCCCTGTCCAAGGAGGAATTAAAAGATATGTATAAGTTCATCCTGAATCACCAGAAACTATCTGCCAAAGGCGGTGGTGGTCTGGGACTTGTGGATATAGCCAGGAAGACAGGCAACAAGCTTGAATATACCTTCCAGCATTACCAGGATGACTATTATTTCTTTAACCTGGACGTATTTATAACAGAAGAAAATTAAGTCAAAAACCTAATAATAGAGCGTATGGAACCAATTTCAATCGAAGGAACACCGAAAACACCCAGTGTAAAATTTGATGCTTCATCTGGTAATATTGAAATTAAAGGTCGGTCGATACCTGAAAACTCAATTGAATTTTATAAACCCCTGGTTGACTGGCTAGAGGAATACGCAAAAGGTCCGATGGAGAAGACCACGGTAAACGTTCAACTGGAGTATTTCAATACCAGTTCATCCAAATGTATACTTGATGTGTTTAAAAAACTGGAAGCCATCCATAAGGCTAAAAACGAAGTGGTCATCAACTGGTACTATGAGGAGGATGACGAAGACATGCTTGAAGCCGGAGAGGATTATGAATCCATTATCCGGGTACCCTTCAAGATGATTGAGATCGTAGAATAAGTCTGCAGCAAAAATATCAATTATATGAAAAGGGGCATCTCTTTGAGCTGGCCCTTTTTATTTGCTTATTCCCCCCGGCTGAACCGGTTGCTGACTTCCTCGAAGAAGTCAAGTAACTTTTTCAAGAGCCTGAAATACAATACAATGTAAAGAGCGATGGTCATGATCCAGATCACCGCCACATTGACGGCGAAGGTGCTGTAGTGTTTGCCGAAAGCCTGCTTGCGGGGGGCATAGAACTGGGCCTTGATGAATTTCTGGGTTGGATCCAGGTAGATCGGGTTACTCTTCTGGTACAGGCGGTCCTTGTACTGCATGATTGATTCGATACGGCTCGAACTCCGGTTCTTGACAAAATCCTCAAGGGTTTCGTTATTGTGCTCGTGTTTTCTTTTGAAATACAGTGCGGTGGATTCATCGTCCTTCTGAAGCTCATTGGTCAGCTTGTCCTTTTCTGAGTTCGCCTTGTTGTAGAGTTTGATATTGTACCGTTTGATCTTATCAATATATTCCAGGGTGGCATCCAGTGTTTCCAGGGTATAATTTTCAGGGATCAGTTCATCCAGGCGATCAAAAGTGATCATGTTGTTGTGCTTGAGCTCTTCGCGGATCTCATTTTGCAGGACCCTGAAGTTCGTCCGGATCGTTTCGGTATTTTCTTCGTCGTTCCGGTGGCGTTCGATGTAATTCACCTTGTTGGTAAGGTCGTTGCACCAGTAATCCCTCCTGTAGGCTGCATCACTCATGGCCTTATCGTACATGTAAAACTGAGACTGGAAATCATTGTTTATGAACTCGTATGTGGCGAGGGCTTCATAGGCCCAGCGTGCCGAAATGATCTCTCCGTACCAGGGAATGCTGGTGGGGGAAGCAATCTTCGGGTTGATGTTCTCGTATTTCACGATGATCCCGCTCAGGAGTATCTGCGGGATCACCAGGAAGGGGATGAGTATATATATGGTAACAACGGTCTTGAAACTGTCGGAAATCACCAGTCCCATAAGGTTGGAGGACACCCAGGCCGAGAAAAGAACCAGCCAGTATTGCCAGTACATGCCCTTGATCTCCATGATCGAGTTTCCGATGATCACGAAGGTGAAGGCCTGTATGGCAGAAATGGCCATCAATACCGCTACTTTCGACATCAGGTAGGAGGACCAGTTCAGGTTCAGGAAGGCCTCCCTTTTCTTGATCTTCCGGTCCTTGATTATCTCTTCTGCACTTACGGTCAATCCCATGAAGATGGCCACAATGACCGACATGAAGATGTAGACCGGCAGGTTGGAATTCCCTTCCAGGGTGTACCCGTGGACATTAGTAACGTTCACATTATAGTACTTGATGATGTAGGCCAGTCCCAGGGCAAGGATCGGAGCTTCCAGGAAATTGATCATCAGGTACTGGGTATTGGCCAGTTTTGACAGTATATCCCGTTTAACGAAAATCAGGAACTGCTTCAGCTTATTGGGAACTTTGAAGAAGATCTTCGGGATCGTCTTATGCTTCTCGACTTGCCTGGCATTTCCCGCCCCGGACTTAATATAATGCCCGTGCCATTCGGTGGGGGCGATCTTCCTTATTTTGGTGGTCTTGCCGTATTCATCCAGAACGTTTGATTCAACGATGTTAAAGATCTGTTCAGGATTGACATTTCCGCAGACATGGCATTCGCTCTCGTTCCAGTTGGCATGATGGATCTTTTCCTTGAAATAGATGATGGACTCGATCGGATCTCCGTCGTAAATCAGCCATCCGCCGGTATCCAGGATGATCATATTATCGAACATTTTGAAAATGTCGGAGGAGGGCTGGTGGATAACTACGAAAACCAGTGCGCCTTTCAGGGCAAGTTCCTTTAAAAGGTCCATGATATTCTCAGAGTCGCGGGAGGATAATCCCGAAGTAGGCTCGTCGAGGAAAAGCACGGAAGGTTCCCGGATCAGTTCCAGGGCTATGTTCAGCCGTTTCCGCTGTCCGCCGCTGATCTTTTTGTTAAGAGGGCTGCCAACCTGGATGTTTCGGATCTCGTATAAGCCCAGGTCCTCAAGGGTCTTGTTAACTGCTTCAATGATCTGTTCCTCGTTATAATTATCAAAACAGAGTTTGGCATTGTAATACAGGTTCTGGTAGACCGACAACTCCTCTATCAGCAGGTCATCCTGGGAAACATGCCCGATAATCCCTTCAATTTTTTCTTTTCCCCTGAAGATATCCACCCCATTGATCAGTACCTGACCGGAAGTGGGAGCTGCAGATCCGTTGAGGACATTCAGCAGGGTGGATTTCCCGGCCCCGCTTGCCCCCATAATGCCAATCAGCCGCCCGGATTCCTCGGTAAAACTCAATTTATGCAGCCCGGTTTTTCCACTCTTGAACTTGTATTCCAGGTCTTTTACCTCGAAGGTGATCCGGTCACCGATCTTATCCAGCTGGAAACGGCTTACGATATCACCATAATAGATAGGCTTGATCTGCTGGCTCTTTATGGAGGAGCCGCTGGTCAGGGCATATACTTTGTCTTCCTGCACCAGCTGGCTGTTCATGGTCATTTCGCTTTCTCCCATGTAGCGGATGAAATACAGCCTGGTACTGGGAACATGGAGGACACGGATCTGTCCCTGGATATTTTCAACATACAGATG
>CAZVLG010000408.1:0-15290 GCA_964627835.1 uncultured Bacteroides sp.
CCGCCAGGGCTTCCGGTCGAATCCGGGAAATCGGCCTGCGGATGGCCAACGGTGCCGGGAGGGACAACCTGTTCCGGCAATTCATGTTTGAGTCGGTGTTTTTCGCCCTTTGCAGTGTATTGCTGGCCGGGATCATTGCTGCAATCCTGAGTTCAAGGTTTTACAATTTCAGCGGGATCAACCCGGCTGCACTCCCCTTTTCCAGCGTGGAATTTGCCGGATTGCTCCTTTTGCTTGGAATTCTTATCGGGATCCTTTCCGGGCTCTATCCGGCGTTTTATCTTTCCCGGAGCAAGCCGCTCTGGCTGGTGAAAGGTTCGGTCCTGAAAAAACCTGCAAGCAAGGTTCTGCGAAATTTCCTGGTGACCCTTCAACTGGGAATCACCCTGTTCCTTGTTTTCAATACCCTTTTGATCTACAAACAGCTCCGGCTGGTCAGCCAAACGGACATCGGCATCAACAAGGATGAGCTGCTGGTCATTCCCATGCGAAGTCCGAGAATGTACAGCCAGTATGAAGTTTTGAAAAACGAGATGATGTCCCTCCCGGGCGTCCGGGCAGTAACGGCATTTTCCAGTTTCCTTGGCAATTTCCAACAGAGAAGGGGATTCTTTGTTGAGGGATTTGACAAGCAGGATCTCTGGATGCTGCACCATGTTTCGGTAGACCCCAATTACCCGGATGTGATGGAAACGAACCTTATCATGGGAAGATCTTTTCGCCAGGGAAGCAGGGCGGATTCCAGCGCCGTGATCATTAATACGGCCATGATGAAACAGGCCGGGTGGGAAGACCCGATCGGCAAAAAGATAAGGATGCCTGACAGGGGAACGGAACATGAATACACGGTGATCGGCCTGGTGGATGATTTCAATTACACCTCCATCCACAGCCAGGTTGAATCCCTGCTCATATTTAATAACGTTCCCGGAACCCGTTACCTGGGGATCCGTGTCCGGGATAAAAAGACAGCCCTGGCGGCCATCGCTGAGAAATGGGAGCGCCTCTACCCGGAATATCCCTTTGACTATTTTTTCCAGGAAGATTTTTACGGGGATCTCTACAAGGAGGATCAGCGGATGGGCAGCCTCTTCATCTATTTCACCATTCTGGCCATCCTTATTTCAGTTATGGGGCTTTTCGGGCTGGTTCTCTACAGCTCCTCCCGGCGGACCAGGGAAATTGGAATACGAAAGGCGGTAGGAGCCGATACCCCAACCCTGTTATGGATGCTGCTCATAGAATACCCCGTTCTCATCCTTATAGCTTCCCTGTTTGCACTGCCGGCATCGTGGTATTTCGCAAAACGCTGGCTTGAGAACTTTGCCTTCAAAACCGGGATCAGCGGCTGGATTTATATAATTTCAGTAATTTTGGTCTTGCTGATCTGTCTGGGAACGATCCTTTTCCAGACCCTTCGGACGGCCAGGACCAATCCTGCAAACGCATTGCGATATGAATAAATGGATCAGGGAGATTGAGGATCTGTTGCGGCAAGGAGTAAATGAAGAAAGCCGGATCTTTGCCAACCGCTATGCACAAAAGGCCAGGCATTTCATTGACAGGACCATGAAGGGTTTCAACAAGGAGGCGGAGGAAACCCGCGAAATGGCCGGTTCTTTTTTCCGTCTTCTCGAACACAAACTGAAACTGAACGAGCGAACGGATCCTCCCACAAAGGAAGAGGTAAAAGCCGCCGTGGAACAGCTGAAGGATGTGGGGCGGTATTCCGTTTTCGTAACGGCGGTGATTCTTCCAGGAGGGGTGATCTCGCTTGTGGGACTTGAATTGCTTGCCCGGAAATACGGGGTGAATTTCAGCTTTATACCTTCTGCATTCCGTTCGAAAGACCAGGAACCCGATGAAGACCCGACAAGGCTGAAAAAGTGAGTGTTGACCGCTTCAGTGATCAGGCTGCCACATTGATGAAGCGGAGTGCGGATGCTTCCCTGCCCGGGGAAAATGAACCCATTCATTTCGATGTTGCCCCGTATATAGAATATCTCTAAATACGTATTACCTTCCCCTCGAAGGAATTTTATTATTTACTTTAGGAGTGTATTCCTGGTCTAACCTTATACTTCTTTCCAAATGAGCGGATTCTTCGGTGTAGTCTCGCGAAACAGGTGTGTTTCCGATGTCTTCTTTGGCACAGACTACTGCTCCCACCTGGGCACCAAACGCGCCGGCATGGTATTTTACAGCACCCGTGAAGGATTCAGGCGCAGCATTCACAATATTGAAAGTGCCTACTTTCGTTCGAAATTTGAATCGGAACTCTCCCTTTTCCGGGGAAGGATGGGCATGGGGGTCATCTCGGACACGGACCCCCAGCCGATCATGTTCAATTCCCATATGGGACGTTTTGCCATCGCCTCGGTCAGCCGAATCGTCAACATCGTTGAACTGGAAAAGTATTTCCTGGAGCAGAAAAAGCATTTTACCGAGAATTTCGAAGGGAATGTGAATCCCACGGAAGTGGTTGCCAACCTGATTTGCGAAGAAGAGGATTTTGTCTCGGGCATCCGGAATGTCTTTCAGAAAGTCAGGGGGTCCTGTTCCCTCCTGATCCTGACCCCGGAGGGGATTATAGCAGCCCGCGACAAGCTGGGCAGGACGACGGTCATCCTGGGCAAAAAAGACGGTGCTTTTGCCGCTGCCTCCGAGACTTCCTCCTTCCCAAACATGGGGTACGAGGTGGAGTATTACCTGGGACCCGGGGAGATTGTCGAGATCACCGCCGAAGGATACAAGGTCCTGAAGCCCGAGGAAAAGAAGATGCAGGTTTGTTCTTTTTTATGGGTGTATTACGGGTATCCCACCTCCTATTATGAGGGGATCAATGTTGACGAGTGCAGGTATCGCTGCGGCGCGGCGCTTGCCCGCCGGGACAGCGTGGAGGTTGATTTTGTATCCGGCATTCCGGATTCCGGGGTAGGTCATGCATATGGGTACGGGAACGAGCGCGGAATACCCTATAAGCGTCCCTACACCAAATACACCCCGACATGGCCCAGGAGCTTCATGCCCCAGAACCAGGAGACGAGGGACCTGGTGGCAAAAATGAAACTCATCCCGAACAAGGCGATTATTGAGGGACAGCGGATGGTCTTCTGCGACGATTCGATCGTACGAGGCACCCAGCTGAAGGACAATACCATCGACCTGCGGAAAGCAGGCGCGAAGGAAGTACATATGCGGATCGCCTGTCCCCCGCTCACCTTCTCCTGCGACTTCCTGAACTTTTCCCAGTCCAGGTCCACCCTCGAACTTGCCAGCCGCAAGGCGATCAAGCAACTCGAAGGCGAGGAAAACCACCTGGCCGAATACGC
Source organism: uncultured Bacteroides sp. (assembly GCA_964627835.1). Classification (GTDB taxonomy): domain Bacteria; phylum Bacteroidota; class Bacteroidia; order Bacteroidales; family SM23-62; genus SM23-62. The sequence goes on from CAZVLG010000408.1 coordinate 3,333, forward strand.
AAATCCCACAACGGAGCGCTACCGGTCAATGGTGGAGCAGATCGCCAGGAACCTGGGCATCGATTCACTCATGTACCAGGACCTCAGTGACCTGGTCCAGGCCATCGGGCTCCCCAAAGAGCGGCTCTGCACCCACTGCTGGGACGGATCAAGTTACTTTTAAACCACGCAGGAACCGGAATGTTTCACACAGCTGATCTTACCAGAGCATCACGGTCGGATCTTTGTTTGCCTGTTCTGGCTATTGCTTAACCCAGGTGTAGTTTAAATTAAAAGGTATTAAACCCCAGGGTAGAACCCTGGACCCAAGTTTCCGATGCAGAGCATCGGGGAATTTAACCATATAATGATCAAAATACGAATATTTTCCGGAACAGGGTGTTTTCGCCGGCCGAGAATCGAATAATATAAAGTCCTTCGTTCCACCCGGACAGGCTTACAGAAAGGTCATGTTCAGCCGGCATCAGGCTGCCGCTGTAGATATTTTTAAGCAACCTCCCGCCGGCATCGTAGGCATCTGCCCGTACATGACATTTCCTGTTCAGCACGAAGCGGAGGTGCATTTCGTCCCGGGCCGGGTTCGGAAAGGCCAGCAGGTAGTCCACGGGATTCATAATGCTCCCGGGATCCGCATAGGTGCCGGTGTAAACCTCGCCCTTCAGTTTCCGGCCTTCGGGCAGGGCTTCTCCTGCGGATCCGGCCAGGTAGCTCTCGGTCCAGTCCGGTCGCGGCGGAAGAGTGTTGCCGTAAATAAACGTGTTCATCCATTCCTCGTCCGTTAGCCGCTTGAAATCCCGGGTGATCGTATAGTGAAAGGAGGATACAGGTCCCGTAAAAGCCATCAGCTGTTGCGGGTTGGTGGGATTGGGAGCCAGGAACACGCCCCGGTTGATCATCCCGTTCCCCACGTGCAATACTTTTCCGACAACGGGTCCCATATACTCGGTGGGCTGGGTATGCACATCGGCCACCACGAAATCCATGTTGAATCCCCGGTCGGGATCGAAAAACAGTTCCGTCATCCAACCCGTAACGGAAGGCCCGGACGCCATGAAAGAATTGATCATGGTTTTCAGGAATTTCACTTCATCGTCCGAGATCGGTGTCCCTGCCAGTTCTTTATCGGAAATTTCTTCGAATATACCCATGATCTCCGCATATCTCCGGTAGTAGCTCACGATGGAAGCCCCGCCTGTAATGACAATTTCCTCCGAAATCGCCGTAAAAAATTCAGCGGCTTCATCCGCAAACATCCCCAGCCGCCGGTAAAGATCCGGGTAGGGTTCCACGTAGGTATAGGGATAGGAGCAGGCGGTTCCGCCGGTATAGGATTGCTTCCCGTACAGGATGTTGTCGTGCCTGAGTTCCGCCCAGGAACAGAGCTGAGTATTCAGTTTTTCATGGTGCCATGCAGCGGTCTGCATAAAATAGGGAAGCCGGTCGGAGGATGCCGGCGGATTCAATTCCCGGATCGCACCCAGCCAGGTGTTATAAAGGGACTGCTGCCAGAATTCCTCATCGTAGGCATCGACCATGTATTTCAGGGCATCCACCTTGTAGGCATACTGCCATGCTACCAGCTCGCCTTCCAGCAGGGCCATGGCGTCTTCGTTGCCGAGGACCGCCACGACATCGAGCGGGTCCGGCATCAACCGCGGCACCTTAAAGCTGTCCACCACGATCCGGTCGAAGACCACCTCGTGAAAGATGTAGGAGTCGATCAGGAATTTTTGTCCCAGCACCTTAAACGAAACCGGCAGCTGACCGGGCTCCTGCGTATAGGGGTCCACGTAGAAAAAATTCGACATGATTTTTTGCCCGTAATCATCCGAGGCATTCAGGCTGTCCCTGAAACCGGAGAAAATAATCTCATTGCAAAGATCAGCCGGCGAATCAAGAAGCCGTTCCGACAATCCATGCAGTTCCTCCGGGGTCAGGTTATCGTCCGGGCCAACCATGTAGATGATGATCTTTTCATGGAGCTCCAGGTTTTCCATCTTCCCGCTGGCATAGACCAGATCGTTCAGTAAAAGGGCCCCAAGCTGCATGCGCCTGAGCTCCTCATCGGTCCAGTCCTTCTCCCATGGATTGGAAGGAGGCGCAGTCAGCAGGAAATCGATCCGTCCCAGCCACATCATGGCCCGGAAATAGTTTTCAAGGGTGCGTGTTTCCCCTGAGACCCAGAACTCCCTTGTATAATGGCCCCTGGGCGTGAACTGGCTGAAGTCGATTTCCCGGTTCCTTGTCTCATAGGTGAAAAGGGGTGTATACTGCTGCTCCTCCAGCTCGATGAACTGCATGATCTCATTGTATTTCTCCGGTGCGTGGAACTGCGGATAATAATTCGTGTCATACAACAGGGAACGGGCAACCGATACATACAGGTCCACATCCCCCAGTGCGTCCGCCAGGCGTTCGTCGCCCGAGTATTTCGCATAAATCGCCGGGTACGCCGCATACATGGCATCGAGCAGTTCCATCAGGTTGGGTTCCAGGAGCTGTCGTTCCAGGGTCAGCAGGATATTGTCGTACGAATTATGGAGGGTGAATAGTACAAAATCCGAACTGATGAAAAGCGGAAGATCGTTGTTGTATACCTGAACCAGGGCATCCAGCCAGGTAGTGGAACTGAGCCGTTCGCTGACCATGAAAAAGTTCTGGCTCAACAGTTCCTTTTCATACCCGGTCAGGCCGTACACCCGGTTGATGCTGTCAAACCAGGGGATCTTGTTCAGTTCAGCCGGGTTGGTACGCGATGAATAATACGTAGTTTGGGCAGGGTATCTGTCCAGCAACTGGCCGGCGCTAAGGGTTTTGTTTGCTTCAATATAGGCTTTGTATGCTTCCGGGTCAAAGCTGCTCTGCCCCATGAGCAGAACCTGGCCTGCGATGAGGACGGTAAGACCGGAGAGAAAAGCACATCGTTTCTTCATGGCCTTCAGGATATTTAATGCAAGTTACGGAATTGTCGATTGTTTGTCAATGATTAGATGCATCCCGGCAGGTGCAGGTTGCGTGGTTCCAGGGCTTTCTGATCGGGAAAACAGGTGCATTTATGAATGTAGGGCTGAATTCGTATTTTCCAGGAATCACGATCCACCGTTTGTACCGGAGTCCTGAGCCAGGTACTGGCCTTACTGGCCATTTCCTTTCATGCCGGCACCTGGGTTGCGCTCATGGCAGAGGCTAAAGTGGACAGGAACAGCGGCAGGGTACAGGTCAAACGGGTTACCTGTGCCCAGGATATGGGACTGACGATCAATCCACAGGGAGCCACCATACAGTCGGAAGGCAGTATTGTCATGGGAATGGGTTATGCCCTGTCTGAAGACATCCGGTTCGAGGAAGGCAGGGTATTGACCCGGAACTTCGACACCTATGAATTCACCCGGTTCAGCTGGACCCCGGAAATTGACGTGGTAATTATCGAAGCGGAGAACGACCCCCCTCAGGGCGGGGGCGACCCGGGCAGCATAATTCACTCAACAGTATAATGCACCCGGCAGTATAATCCAGCCGGCCGGGATTATTTATTGAAAACCAGGCTGAACACGGTCTTTTCCCCGGGCTGGCTGTCAACGGTCAGGATCCCCCCGTGCAGGTTCATGATCTGCCGGGAAAGGCTCAGGCCTATCCCCATCCCTTCTTCCCGGGTTGTATAAAAGGGCAGGAAAATATCCTGCAGGGCGTCAGGATCTATGCCCGGTCCGTTATCCTCCACGCAAAGGATGACATGCTGGTTTGTTTCTTTTGCAGACAGCTTTATTATTCCGTCTTCCACTCCCTCAAGAGCATGCATGCTGTTTTTTACCAGATTGATCAAAACCTGTTCGACCAGGGATGGATCGGCATCGATAGCAAGCCTGTCATCCGTCCGGTCTGAAAGCAATTGAATGTGCCGGGGCTCTGATTCCTTGCGGAAAAGAACGAGCATCCCCCTGAAAAGATCCTGTACGGGCACCATTTCATTCTCCGGTGGAGGAACTTTGGTCAACTGCCTGTATTTCTCAACAAACTGGTACAGACGTTCACTGCGTTCATGCACGGTCCGGATGCTTGAGTGCAGGTCTGCAAGGTCCTGCTCTCCCAGTTCCGCCGGTTTCCTGGTATTGCCCAGTTGATCCTCGACCAGCATAAGGATGGTCTCCGACATGGAAGCGATAGGAGTGACCGAATTCCGGATTTCATGGCGCAGGATCTGGATCAGTTTATGCCAGGCTTCGATCTCTTTTTGTTCGATTTCGGTCCGGATGTCCTGCAGGCTTATGATCCGGTACCGGGATCCAAGTACCCGTACCGAACTCACATTCACCGACAGGTGGCGCAGGGCCCCGTTGACCTTAACCTCCACAAGCCGCTTCCCGCGTCCCCTGATCTTATTAATTTCCGAAGCCAGGCCGGGATGCCCGAGTTCAACATCGGCCCATGAAGAATGCTCCGAAAGTTTTAGCAATTCCCTCGCAGAATCATTCAAAAGCACGATCTCATCGTTGTCCCTGACCGAAATAATGCCTGTGGGAACATTCCCGAGAATGACCTGCAGATAGTTATACTGTGCCTCCTTTTCAAGCTTAATGCCCTCCAGTTCGGAAACTACCTTATTCAGCGAATGGTAAAGTTCCCGGAAAGGCGGACCAAGCGATTTTTCTTCAAACTTTTCAGAAAGATCCTGCTGGCTGAGATTGCTGACAAACCTGGTGATTTCCTTGCTGAGCCTGTTCAGGTAAAGGATAATGTCAACAACCTGGACCATGAGAACAAGGGTCAGAACGGCGGGCAGGAACAAAAGGTCTCTCTGCCCGATCAGGAGGTAGGTGCTACCGGTCAGAAAGACATTTCCGAGCAGCAGGATGATCCGGATGACCAGCCAGAGATTATAATTTTTATAAGCCATATTTTCGTATTCGCCGATGCAGTGCCGTTCGTGAGATGCCAAGATCTTTTGCTGCCCGGGTAATGTTGCCCCTGTTCTTGCCAATGATCCTGACAAGATGCTGCATTTCCATTTCGTCCAGTCCCGTGACCTCCTTTTTCTGCATGGATCTTTCCGGAGCCCTGTCCGGAATTATATCCGTATACGACAATGTTTTCCCTTCATTCAGTATAACCGAACGTTCAACCGAATGCTGCAGTTCCCGCACGTTGCCAGGCCAGTCATAGTTTTTAAGCCTTTCATAGGTTTTCGGACTAACCCTGAGTCCCGGTTTATTATATTTTTTCATATAAATGCGCAGGTAATGCTTAAACAGCAGCTCAATGTCCTCCGTCCTGTCTCTCAATGCCGGCACATGGATCTCGACCGTGTTGATGCGATACAGAAGATCCTCCCGGAATTCCTTCTTCTCTGTCAATTCCTGGGGTGATTTGTTCGTTGCACAGATCAGCCTGAAATCAACCGGCATTTCCACAGCCGAGCCCACCCTGAAGATGGTTTTGCTCTGCAATACGTTCAGCAGCTTGGATTGCAGGGCCAGGTTCAGGTTCCCGATCTCATCCAGGAAAATACTCCCTCCGTCGGCCAACTCAAACCGCCCGGCTTTGTCTTCCCGGGCATCCGTAAATGCTCCCTTTACATGCCCGAATAATTCACTCTCAAAAAGATTTTCCGCTATGGATCCCAGGTCCACGCTGATAAAGGGCCGGTCCCTTCGGTCCGACAGCCGGTGAATGTTTTTTGCTATGAGCTCCTTGCCGGTCCCGTTCTCTCCTGTGATCAGCACGTTGGCATCGGTCCGGGCTACCTTATCTGCCACCCCCAGACATTCCATAATAGACGGGGATTTTCCGATTATCTCATTGAACCTGGAAGAATCATCGATCAGTCCCTGCTGCGTAATCCGGAGTTTTCTTACTTCCCTCCTGGCCCGGGTAAGCTCAAGGGCCGCATTTATGGTAGCCAGTAATTTCTGGTTTTTCCAGGGTTTGAGCACAAAATCCACCGCACCTGCCCGTATGCCACGCACGGCCAGGTCAATGTCCCCGTATGCGGTGATCATGACAACAACGGCATCTTTATCCGAGGCAAGGATCTTATCCAGCCAGTAAAATCCTTCCTCACCGTCACGCCTGCCCTTATGAAAATTCATGTCAAGCAGGACCAGGTCAAACGCTTCCTTCTCTATCCTCTGAATGACATTTTCCGGTACCTGCTCAATCTGCACATCGGAGTAAAAATGCTTCAGCAGAACCATGGCTGATTTCAGTACATCGTAATCGTCATCGACGATGAGGATCTTGGCATTGACGAGTTCCTGCATAAGGCCGAAGTTAGGAAAACTGTAACGAAATCACACATAAATTGTGTCGAAATCGCACACATTTTGTATCTGGCATTTAATTCTGCATAAGGTATCCCGCAGTATTTCAGTATTTTACTAATTGTGGCATTTGAATTGAGACGCTCTTGAAAGAAAACATTATATTCTCAGATCAAATCCGGCAATCATGCTTAAACATTTTTTGCGAACCGCTTTCAGGTACCTTGTTCGAAACAAAGGCCTGACACTTATCAATATCCTGGGACTCGCCATCGGCATCTGTGTCTTTGTCCTGATCATGCATTATGTAAGCAACGAGCTGAGCTATGACAATTTTCTCAGCAAGCCGGAAACGGTCGGCAGGATAGAATTCCATCGGACAAATTCACAGGGTGCGTGGACCACGTCGGCCATGGGAGTTGACCTGGTGCAGGCCTTGCCCGAGGTAAAGGCTTTTGCCAGGATCCGGTTTTCCGGTGACTGGTTCCTGGATTACCTGGAAAGCCGGTACAACGTCCCCACCGTCATGTGGGCCGACAGCAATATCTTTGATTTTTTTGACCTGGAGATGATGGCCGGTGATCCGGCCACGGCGCTTCGTGATCCGGCAACAGTGGTGCTTACCGAAAGCCTGGCAGGAAAAATATTCAAGGATGAGCATCCCCTGGGCAAGGTCCTGAAAACATCCACCGGCAGGGATCTGCTGGTTACCGGGGTGGTCAAGGACCCCCACAATTTCCATATGGATTTTGACATGATGATTTCCTTTGTGACCCTGGGAATGCTTTATGGTGATGAGCGTCTGTATACCTACAAGACCTATCAATACCTTACCTACGTGGAGATCGAGGATATGGCAGACCCGGATACCGTTAACCGGAAGATCAGTACCTTTTTTCATAATAAATTCGTGGAGCTCTATGGTGATGATGGACAGGGTGATGGAGAATGGACGGCCCTCGTGAGGCCCGTTAAGGATGTTTATTTCGCACGAGGGGTGAGGGATGTGGGAACCCGTCATGGCAACCTGCAGTTTGTTTATATCTTCATCATCATTGCCGTATTCATTATCCTGATCGCCTGCATCAATTTTATCAATATTTCAACGGCCAGGGCTGCCGGCCGGGCCATGGAGGTGGGGATTAAAAAGGTGGCCGGGTCCGGAAGGGGAACCCTGATTGCCCAGTTCCTGTCCGAATCCCTGCTGGTTACCCTGTGTGCCGCCCTGCTGGGATTGCTGCTGGTGGAACTGGTCTTCCCTGTATTTGAAAACATCGTGGGCGATGATCTTCGGATCGCCTACCTTGAGAATCCGGTCAACCTCCTGATCATCCTGGCCGGCATTATTTTGCTCGGGGTACTTGCGGGACTTTACCCTGCTTTCTATCTCACTGCTTTCAAACCGGTAAGTGTCCTGAAGGGTGAAAAGACCCGGGGAAGGGCGGCCGGGACGCTGCGGAAGATCCTGATCGTTTTTCAGTTTACCATTTCGGTTATCCTGATCATCGGCACCATCGTGGTTTATCACCAGCTTCAATACCTGCGGAACAAAGACCTTGGTTTTCACAAGGAATTCGTGGTCACGGTGAGTTTGAACAACGAAGTGCGGCAGAAAGCAGAAATATTCCGGGAGAACCTGTTGAAACACCCCCAGATCGAAAAAGTAGCTTATTCCTATACGGTCCCGGGCAGCAGTGACAATTACGAATCCTTCACACTGGAGGGTGTGGACGTTGCCCCCTGTGTCTACCAGATAGACCCGGACTACCTTGGCCTGATGGGAATGGAACTAAAGGAAGGGCGTGACTATTCCTGGGACCTAACCTCGGACAAAGCCAGCAACTGCCTGATCAATGAAACCCTGGCCAGGGAACTGGACATGGACAGCCTGGTGGGAAAGTATTTCGATCATCCTTCCTGGTACATTACCGCCATACCCTCTGAAAAGATCGAGATCCTGGGCATCGTGAAAGATTTTCATTTCAAATCACTGAGGGAGGAGATCGAACCCCTGATGCTGGTCTGGAATGACGACTGGGTCGGTTACATTAACATCAGGATACGCCCGGATAATGTAAGTGAGGCCATTGCCGCCATTGAGAGGGAATGGAAGGCTGTCAGTCCCCAGTTCCCCTTCGAATACTCTTTCATGGACGAAAATTTTGACCGCATGTACAGGACGGACCAGAAGCTGGGCAAGATCTTCCGGTATTTTGCCGCACTGGCCATTTTTATTGCCGTCCTGGGATTGTTCGGGCTGGCCGCTTTCATTGCCGAACAGCGCACCCGGGAGATCGGGATCCGGAAGGCCATGGGTGCCAGCATGGCCGGAGTTTCCATACTTCTTGTAAAGGAATTCACCTGGCTGATCCTTATGGCAAGTGTCTTTGCCTGGGTGCTGGCCTGGTTATGGGCGAAAAACTGGCTCCGGGAATTTGCTTACCGCATGGACCTGAATATCTGGATCTTTGTCGCTGCAACCCTGCTGGCCCTTTTGATTGCCTGGATCACCGTTCTGTTCCAGACCCTGAAAGCGGCCAATACCAACCCTGCAGACTCGCTTCGTTACGAGTAATTTATCCCGGGACAGGCGCCTCGGATAAGCCTGGAAGAAGGCGGCCGGTAAGGAATGTTTTATTTTCCGGTAACCTTCTCCTGGGCGTGGTCATAAAAGCGGGTGGTGGGATAGGCAAATTCAATGTCTGCATGCCTGTCAAATTCTTCCAGGACACTTTCCCAGATGGCATGCTGACTGGCCCTTCGTTTCCTGGGATCACAAAGGTACCGCATGCTCAGAAGGACACCGCTTTCCTCAACGGAAGTATATACAATGGGAGTAAGATGGGTATAGGTAATCAGGTACTTCTTGGTGGCTTCCTTAATGCGCTTCTCGGCTGGTTTGCTAAGGTGTTCGGCATGTTCGTGCACAATTTTTTCAAGTATGGTTTTCGCCTCCTTCCAGTTGCTTTCAAAGGTCAGAAGCACCGGTACTTCATTCCAGATATACTGGAATCCCCTGCTGTAGTTGGCCTGTGGTTTCAAAAACACCGTCAGGTTCGGGATGTGAATGATCCTCCCGGTGCTCTGATCCGCGTGCACCCAGTTGCCTACTTCCATCAAGGTGAACTGAAAAAGGCGAATATCGATGACATCGCCGACGTTGTCTCCGATCTGCACCCTGTCCCCCACCATAAAAGGCTGCCGGGTGGTAATAAAAATCCATCCCGCCATATTGGTCAGGGGATCCTTCAGGGCAATGGCCAGTCCCGCAGTCAACAATCCCAGGAAAGCCCCGAGCCTGGCAAAGGCAGATATCCAGACACTGATGATAAGGATAATGGCCGAAAAGGTGATAATGATCGACAACGCCCTTTTCCAGGCGTACCGGGTGCGGGCAGTTTCGGTTTGCCTCCATACCAGTTTAAGAACCAGGAAACGGATCAGCCAGAACACAAGGATTATGGCCAGCGACAGAAGGATTTTTCGCTGGTTCTGGGGACTGATCCCGATCGTTTCGTCAATAATCTCAAACATTGGTCTCAGGTTGCGCCCCGGCTGCCGGTGGGGAAGGATTTTTCATAACAATGGTACGGTATGGGAAAGGTATTTCAATGCCTTCTTTATCAAAGGATTCCTTGACCGATTTATAGAGGTCTGTTTTCATAATAAATCCCTTGATGTGGTCCTCTGTCCAGACGTATGCCCGCAGGTTCACGGATGAATCCCCGAATCCGATGACCCGGATCCGGACTGCCGGAATGCCTTCTGCTTTCTCCCCTTCCGTCCGGTGGTCCATAAAGTTCTCATGGGCCGAAGCTTCCCGGGCGATGATCTTCATGGCCTTATCAACGTCTGAATCATAACTGATCCCGAATTCGACAAAATTGCATATCATTTCATCGGTGATCGATGAATTGACGATGGTCTCGGAGTTGATGACCGAATTGGGAATGATGATCCGGCGATTCTCGAAATCACGTATTACGGTATGCCTCAGGGTAATATCCTCGACATGGCCTATCCTGTGATCGCCAACCTTGATAACATCATTAACCCTGAATGGTTTGGAACTTACGATAAACACTCCGCTTATGATGTTTGACAGCGCTTGCTGGGAAGCAAAAAGCAGTATGGCTGTCATAAACCCGGCACCGGCAAAAAGGGTCAACCCGAGTGATTTAAGTTCCGGAATGGAATAAAAGATCAGGATCAGTACGATAATGAATACAAGGAGATTTACCGCATAATAAATGAAATTATACTGCTTGGGATCTACCTGGAGTTTTTTAGAAGATATCAGGATGGCCCGCTTGATAACCGAGCGCAGGATCCTGGAAAGCAGAAAACCCGAAATCAGGATCACAAAAATAATAAGCATGTGCTTGATCTCTGACCTTCCAAAGAAATCCCTTAACCATTCGATGATCCTGGATGGTGCTTCTTCCGCCGGAATAGTTACCAACATCATACCACAGCGATATTGATCGTTTTAAAACACACACAATTTACTAAATAAATCATGTTTCCGGAATGGTTTGTATAAAATCCAGCGTATGCCGGTCAGAGCCATTTTTTCCTGCGGAAGTAAATGAATAGTCCCGCGCCAATCAGAAGGATCAGTCCCCAAAAAAACAAATACCCCCAGTGCCAGCTGAGCTCCGGAATAAGTTCAAAATTCATCCCGTAAATCCCGGCAACAAAGGTCAGCGGAATGAACACAGATGCAAAAATGGTCAGGGTTTTCATGATCTCGTTGGCCCTGTTGGAGATGCTGGCATTGTACATGTTCATCTGGTCCATTATGACCGTCTGGTAGGAATCGATGGTTTCCGTGAGTACGACCACATGGTCGTTCAGGTCCCGGAGATAATCCCTGGTCTTTTCATTCACAACCGGGGAAGATGAATTCAGGAACCCCAGGGTGATCTCCCTGGTGGGGAGCATGGTCTTGCGCAGAAAGTTCATTTCGGTGCGCTGCCTGTATATCTTCTCTGCCGTATGTTTTGTGGATTCCTTCATAACCTCGTGTTCAAGATCCTCGATCCTGTTTACAATTTCGCCCATGATCTCAATGTAATTATCGACCAGGCAGTCAAGCAGGGCATATGCCAGGTAATCCGCCCGGATCAGCCTTACCTTGTTTGGCGTATTGCGTATCCTTTCCCGGACCGGGTCGAATTGATTCCCGATCTTTTCCTGCAATGTAACCACGACATTTTCTCCAGCCAGGAGGCTCAATTGATCGGATTCTATTTGCTCCTCCTCTTTCCGGTAGCTGAGCATCTTTGCAATGATAAACAGGAAGTCCTCCTCCGCATGAAATTTCGGCCGGTGATGGGTATTCAGGATGTCTTCGAGAAGGAGGCCGTGAATATTGAAACGGCTGCCGATCAGTTTTATGATCTCCGGATCATGCAGGCCGTCGATGTTGATCCAGGTAATTTTTTTCTCCTGGATATATCCAAATGCCTGTTCAAGCGTATCACATTCTTTTTCCTCCAGGGCGTTGCTGTCATAGCACATGACCCGGATCCGGATATTTTCCTGTTTCTTGTCTCCGACAAAAACCAAAGAACCCGGCGTACTGCCCTTGAATCCAATATGGATCTTAAATAATCTGGGTACAGAAATATTCATTTGATCAACTAAATTAAGGAAATCCTGGAGATCTGGGTAATCCCGATACAAAAATCAAGTAGGA
>CAZVLG010000409.1:0-2503 GCA_964627835.1 uncultured Bacteroides sp.
GGTATTTTGATTCGGCTCCCTCTATGCTGCTGACTTCCGCGGCCACCAGCCTGAATTCATCGAGGGCCAGGGCGAAGCGGTCCTGTGCATAAAATGATTTCGCGATATCGAATCTTGCCTCCCGGATCAGTTCTTCTGAAATCTTGTCCTCCCGGAGAACTTCTCTTGCAGCATCGATGGCATCTCCGTATTCCTCCAGCAAATAGTAACAGCGCATTTCCCCGATTTTCGCTTCGGTCACATTGCCCTTCACCCCGGCAATTTGTTCCAGGACAAGGTAATTTTCGAGGGCATCCCTGTAGTTTCCGTAGTCATAGTTGATCCGTGATGCCGTCAGCAGGGCGGGTTCGGTAAAATCATTCCTGGACAGGCCGATAACATAATTAAGCGATGCCAGGGCTTCCATATGCTCCTTTGCCTTCAGCTGGCACTCGGCCTTGTAAAAATGGGCATTTGCCAGATAAGCTCCCGACTTATAATCATTAATATAAGATTCGAATGCCGGAGCCGCTTCCCCGCAACGCCCTTCCAGGTACAGGTTCTCCGCAGCCAGGTAGGAAAGTGAATCCTGCTCATTCACAGAGATCTCCACATCCCTTCCGAGGCTCTGCACATAACTGAAGTACAGGTTGACCTGGTTGTTTTCAACATAGACGTTCTTGATCCCCATAAGGGCGTCGTTTGCATCGGATGTACCCGGGAACTGTTCAACCACCCTCCTATAGTGGGCAAGGGATTCTTCCGGCTGGTTCTGGTTATAATAAATGAGTCCCAGCTGGATCAAGGCCTTCGAGACGTAGGAGCTGTTCGGATGCTCATCAAGGATCTTCCGGTAGGTCGGAATGGCAAGCTGGGGCTGCTGGGTAATGAAATAGCTCCGGCCTGTTTCGTAGAGGGCATCCGGGACATAATTCGAATTCGGGTATTCCTGCAGGATTCTTGCCAGTATTGAGATCTTATCCCTGTACCGGTTAAGTACTCCCAGGGAAATTCCCTTCTGGAAAAGCGCATAATCCACATCCGTCGATCCGGTGGCGACGGACTTGTCATAGTATTCGATGGCCTGGGCGTAACGGGCCTCGATGAAGTATGCATCGCCGATCCGGTTGTAGGCATCCCCCAGTATACGCTGGTTGCTTCCCCGGTTCAGGGTTTCGAATTGCTTGAACCAGCCAAGGGCTTCCCTGTAATTTTTCTTCATAAACTCCGCATAACCCAGATTGTAGTGACAGACCGCATATTCCTTGAGTTCAATCGCCCCCTCGCTTCTCAGAAAATCCTGGTAATGCCCGATGGCTTCGTCGTAGTTCTGCAGACGGTACCGGGATTCGCCCTTCCAGTAATAGCAGAGAGCTTTGAGCGAACGGTCATACTGCCCGTACTGGAGGGAGGCATCAAACTTATTGATGGCTTCCATGAAGGACAGGTCCTTGAAAAGTTCGAGTCCCCGAAAAAACGCCACCCTCTGGTAGGAGCGCTCGATCTCGGGGGTTTTCCTGCGGATCTTTTCCAGGGCGGCCAGGGCGGCCCTGTAGTTCCGGGTGTTCATAAAGGCCAGCACCAGGTAGTTATACGCCTCGTCTGTACGTTCCGATGCGGGATAAAGGGAAATATACCGGGAGAAACCCTTTACTGCTTCGTTAAAAGGGGTCATGGAAAGTTCGTAGGTAACGACCGCATAATTGAACATGGCATCCTCCTTGATCGCGGGATCAAAATCCATCCTCGATGCAGCCGAGAAGGACAGGCGGGCCTGGTACTTATCCCCCAGCTTCACATAGCAGTCCGCCATATGATAAAGCGCACTCTGTGCAAGCTGGTCCCTCCCGAGCGACACGGCCTTGAAAAAGTCCTTTGCCTTTTCATAATCGCCGGTCATGTAATAGGCAAAGCCCATCATATACTTATCCTCAGGAAGCGTATAATTCACCTGCTCGTGGTATTTTCCCAGCCAGGTTACAGCCTCCGGGTACATATCCTTATTGAAATAAGCCTCACCGAGTATCCTGGCCATCTCTGCGTAGCGCGTTTCGATAACCGATTCAAGCAAGCCGGGAGCATAACGGATCACCTCGTCCCACTTCTTTTGCAGGTAATAAATCTGGGTGATATAATAGGGGACAATGGGGGAAAAGGTCTCATCTTCGCTGAGCGATAAAAAACCCTTGAGGGCCGTCTCGTAATTTTTCTGCTCGTAATGGATATGGGAATAGTAATACATGGCCGGGGCAGCGTAGCGGTCATCCGAGTGGATGATCTCATACAGCGCCACGCGTGCTTCCTCGTACTGCTTGCGCCTGAAGTGGCTGTATCCTTTCATGAAAAAGAACTCGGACCTTTCTTCCTCGCTGAGATCAAGGTATTCCACTTCCCCCAGCCATCTCAGGCAATTTCCATACTGCTTGTCCCGGTACGCCAGCTTTCCCATGGCAAATACAGCCTGGTTATGCAGGGAGCTTTCGGGATGGTTCTTGATAAAATTATACAGCAGGTACTGGGCATC
>CAZVLG010000410.1:0-3137 GCA_964627835.1 uncultured Bacteroides sp.
CGGAAAAGAAAACCGGATGTACCCGTTCTGATCATTACCGGGTACCCGTCGGAAGATACCCGTCGGATGTCATCGACCCTGGGAGTGGTCGATTACATCACCAAGCCTTTTGAACCTGCTGAACTGCTGGAACCCGTACAGAAAGTACTGACGGGTGAAACTGTATCCATGACCAGGGATAAGGATCTGATGGAAGCCGAGGTCCGCGAGCCCAGTTATCATTTTTATCTTTCGTCCTGGTTCTACAGGATGCAGAACGGAGTCATACGGGTCGGTGGTTACCTGCCCAATCTGTCGAATAACTACATCAAATCCGTCAAACTCCCGGAACTGGGCAGCTCTATCTACAGGGGATTACCGCTTGCCGAAGTTACCCTGAGCGACGGGACAAAACAGGTCATCCCCTCCGCCATCAGCGGAGTAATTACCGTGGTCAATAACCATCTCAAGAATCACTTTTACAATCTTGAGAAGAACCTTCACAGGAAAAGCTGGATCGCCATCGTGGAACCGGAAAATCTTGAGCGCGACCTCAAAGCTACCCGGAACAGGAATGTGCTGGTATTTACCGATAAAGGCAGCGAGGAAAATGAATTTCACCAGAGGATCCTGCATAAAGGCTATAAAACATGTGTTGCCAGCAGCATGGATGAGGCCCTCCAGATACTCTCCCGGGGATCTTACGGGGTAATGGTCCTGGATGCCAGGCAGCTCGGTAACTCGGGTCCCGGATACGTGAAACAGATAAACCATGAATTGCCGGATGTCAGGATCATTGTATTCAACGATCCGAATATCGAGATGGAAAAAATGTACCGTAAGTTCAATATTTTCTACTATGGGGTGAATCCGATCCTGAACAATGAAATGGTTGATCTTCTTCATTGCGCATTCACGGATGAAACTCAGAAGGTTGAATTGAAAAATCCGCAGGTATCAAGTTTTCTCCCCAACACCATCAACAAAATTTCGATTACCAACAAGTATGGTATTAAAGTCGTTCTTTTTGCGTACGATGAAATTCTGCAGCATAGCGGGGGACTCGGATACCTGCTTACCAAGGAATTGCTTGATATGGAGCTCCCCATAACCGTCGCACACAGCAGGTATCATACATCCATCGATGCACTTACGGAAATCCAGAAGATCGAGAAGGAAAAAGAAAAGAACGACCGGGTCATTATACTTCAGTCGAAATACCTGGACAGGATACCGGGCAGTGTGTCGAAGGATGTCCAGGAATTCGCGAATGAAAAATCTTCACTGAATTCATTGATCAATATCTCCGTTCAGCCCGCTTCCGGAAGCGGCAGGGCCGATTTTGAAGTCAGCCAGACCGTGGCGCTCAAGGACCTTATTCTGAACGAGATGATATCAAAATAGTGATTTATAACAGCAACGGGATATTGCCAGGTATCCAATAAATACCGTAAATCAAGGGTGAGCCGGATTTATGTCCCGGCTCACCCTTTCTATTCGCTCCGGATGTCAAGCAGGACGAAAACACATAAAAACACATGCCGTTCATTCCGGAATCATTACCTCATTGCCAGGAAAAAACCTTCTGATCCTCAACATATTGAGTTTATCCGTTTCATGCTTACAGAAGGTCAAAAGCGGATTGATGAAGCAGGTTTCGTAAGCCCGAAGCCTGCTTACGTTCATTCGGAACTGGAAGCCCTGGGCAGGCCGTGAATTCCAGGTGCACTGCGGGTTTCCGTTTGCCGGCCCGTTTCTATTTTCCCGGGGATGAGGTTCCCCTCTGCTGTGCGGCCTTGAATATCTCCGGTTTTACCGTCAACATAAGGTATGCAAACCGGGGGAATCGTATGTCCGTTCCATAGACTTCCTTTACCTGTTCCAGCGTTCGTGTTGTCAGGTAAAATGAATATCCGGCTTTCAGGTTGATTTCCCTTGACGGGTTCCAGCTGATTAAAAAATCCAGTTCCTGCCCAAGTTGATTGGGCAGGCGCTTAGCGGGATCCTCTGCGTCAATCCTGTGGGTTGCCAGCATAAAATAATGGTAGTCTGCCTGAACGGACAGGCTGGGATGAGGCTTGTATTCCGTCTTCAGCATATAGTCCTGCAAACCCTGATGAGGCAGGTTGCTGAAATAATCCATGTATCCGTAAAAGCCATGTCTTTTGCCATAGAGTATGTCAAAACGATGATCCGTGCCCTGATAATCCGCATCCTGGTTGGTTCCATCCTGGCCGGTCAGGAAATCGAGTCCCGCACCAGCGGTCGCCTTGCCCCTGAAAAACCGCTGGCTGATGAAAAACGACAGGCAATAAGCATTCAGTTCGCCTCCCTGAAGATTGAGATGGCGCTGGTGATACAGGGTAGCCCTGGCGTTGAGGTCATTTATGCGTGCAGTTAGGTTCAAGCCGAAGGTGCCCCTCAGGAATAAAGTTTCCGTTGTATCATTAATCGTATTTCCCGTAAGCAGCATAATGACCGATACATTGACCGGATCAATGACTCTCTCATACCGGACAAAGTCAAACAGCCTGAATTTCTCTTCCGGGAACAGTGAACTGGACGAGGATTCTGCATTCCATGTAAGGGCCAGGTCAAGCCTGTTCAGGGTATCGTCAAACCGGAACAATAGCGCGTCATATGTGACTTGGGCATCGTTCCAGTCCCTGGCCCCAAGGATACGCTGGTCGTCGTATATGAAAAGCTGTCTGCCCGCGGTAAGGGATATCCTGGGACCTGGTTTCAGTTTGATCCAGCCCTGGTGCAGGCTCAAGCTTTCGGTATTGCCCGAAGTCCCGCTCTCCTTGTATTTATTGTCGCCTCCCCAGAATCTCACATCCTGAATGCTGATGTAAGTTTCAAGTTGCTCCTTGTTGTAAAATGCATTGAGTCTCGTGCGCTGGGTCACATAGGAAAGGGGTTTATCTTCAGATGTCCTGGGCTTAATGTACCCGTTGTCCAGGATGAACCTTGGACGAAGCTCCGCATTGATGCCGGATTGTGAAAAAACCGCCGTTAAATGGAACAGAAGCGATGCAATAAGAAAAAACAGGGATTTCATGTTCATTATTTTAATTGATACTGCCTTTCAGGTATGCCTTGGTGATTTCGGTCTGCGGATTGCTGAAGAACTCTTTTGAAGGGGCCTGCTCGATCAC
>CAZVLG010000411.1:0-8963 GCA_964627835.1 uncultured Bacteroides sp.
CATGATGGCTATGGTGATGTAGGATAGGGCCCAGACGATGGTGGTATCCGTGAAAGCCGCGAAAAAGAACGCCACCACATAGAACAGGCGGTAAAAGATCACGTACCGGGTACCGAAAAGGTAGGTCACGGCCCTCCCCCCGTAATACGACCATGAAATGGCCGTTGAAAAGGCAAACAACAGGAGCCCGATGGCTACGATGTATTTGCCGCCACTGCCCAAAATGCTTCGCGAGAAGGCCTCGGTGGTCAGGGGTGCGCTGTGCATCAGTGATTTGCCACTGACCAGGTATTCCCCCAGTTCGTCCCGGAGCTTGCCGGACTGTATGAGAACATAGCCTGTAAAAGCCTCCCCGTTCCTGGTGATAAGGACATCCTCGGCAACCGACCTGGCGTTCACCAGGGTAAGGGGACCTGTAAGCCTGCCGTTCTCGATCAGGACCGAGTCGCTGAAAAGATCCAGGGATTCCTTGTTCAGCAGATGCCTTCTTAACCTGAGCCGGTCATCCGGCTTGCTGTCGTCATACACCCCATCCAGGAAAACCATGTCGGCCTGCTGGAACTGGTTCTCGATCTTCTCGTTCCATACGCCTGAGGAGAGCAATACGAGTCCCGTAAGCGAACAGATAATGATCGTATCGATAAAAGGTTCCAGGATGGCCACCAATCCCTCGGACACGGGCTCATGCGCCCTGGCGGCGGAGTGTGCGATCGGCGCCGATCCCTGTCCCGCCTCGTTCGAGAACAGTCCACGGTTGACCCCCCGGTTAACGGCGAAAGTAAAACTTGCCCCGAGGAAGCCCCCAACGGCAGCCGTACCGGTAAACGCATCCCGGAAGATGGAGATCAGGGAAGGGATGATATTCTCATAATTGGTACCGATCACGAGCAGGGCACCCAAGAAATAAATGATGGCCATGGCGGGCACCAGCCTTGAGGTCACCTTGGCAATCCGCCTGATCCCCCCGATGATCACCAGTCCCAGCAAAATGGCCAGAACAGCACCCGTCAGTCGCTCGTCGACGCCAAAGGTCCGGAACATGGACCCGGAGATACTGTTGATCTGGGGCAGGCTGCCTGTTCCGAAAGAGGAAAGGATGGTGGCCACGGCAAAAAAGGCTCCCAGCCAGGCCCCTATTTTAATGATCTTCCCGTTTTTCCGGGTGAAGTTCAGGCGTTTCTTCATGTAGTACATGGGTCCCCCGCTGATCGTCCCATCGGGCAGCACGTCCCGGTATTTGTGTGAGATGGTGACCTCTACGAATTTGGTAGTCATCCCGAACATGGCTGTGACAAGCATCCAGAACAGGGCTGCGGGTCCCCCAAGATGGATTGCCAGGGCTACCGCGGCAATATTGCCCGTACCCACGGTACCTGAAAGTGCGGTCGAAAGGGCCTGGAAATGGGTTGCATCCCCTACGTCCCCGGCCTTGTCAAATTTACCTCGCACAACCCTTACGGCATGCCTGAAATAACGAAACTGGGGAAATTTAAGGTAAATGGTGAAAAAGATGCCGGTGCCAAGAAGGAGTATAACAAACCAGGGGTGTCCGCCAATATACGTATCCAGACTTGCGAGGAAATCATATATTCTTTCCATGAAAAAAAATTTGGAATGCCGCGCTTAAAGTCAACAAATGTAGCAATATTTTGTAATTTGCAGATATGAGACGCTTCGCCCCTATCCTTGTTTTCATACTGCTGGCTGTCAGCAGCTTCCCTCTCAGGGGGCAGGCCGATTTCGCCGGTTCCGCGAGCCAGCGGGTGGCCCTGGTGATCGGCAATTCAGACTACGTTGCGGGTCCACTGCTCAATCCCGAAAACGATGCCCGGGCCATGGCTTCGGCGCTTCGAGAAACCGGTTTCGAGGTCCTGGAATACATCGACCTGGAAAGCCAGGCGGACATGAAAAAGGCCATCCGGGAATTCGGCAGGAAGATCCAGAACGGGGGCGTGGGACTCTTCTATTACGCCGGGCACGGGATCCAGGTGAACGGGAAAAACTACCTGGTCCCCACAAAGGCCCAGATATATGCCGAGGAAGAGGTGGAATATGAATCCGTGGATGTCGGTTTTGTCATGTCACAGATGGAAATCGCCCGCAACCGCATGAACATCATCATCCTGGATGCCTGCCGGAACAATCCCTTTGCCCGCAGCTGGAGATCGGCCGCCACGGGACTCGCCTTCATCAATGCCCCCACCGGCACCCTTATTGCCTATTCGACCGCACCCGGGTCGGTAGCTTCCGACGGGACCGGCGCGAACGGGCTGTATACCGAAGAACTGCTCAAGCAGATCCGGCGCCAAGGATTGAAAATTGAAGACGTTTTCAAAAGTGTACGCTCGGAAGTGCTCGAAAAAAGCAACCAGATGCAGACCCCCTGGGAATCTTCATCGCTGGTGGGTGATTTTTACTTCATCCGCCCGGATGCAGAGGTCGCGGGAACGGGCACTGAATCGGTCACGGGAACCGGCACTGAAAAAGAATCTGAGGCAGAACCCATCGCAGGATTCGAGGTTTTTGACAGGGTGGAGTGGCGAAAGGGATCGGACGGACGGTATTTTCTGTTCAGGAACGGGGTGGATGTTTCAAAAAACACGGCAGGCACGACCATTGACAATGATGTCCTGGTATTTGATAAATCCGCAAACAGGTCATATGTGCTGAAAGACTTCAGTACCAGCCGGGATAAAAATGCCCGGCAGGCAGAAGAGATCTACAGCGAGGCGAATGCCTTCTGGAGGGTCAACGATGAAAACTGGTACTGGTTCTACCTGGAGGGGGCGGATGTTACCCGCCAGACCAAAAATGCCTATTGCGGGAACAGCCTGGTCGTCTATCATCCGGCCAGCGGGAAGTACTACCTGATGAATGATTATACGCATGCCAGCCCCGGCAAAATTTATCCGGCGCATGCGGTCTTCTCGCCCAACAATACCCTCTGGTGGGCCGATGAAAAGTATTATTACCTGTATGTCGACGGGGACCAGATCGCTGCCCGGACATGGAGCAACTGGAAGGGGAACGACCTGATCGTCCACGATGAAGAGGCTTCATCCAGTTACCTGTTAAAACAATATTACTTCCATACGGACCAGGTCCTGAGGCCTGCCGAAGTCCTGAATGCACCCGGATTGATCAGCTGCTCCAACCACCAGGGCATTTACTCCCTGCTCAGGGATGGAAAACCCTACCTTATGGGCGGTCCTGCCGCATATTCCGAGCAGAACCTGATCGTGTTTGATACCAATTTTTACCAGACCATTGTGTTTGAGAATTTCCTGAGCTCACCCGATTATGCCCGGGTTGCCGGCCGGACCATCTACTCCCGCAACGGTGCGGTCTGGAGAAGAAAGGATAACATCTATTATTTGTATATCAAAGCCGAGCTCCAGGTCGGGGATATGGCAAAGGCCAGCAACAGCCCGAACGGGAAGGACCTGGAAGTCCTCCAGGTATCCACCGGGATCACCTGGATCCTGCCGGATTATACCAGCCGGAACGACAATATCCTCAGGCCCGCCGGGATCAAGGAGTAATATTTGAAAAAATTCCTTATTTTTCCACCATAGATCAAATCTGGGTGCACCGCTGAATAAGCAATGGGCACCCACTTTTTGTATGGAAATAGAAATCAAGGAGGTCACCGGCCGGAAGCTAAGACGGCGTTTCATACATCTCCCCGCCCGGATACATAATGGCCACCCCAACTGGGTCCCCCCCATATACATGGACGACAGGGCCTTTTTCAATCCCGCCAGGAACAAATCCTTTCAGTACTCGGATACCATTCTCCTGCTTGCTTACCGGGACCGCCGTCCGGTGGGAAGGATCATGGGCATCATCAACCGGCGCTACAACGAATTAAAAGGGGAAAAACATGCCCGCTTCTGTTTCCTGGAATGCTGGAACGACGGGGAGGTCGCCTCGGCCCTGCTGGGGGCGGTCGAGGAATGGTCCCGCGGAAAGGGAATGGTAAAACTGGTGGGTCCACTGGGGTTCTCGGACAAGGATCCCCAGGGACTCCTGATCGAGGGATTCGACAAGCCACAGGTCATCGCCACCACCTGCAATTTCCCCTACCTGCCGGAACTGGTCGAATCCAACGGTTTCACAAAGGAAACCGACCTGGTGGTCTACACACTGGATATCCCGAAAGAGGTGCCCGAGACCTACCGCCGGGTATCCGAACGGGTACTCGGCAGGAGCAACATGGTCGTCCGGGAATTCATGCGAAGAAAAGAACTTAAGCCGGCCATCCGGCCGGTGCTCCAGCTGATGAACGATACCTTCCAGGGTATTTACGGATTTGATCCCCTGACCGGGAAAGAAATGGATGAATTCGCTGCCCGCTACATCCCCCTCCTTGATCCGAAATTCATCAAGGTCATTGAAAACGACAAGGGGGATGTAATCGCCTTTATCATAGGGATGCCCGATTTGAGCAAGGGCATCCAGCGGTCCAGGGGTTACCTTTTCCCCATCGGGATCTTTTATATTCTACGGTCCGGCAAGAAGACCAGGCAACTAAACCTTATGCTGGGAGCGATCCGGGAAGATTACCGGGGTCACGGCCTGGATGCGGTCATGGGGGCGCGGATGATAGAAGCGGCGCATGAAGGGGGACTCGAAACCATTGACAGCCATCTTGAATTGGAAGACAACCATAAGGTCCGGGCGGAAATGGAACGGATGGGGGGAGTGGTCTATAAACGCTACCGGATCTTTCAGAAACCTATCCTTGATTGATCTCCGCCGATGGGAGGCCGGTAATAACCTACCCAATCCAGGACGATCGTTCTGCCGGCCAGGGTTCCGTATTGCATGACCGAATGATCCTCAGGGCGGCCATACCTGTGATCAGCTTCCCATCCGCAGGTAGTCCACCATCAGGGGAATGTCCAGTTCCTTGATCCCGTGCTTCAGCAGGTGGGACGAGTCCTCCTCCATGACGGAGTCGAACCAATCGAAATCCCGGCTGCTCTTATCGAGGCTTTTGCGGTAATTCTCGATGGCCTCCTTGCGGTTTCCCGTACACCAGAGCACATGTCCCAGGTTCACGAAATCGTTCTTGTTCCCTTCTTCTTCGATGACCTTGCGGAAATATTTTTCGGCCTGCTTGAATTTTCCCAGGACAAAGGAACACCAGGCAATGGGGCGCTGCACCTTGTGATTGTCCGGCTGGTGGTATTCCACCTTGAAATAATAGTTCAACGCCCCCTCGTAATCCTCACTATCCATAAGGGTATGTCCCAGGTAGGTCTGGATCAGCAGGTTGTCCGGCTCCTGCTTCTCTGCGGCCAGGTAATACTCCATCGCTTTGGCGGTATCCCCGGTCTTTCTCGAACAGTAAGCGATTTTCTTGATCAACCATGGCTTTTCCCGGTCAAACAGTTCGGCTTTATGGTAATGATCGAGTGCCATTTCAAAATTTCCAAGCTTCTGGTAGGAAAAACCTGTCTTTTCATAAAGCTCGGCGTTCTTTTCCGTATGGCATAACTGCTCGAATATCCGGATAGCCCTTTCGTAGTGGTCCTTTTCGAAATAAAACTCCCCGATGTTCCGAAGGATCCCCCGGTCACGGATCAGGGTATTGAACATATTGGAATTCTCAAAGTTGAAATCATTGCCAAATACGTCATCGATCTCCTTTTTCATCGGATGTAGCTTGAAGAAGCGGTACAGGTCCTGCAGGTACTGGGTATATATGGCCTTGTCCCTGAGGGAGTCATCCAGCATCTCATCGCTTTCTTCCATCTCGTTCATAGCCTTGAGCTCCATGTTGAACAGTTCCATCATCATGGACTTCTGCATATCGGGCATATGCCTTACGTTCAGGCAGAAAGAGTACTTGTCCGAATTGCAGAGGAAGGACGACCGTTCCAGTCCCTCCGTAAAAAGTTCCACGTCAAAGTCCCCACCCTGCCCGGAGAGGCCTTCCCGCACCTCTTCGTTGTCTTTATGGAAGGGCAGGAACCAGTTGCTGATCTCGTTGAAGAAGGGAAATCTCTTGAGCATGGCAAAAGCGCTCAGGAAAACATCCGATCCCTGCATCTGCAGGTTCGAAAATTCCTCGATCTTGCTGTACAGGTCCGGGGTATCCTTAAAAACCGTTTCCCAGTCCGGGTTCTCATCCTCCAGGCTTTTGGAGGACAGGATTTCATCCAGGTCAAGCTTCTCCTCCAGGGTGGATCTCATTTTCATCATTTCCGGCAGGATCTCTTCCCGTATCTTTTTGGTGACCTTTTCGGTTTCCAGCGCCCGGAGGAACTGGATCACGATGGCCTCGATGTTCTTTTCCAGATGTTTTGCTTCCCTGGCCGCCTCCAGCCGGTTGGTGATCTCCGGGTAATACCCCAGCCGGTAGTCGTGGTAATAGAGTCCCAGGAAAAGCCCGATGAGGGCCCGCTGCCAGACCTGCATTTCCCCCTGCTCGAAAAAGTTGAACAGGAGGTTGACCTTCTCTACGTCAAAATGCCTCAGCAGGGAAAGGGTCAGGGCGCTGACCATGATGGATTTGTCATACCAGGGGATCAGCCTGGATTTACATATCTTCCCCACCATCTTTATCTCGGCATCCTGGAATTTATCCGTCAGCCAGATCATCCGGAATATGGTAAGCAGGCTCCTGTGGTAATCCCGGGATTGCGACTCCTCTTCTGAGCCGCTTTCCGATAGAATGTATTCCACCTCCTTTTTAAACGAAAGGCTTTCGGCCATATCCGAGGAGGATGCCATCACGCTGTTCCGGATCTGCTCGACCTCCAGCTTGAGGTTATAGTAGGAGATCAGGCCTCCCTTCATCAGGAGGTCTTCCCGTATATCGTCGTTCAATTCCAGCATGGACCGCATCAGGCGCCTGTACACTTCCTCCTTCTGCGGGTCGTCGCCGAGTTCAAAAGAATAGGTAAGCATGCTGCGGTAGGTATCCCGGTGCTTGTCAAGCTGCAATGCCAGTTCGCGGTTCTCGCAATACGCGGAAAGACTGCCCAGTGCATCCATGGCCTCTTTGATCCTGTTCTCCTCCACAAACTGGACAACCTGCTGGTGCTTTTCAGTTAACTGGTTAAAGTTCATACCCGGTTCGTTACAAAAATTGACCCAATGTTGCGGGGTACCAATTTCAGACAATTTGTCATTATCTCATCCGGCGGCCTGGCGCAGGTGAACCCGGCAGCCGGGTATAATTCGACGCTGCGACAAGGTCCGGTAATCCGGTACAGGCCCAACCGGAATATGGCTTCAACCGGTATTGCCCATGGCATTTGCGATGGCATTGATGCAGCGAAGGAGGCTTATTATGGTTTCCTCCGGATCGGTAGATGATTTTTTCTGATCCCTCCATTCTGATAAAAGCCTCACCTGGCTCCGGTGTAAAAATACCAGGGCGGATGCCCGTAGCTTCGTGGAATAATAATGGTTCTTCCTTCGCTCTTCGATTGGTTGCCCGAGGATCTCCCCGAGCATCCGGCGGGTGCGTCCCAGTTCAGAGGTGATCTTTGACATGATCCCGGACCGGATGGCTTCGTCCTCTACCAGGGATGCATAAAGGTTCATGATGGACTCATCCGTGGCATTCAGGCTGGTGTCGACATTGGTCAGCAAATACCTCACAAAGGCATCCTCTTTGACAAGTCCGAGAAACTGTCCGAACAGGGCCGGTTGTTCCGATTTAATCTTTTCAAGTGCATACCCGACCCCGTACCAGCCGGTAAGGTTAAAGCGGCTCTGGCTCCAGCTGAAGACCCAGGGGATGGCCCGCAGGTCCGACAGGCTCCTCCTGCCTGTACGCCTTGCAGGCCTGGAACCTATCTTGCTCTCCTCGATGGCATCGATGGGCGTGGCCTGGCTGAAGAATTCGAGAAAACCGGGATCCCGGATCAGGGATTTGTAAAACGACAGGCTCTCCCTGACCAGGTAATTCATGATCTCCTCCCCTTCATAGGAATCAACCGTGTCGAGATCCTGCAGGATGGTGGTGCAGGCTGTGCTGGCCAGGAGCAGTTCAAGGTTATAGGTGGCATTGCCCAGGTTGGCATACTTGCGTTCGATGGTCTCGCCCTGCTCCGTGAGCCGGAGCTCTCCATTCACCGAATGAGGTGGCAGGGAGCGAATGAACCAGTGTGTGGGACCGGCACCGCGGCTGATGGACCCTCCCTTGCCGTGAAAGAACCGGATCCGCACACCATGTTTCCTGCCTGTTTCCACGAGGCGGGACTGTGCCTGGTAAAGGCTCCAGGCGCTGGCCATGATCCCCCCGTCCTTGTTGCTGTCGCTGTAACCGATCATGATCTCCTGCACCAGGTCAGGGGTTCCGTTCAGCTCCCGCAGGTAATCCAGGCTTCTTTTTATGACGGGATGGGAAAGAAAGGCGTCCATTATTTTGGGACTGTTCCTCAGGTCTTCGATGGTCTCGAACAGGGGCACGATGGGAAGCCGGCATGCCAGTCCATCGTCCGTCCATACCGTCAAACCGGCCTCCCGGGCCAGCAGGTAGACGGCCAGCAGGTCCGACGGTCCCCGTGTCATGCTTACAATCAGCGGTCCGACGGCAGCCTGGGTGTAGCGGTTGATATGTTTCCGAAGCACGCGGAAGGTGGCCAGGGTTTCCCTTGCCTCCGCACCTGCATCCTCGGCATTCCGGACGAAGGGACGGTTTGTCTCGAGCTCACGGTTTAAAAGTTCCAGTTTCTTCTCTTCTGTCCACCTGTGGAAATCATCGCAACAAAGCATGGAATGTTCAAGCAACTGGCTCAGGGCTTTCATGTAAAACCCTGAATTCTGGCGGATGTCGAGCCGGGCCAGGTGGAACCCGAAAACACGTATGAATCGTATGGTCCGTGAAACCTCGTTCCTGGCCAGGGTCCCGGCCCCGTATTCCACCAGCGCATCCCTTAGCTGAACAAGGTCCCCGATCAGCTCCCCGGCATGTGCATAAGCGACCGTATCGGGGTTCTTTT
>CAZVLG010000412.1:0-1706 GCA_964627835.1 uncultured Bacteroides sp.
TATCTAAAATATAAAAAATGTGCTTTATGTAGACATAATCCGGAAAATCGTTTTCGGGAGCGATCTCAGGTTTTTACCAATCCAGAAATTCTTCCTGTATGTAAGACAGATCCGGAACGATCCAGTCTGCCAGATGCAGCGCTTCAGGCGGGAATGTCGTGCTGAGTGCCAGTGATTTCATTCCTGCCGCCGATGCTGCCTGCAATCCACTTGGTGCATCCTCGACCACCAGGCATTCAGGTGGCTGAACGGAAAGCATTGCTGCAGCGGTGAGGTATATTTCAGGGTGCGGTTTTTTATTTTTTACCATGTCGGCAAACACGGTCACATCGAAGATATGGGCCGGCAACCCGATTTCATTCAGATTT
Organism: uncultured Bacteroides sp.; assembly: GCA_964627835.1. GTDB lineage: Bacteria > Bacteroidota > Bacteroidia > Bacteroidales > SM23-62 > SM23-62. Next base: position 369 of record CAZVLG010000412.1, read on the forward strand.
ACAAGCATTTTAAATTCATCTGCACTGGTAGTAACTGCGGTTTTCAGCTTACGCGATCTGCAGAGCTCCATGGCTTTCATCACGCCCGGCAGGGCGTTCAGTTTTCCTTCGCAGATCTGCTCATAGATCAGGTAGGTCCTTGCTTTGTCCTTTTCGATGTCGAGTATGATGCCATACTGTTCGGCCACTCCACCCAGGAACCTGTTCTCACCCGTCCCGGTGAATGGGATGAAATCTTCCGGACGAACCCGGTATCCTTTTTCCCGGAACATCCTTACGGCCGCTTCCCGGATGAATTCTTCCGAATCCACCAGCACCCCGTCCATATCAAAAAGAACCGCGCGGATCATTCGTATGATTCTCCGGTTTGGCCGGAAACGGGAAATAGGGAGATTCCCTGCGGCATTGTAAAAGCATTGTCTTCATTTCCTCCACTTTTTCCGGGTATTCTTCCGCAAGATCCTGCCGCTCACCCGGATCGTTGCGGATATCGTATAATTCAGTTTGAGTTTGTCCAGGATCAAAGAGCTCAGTGAGCACCAGTTTCCAATCCCCAACCCTCAGCGCCTGTTTACCGTTTCCTTCATGAAATTCCCAGTAGAGGCAATCATGCTCCCGGGCACTGCCCTCTCCAAGCAATACCGGAAGGAACGAAAGGCCGTCAATGGAGTCATGGGGGACTTGTCCGCTGAGTTCGGCCAGGGTGGGGTATACATCCCAGAATGCTGAAAGATGGTCCGATTCTGATCCGGCCTCTATCTTTCCCGGCCACCAGGCAATGGTGGGCACACGGATGCCCCCTTCGTAGAGATCGCGTTTATAGCCCCTGAGGGAACCGTTGCTGTTGAAATAATCGGGATCGGCACCGCCTTCGAGATGGGGACCGTTATCGGAAGTAAAAATGATCAGGGTATTTTCCGCCAGTCCCAGATCCCGGACTTTCTCGATTAATTCGCCAACCTGCTCATCAAGGAGGCTGATCATGGCGGCAAAAGCGGCATGTGCTTCAGGCTGGGAACCATAAGCACCGATTTTATAGCGGGGGTTCCCTTCCTCGGCTCCTTCATATTGTTTTTCAGGCAGGAATTTATTGCGATATCTTGCCATGTATTTTTCAGGTGCAACCAGTTCTGCGTGTGGTATGATATGGGGATAGTACAGGAAGAAATGCCGGTCACGGTTGCTCTCGATGAATTTAAGCGCTTTTTCCTGTATCAGGATCGGCGCATAAATGGCCTGGTTTTTTCCTGCATTTTCAGTCAGGACGATCTTTTTCCCGTTATCCCACAGATGGTACGGATAATAATTATGGGCCAGGGTCTGGCAGTTGTAGCCAAA
>CAZVLG010000413.1:0-23112 GCA_964627835.1 uncultured Bacteroides sp.
AAATACGATCCTATGAAAAAACTGACCAAAGCCGAAGAACAGGTCATGCAGATCCTCTGGAAAATGGGAGAGGGACTCGCCAGGGATGTAAGGAATAAATTTCCGGAACCCAGACCTGCTTACAATACCGTATCGACGGTGATCCGCGTTTTAGAGAAAAAGGGGTTTGTATCCCACAAAGCTTTTGGCAATACGTATCTTTATTATCCCAATATTGCCAAGGAGGATTACGCAAGGGTACACTTACTGGGATTCATGAAGGATTATTTCAACGATTCATTCCCCAAGATGGCCGCTTTTTTTGCCCGGGAGAAGAACCTTGATATCGGTGAGATGGAAGAGATCCTCAGGATGACCGAAAAAGAATTGAACAAAGCCAAATCCGAAGATAATGAATAACCTCTTGCTGTACTTTCTCAAATCCGGGATTGCCATGGCACTGTTTTACGGGATATACCGGATATTCATGGAAAAGGAGACCAATTATTCGCTGAACCGGTTTTATCTTCTGGGGACCCTTGTCCTGTCCCTGGTACTGCCCGTTCTTCCCCTGGGAAGAATATTCATGCCCGAGCCGAGCATGGGTTTTCCTGTAATTTTCATCAACCTGGATGACCAGGGCATTGGCGCCTCGGCAGTCGAGGTAAGCAATTCATCGGGACGGGGATTTCGCCTGGACGGAATGGACCTGGCCAGCATTATCTATGTTTGCGGCGTCGGATTACTGCTTGCGACCTTCCTTGCCCAGAGCCTCAGGCTGATACTGATACGAAGGGTGGGGAAGGAGCTGTACGGTCCGCTGAAAGTTATTTTCGTTGAAAAGAAAATCATTCCCTTCTCCATTCTGAACCGGGTTTTTGCCAGCCGGGAACTCCTGGAGGACCCGAAAATGAACACCATACTGGACCATGAGTATGCGCATTACAGGTTGCTTCATTTTGTAGACCTGCTGCTCATAGAGTTCATCATTATATTTCAATGGTTCAATCCATTCATCTGGCTGTATGTCAGGTCATTGAAGGAAATTCATGAATACCAGGCCGATGCTGCCGTCCTGAGCAGGGGCGAAGGGACCGGTACGTATCAGGCCTTATTGGTTAACCAGCTTACGGGTACGGAAGTTTTCAGGCTTGCCAACGCTTTTAGTAAGTCTTTAACCAAAAAACGAATGATCATGATGACAAGAATGAAATCCAAGAAAAGCGCATGGCTGAAAGCATTGCTGGCCGTGCCTGTACTGGCAGCCCTGACGATCGTCTATGCTGCGAATGCTTCCGGTCCACCGGCCGGAGATGATACCTATGTGGTAAAGGGGAAGGTGGTTGAAGCTGAAACCGGGGATCCCCTGCCAGGTGTAAGCGTGGTCTGGAAGGGAACCACGACGGGCACCTCGACCGATATGAACGGGGAATACCTCCTCGAGGTCAAGGATAAGAATGCGGTAGTGGTATATTCCTTCGTGGGATTTGTGACGGCTTCCACCATGGGGGCGGGGGACTTCACCGTCAAACTTGACAGGAAGGTTTTCAATATCTCCGGGGAATGGGATGAATCCGGCAGTCCTGAGAAGAGCAGTAAGAAGCAGGCGACCGGCAGCAAGGATGTAAAACCCCCTGCCAAAGGAGATGAGACGGTATTCATCATTGTCGAGGACATGCCTAAATTCCAGGGTCAGAATTTCAATGCCTGCAAGGCATACGTGCAGGAGCACGTCGAATACCCGGCCAAGGCGAAGGATGAAGGGATCCAGGGCAAAGTCCTGGTGGAGTTCGTCGTGGATGCAAAGGGCAAGGTCGCGGATGCCAGGGTGGTAAAGGGAGTCGACCCGTTACTTGACAAAGCGGCGCTGGTTGCGGTCTACAGCATGCCGGCATGGGAACCGGGAACCCAGCGCGGAAAAACCGTGGCTGTGCAGTTCACCATCCCGGTTGAATTCAAATTGCCGAAGGAATGATTTTGGCATCCGGGTATAAATGAACAATCCCGGTCCGGAGAAAACCGGGCCGGGATTTTTTTGCCAAAACGTTTCTGTGCAGGATCCCAGCCGGTCCGATAAGGATCATCCATCCCCTGGATGGGATCGTCCCTGTCCTGTTATTGTTCTTCTTCCGGATACCCAGACACTTTTCCCGTCATCTCCTCGATGTCGATCCGTATGACGATGGTTTCGGCCAGCCGGTCTTTTGAAAATTCAAAAGGCCCTTTGGTGCTGTACTGGTCCATCAGTATCTGCATGGCCCTGATCTTGTCTTTTTCATCCTCCACCAGGCTTGCTTTGCCGAAACCGGTCACGGACCGGTATTTCATGGTCCAGTCCCCGCATGCATCCGGTCCCGTGGTCAGCCTGGTGCCGGTGACGACCTGGAAGCACACATCCGGGTTCCGGCGGATGATGCCGATCTTCCTGCCTTCCAGGGCGGAATGCAGGTACAGGCAGTTGTCGCTGAAGCCGTAATTCATGCTGACCAGGTAGGGTTTCCCCTCATCCACCAGGGCAAGGTGGCAGACGAGTCCCTTGCGAATGACGGCCCGGATCCCTTCCGGGTCCGTGATCTCCTTATCGTGGTGGCGGACTGTATTTCCCATTTTGTTCTAAGCTGTTAAACGAATTTGAATTCACTAAAATATGAACTTCCCGGGATTTTTCCTTGTCCGGCCTGTCCACAAAATAGTACCTGCAATGCTGCTTGCATCTCTGCTGCTCCCCGCCTGCAGCGGCCTGAAGATCACCCAGCACTACGACGAAGAGGCCGATTTCAGCAGTTACAGGACTTTCTTCATGCTGCCGACGGACCCTGCGGTGGACATAAAAGTCAACCGTTACGACAAGGAACTTCTGTTGCGTTCGATCGCCGGGGAGATGAAATCAAGGGGTTACACCCAGAACGAGGCCGGCGGTGATCTTTCCGTAAATATGTTCGTCATACTTGATGACAAGACCGGGATCACGAATTATACCAGCTTCTATACCATGGGAGGCTGGGATTACCATTATCCTTTCGGCTATGGTTATGGCGGGGGCAATTACCAGTACACCATCACCAAGGGTACCCCCGGTCATGAGAAACAGCAGCTTGATCATGAGGACTTACAACCAGTTCGCAAAAATGTAATGGAAATAATAAACAATGTTTCAACAATCCTGGATAAAACCTGCTCCATTAAATATCTTTACCAAAACTGCCAGCCATGAGAAACATACCTGTTCTGCATGTTACCGAACGATCCCTCGCCGAAGCTTATGAGAAGGCTCTCGTAAGCCTGTATAATGAGGGCACGAGGTTTAAAACCCAGTACGATAAACCCGGTGATCCGCTCAGTCTTGATTGCACCATGAATATAACGGTTCTCGAACCGGAAAGCGATCCCATGATCCATCAGGCATTCCCCGGGGGGATCGATGACCTCAAGGAATACGTGCTGGAACTGAAGGGTTTCAAGGACCACTGGGTGAAGAACATGAACGATCCCGGTGATACACGGTGGGAATATACCTATCATGGCAGGCTGCAGCGCTATGGTTCCTGGAAGGAAGGGGTGGAGTCGGGCGGGAAGAACGAACGAAAGGATGTGGGATTTCAGGTTGACCAGATTGAAAATGTCATCCGGAAACTGGTTGACCAGCCCTTTACACGCCAGGCCCAGATGATAACATGGATGCCCAACCACGACATCGAGGTATACGACCCCCCCTGTCTGCAATCACTCTGGTACAGGGTGCTGGAAGATGAAGAAGGCATCCATTGGCTGAACTGCAACATTCGTTTCAGAAGCAATGATGCCTGGGGTGCAAATTTTATGAACATGTTCGGATTCATCCTGTTCAACCGCGAGCTGATTGCCGATGAAATGGAGCGCCGGTCAGGAAGGACGGTGAAGCTGGGCAGGATTAACTGGCAGGCCGATTCGTACCATATTTACGGCAGGGATATCCGGCAGGCCAAAGAAATGCTGTTTGACCGGATCGGTACCATGAGCCTGGAGGAAAGGACCTTTAATTTCAATGACCCGTATATCCGGGAAATGTACGACGAGGCCGAGGAACGGATCATGATGAAGATACGGCAGTACGACGAACAGCATGCATGATTACTCAGGCTTTGACGCCAGGCCGCGTTCCCGGCATTCTGAAATAAATCCTTCAATTTGTTTTCCCGCTTCGGATATCGAGTCGTAGAGACGGACGGAAACCTTCGGGCTGCCCGAGATCATTGCGGAGAGGCGGTGCGTCGAGTTTTTATGAAAAAGACAGAGCACAGGTTTCCCAAGTTCAATGGCCATGGCAATTTCATAGCCCACTCCCAGGCTGGGAACCGTAACCTCTGCAATTACCATGTCCGAGTTTCTGAGCCACTCCAGGTCCCGGTCATGAATAAAGCGATCGGAGCGGTTTACATCCTCGCGCCTGAGCGCCTCCTCATTCCCGACATGCTCCGTGTACACCTCGCCGTGCATTCGGAGCATATCTATCAGTTCCCGGTAGGTCTCAGCCAGTTTCCTGCCCCCGCGAATGGAGCCTGCAAAATAGATCCTGATCATGGCTTAAAAGTAGCAAACCCCCTGCAAAAATCCATCTCCCTTTTGCCAGGCAGTTATGCCTCAGGCCAATCCATGCTTCGGAGAAAAAGCGGGATACCCTCATATAACACGGGCATTTTTAGTAACTTGAGATACTTGTAGGGATACCATTTAATATATTCCCCTTCCGTTCATGAAACTTACAAATACTCAAATCCTGGCGTATTCATCGGGCATGGCAGGCTGGTCCATACTGATCAACCTGGTATCGGTAATGCTTATTTACATATATCTTCCTCCCCAGAATACCGGATTGAAGATCCTGATCCCCGCCGTTGTTTACCTGGGCATATTTTCGGCCCTGGCGCTTATTGCAGCCGGGGGAAGGTTGTTCGATGCCGTCACGGATCCGCTCATTGCATGGATGAGCGACCGTTCCAGGCACAGAAGGGGCAGGAGGGTGCCTTTTATGCGCATTGGATGGCTGCCTGCAACCCTGTTCTGCATCGCTGTTTTCTTTCCGCCGAGCCTTTCGGAAAGCAATATGAATATCCTGTGGCTTCTGGTTACCCTGACCATGTTTTATCTTTTCCTGACGATCTATTTTATACCCTACAATGCGCTGATGCCTGAACTGGCGCCCTCGGAAAGGGACAAGATCAGGCTTTCAACCTGGTTGTCCCTGGCCTATGTAATCGGATTGATCATTGCAGCCCAGGCCCCCTTGCTGGCATCCTGGATGGAGAACCTGCTGGAACTTGAGCACAGGATACGGTCCTTCCAGATCGCCATTGCCCTGCTCGCAGTGTTGGCGGGGATACTGCTGCACTTTCCGGTAATAAGCATAAATGAGAAAATGTGCTGCCCGGGGCCACCCGCCCGGATCCATTTCTTCAAATCTCTTGCGCAGACCCTCAGCAACTACAATTTCAGGCTTTTCCTGTTTGCAGATTTCTCATACTTCCTTGCCATTTCGATCATTGCCAGCGGCATGCTCTATTACCTGAGGGTTCTTCTGGGACTGAAGGAGGCAATGGGAAGTACCGTTTTCGGGGTGATGATCCTGGTATCTCTCCTGTTCTATCCCCTGATCCTGAATATTTCAAAGGTGATTCTGAAGAAATACCTGATCTCTTTCGCCCTGGTATTCCTCGGGGTGATATTCCTTGCCATCTTTTTTCTCGGTAAGCTCCCGATGCCCCCTAAATTTCAAATCTACCTTTTCGCGCTGCTTGCCTCCCTGCCTGTAGCCATACTGGGCATCATACCCTATGCCATCATTGCCGAGATAGCCCAGCTCGATGGACTGAAAACGGGTTTGAGGAAGGAAGGGATGTACTTCGCGGTCCGGAATTTTTTCTATAAACTTGGAATGACGGCCGGGATCATGATATTTACCGTCATGACCCTGTGGGGAAAAGACCCGGGCGATGACCTGGGAATCCGCCTGAATGGACTGGTTGGCTTTGTTTTCTGTGTACTTGCGGGACTCACATTCTTATTATTCAGGGAAAAGTCCATCCAGGCAGAGATCCGGAAGAGGAAGCCTGAAACAAAAGCCTGAAAAGGAAGCCTGAAGGGTTAGCTTGTAAGGTAAGCCTGAAGCGAAGGCCTGAAAATGTGGATCAGGGATCAGCAAAAACATTTAAAATAAGCGAAACATGAAAATTGGAATTTTAACTGCCGGAGGTGACTGCCCGGGTCTTAACGCGGCCATCAGGGGAGTGGCAAAGACTGCACTGATCGAACATAAGATGCAGGTGCTGGGGATCTCATCGGGATTTCTCGGCCTGATCGAGAATGAATATATCGAGATCAGGGAGAATCATCTTTCGGGGATACTGACCGAAGGCGGCACCATACTGGGGACATCCAGGGAAAAACCCTTCCGCAAATCGTCCAATTACATGATGGAGATCGATAAACCCGAGATCATACGACGGAATTATGAGAAACTGGGACTCGATTGCATTGTCTGCATCGGTGGGAACGGTACCATGAAGACAGCCTACCGCCTGTCCGAACTGGGTCTGAATATCATTGGGATCCCGAAAACAATCGATAACGATGTGTGGGGGACCGAGATCACATTCGGTTTTGATTCTGCCGTAACCATTGCCGCTGAAGCGATCGATCGCCTTCACAGTACTGCCAACTCGCATAAGCGGATCATGGTGATCGAGGTCATGGGACATCATGCAGGCTGGATCGCACTTTATGCAGGCATTGCTGCCGGAGGAGATATCATATTGCTTCCTGAAATAAAATATGATGACGAGATCATAGCTGAATACCTCAGGCAGAGGGCAAGGGCAAAGAAGGATTACTCCATTGTCGTGGTTGCCGAAGGCATTGCCGAGGGCTCAAAGAAGGGAGCGGCCATGAAAGCGGCTAGAAAGATCAGCAAGCTGACGGGACTTGAAACCAGGGAAACCGTGCTCGGATATATCCAACGCGGGGGGACCCCGACGCCGATGGACCGTATTCTGGCCACCCGGTATGGCGCCTATGCCACGGAGCTGATCGCGAAGGAAAAATTCGGGAACATGGTGGCCATGCAGAACAGCAAGATCGTCGAAATACCTTTGAACAAGGTTTACGACAAGGTCCGGACAGTTCCTGCCAAACACCCGCTGGTCCTGCAGGCCAGAAGCATGGGAACCTGTTTCGGTGACAAGCTTTGCGGCCGGCTTAATTAGGATCTTCCATCGCCGTGCCGAAGGGATGGTTCCTGTGCGTTGGATGGTTTTTTCGCCAGGATGTTGTTCCCTCGACGGCAAGCTAATCATTCACCGCATGATTCCATTCCACCGGCCTGGTTCTCCAGCAGGCGGCTGATCCTTATAAGGGCATCTTCCAGGGATTCTTCGGGAATAAGAATGTTATAGGGCCCCCAGAAATCAGGATCATACCCGCCAAGCATATCGGCAAATATATCTCTTGGATTGCTGATCTCACGGATCCGGAAACGGTCGACCTGTTCTGTCTTCAAAGCAGTAACGGCCATTTCGGAAATCGTGCGGAATTCATTACCGAATAATTTCTTGTGCTGCCTGACCCGGAAACGGTTGTCGGCCCGTATCAGGGAAAGAAAATATTGGTCTCCCTCCGATTTGTACCTTACCGTGTAACTGGCCTGAAGCGGCCTGACCTTCACTTTTCTCGGTTTTCTGTATACCATGGAGGTAGCGACACTTGAAATGGTCCCGGGATCCACTTCAAATTCAAGGCCCCGGAAGGCCAGGCTTTCAAGATCAATGTAAATCCGGCCCAAATAATGCGGGGGCGAGGTGCTATCCTTTTGCCTGAAATCAATGGCATATGTGGTTTTATCCTGTATCAGAACAATGTCTGACATGCGGTATTCATACCTGTGGAACAGATCCTCCTTCAGAAAATCCGGCCGGTTCCTTATAATATCAAGCAGATAACTTGTTTCCAGTCCCCCTTTCAACTTCACCATCAGCGTATCCTCTTGGCTGAAATCATTGTTCCGCCGGCCCCTCAGAACTCTTACCTGCTCGGTTGAGATGGATTCATAGCCCGGTTTGTATACCTCGACAACGGCTTCCGAAACGGAAACATAATGATCGTTTTTCCGGATCGTTTCCCGATAGAATGCAGTCTCGATCACCGGGTCCGGCGAATAATTCTCCGGGATTTTTGCCAGGGCCTGGCGAAGCAGGAGAATGGGATCGGTCCGCCGGATCACCACCTCCTGGATCGGTATGATCGAAGTTTGAAGGTAGATCAGGTTAAGCGAATCAACGAGGCTGGAAGTGGGAACGCTGATGGACCGGTACCCCATGCAGCTGAAGGAAATGGTATCTGCAAGGGCATCCGGGTTTATTTTCATAACAAAGTAGCCATCTGCGTTGGCTATGGTTCCCTCCATGGTGGCCGGCATCCAAACCGCAGCGTATGAAAGCGGTTCCCTCTCCGGCCCGCCCAGGATCCTGCCCCTTATCCTCCTTGCCGGCCGGGTGGTTTGCGGCCCGGCCTCCTGAACAATCCGGGGTTCCTGGCCTTGCTTATAGAATACGATCTGATTGTCGACTACCAGATAAAGGACATCCTGTATCCGGCCGATGCGGTCAAGGATTTCACGGAGGCTGTAATTTCCGTGTTCCCACTCCATCGGGAGATTCCTGTTGAAGATATCCGGGTTGAATGAAAAATATACAGGAATGCTGTCTTCGAGGAGAAAAAGGGTACGCTCAGTGCTCAGGATGGTATCGGGAAGGTTCAGCCTCAGGCTGTCTGGAACCTGTTGCGCTTTCCCCGGAAGGGAAAAAATGAGCAGGAAGAATAAGCATTTTTTAATTACATCCATTTCCGGAAAAAACATATGCCTTGCCGTCCCGGCCGACCTCAAGGTCGAAGGCGACCTGAATCACCCTGACAACCGAGTCAATGGGCTGTTTATCAAAGGTACCTGTAAATAAACAATCTTCCAATGATTCATTTGTAAAACGGATTTTCTGGCTATATGTTCTGTTGAGGATGCCGGCCACATCGCCCAGGCGTGTTTCCCGGAATATAAGCTTCCTGGTTTTCCAGGACAGGTGATTGGGTTCTATGCTGTTGTTTTTGCTCAGCCGGTTTTGTTCAAGTACGCCCATCTGTCCGGGTTCGAGGTCAAGCATCCGGTCCTGCTTGCGGGATCGGAAAAACTGCACATTGCCGGATTCCACATACACCTCGATCCTGTCGGAGCCGGGCAGCGTCCGGACGGAAAATGAAGTTCCTGTTACCCTCACGACGCCGTTCCCGGCCCTGATGATAAATGGACTGTATTCATTGTGCCTTACATCAAAGAAGGCTTCGCCCTCCAGGGTGACCCTGCGGATGCCCGATCTCTGGAGCCTGTAGGTGATTTTCGAATCTGCATTCAAATCAACCCTTGATCCATCGGGAAGGTTCAAACCGAATGTCTGCTGTTCGAGTGTCCTGGCTGTCATACGTACATTCTGTTCTGCGGGCCTGAGCAGGAAATAGGATATGGTACCCAGTGCAACCAGAAGTACAACGGCCGCAGCTACGCGAATCACGGGCATCAACCGGATGCCGGGAAGGCTGGTTGTTCCGGGAACCAGTTGTTCCCTTTCCAGCCTGTTGCGCAGGTCCATCCAGGCCCTGTCCACATCGACCTCGATCCTTTTATCCTCCTGTGTCAAAGAGTCCCAATTCTTTTTAAGCATATCGTACAGTTGATTGTTTTCATTATTTTGCTGTGACCACTTTAGAAACGCGTGCAACTCTTCTTCATTCGCCTCCCCTGCAAGTACCTTTGCCATTTGTTTCCAGTCCGTTTTCATATTCTGTTCTTAATTATATTCCTGCAAATTTTTCCTGAACATTTCCAGGGCCTTTCCCATATTTGCCTCCACCGTCTTGATGGAAATGGATAATTTTTCAGCGATTTCCCGGTACTTCATTCCTTCGTACCGGCTCATCCGGAATATCGTCGCCGGGCGTTCCGGAAGCTCTTCAAGGGTCCTGTTCACAATTTCCATGATCTCTTTGTTTTCCAGGGCATCAGAAGGCTGGCTTTCCCGGATCTGGGTTTCACGGGCCAGATCCGATTCGATGGCCGCACGCCTGCTCTGATTCCGCAATATCATCATACAGTTGTTCGAGACAGCCCTGTAGAGGTACGACTTAACCGAAATCCGGATGCTGAGGCTTGCATGGTCACGCCAGAGGTGGTAGAAGAGGTCCTGTACCACCTCCTCCGAAGCGTCCCTGTCATGCAGGTAATGATGGGCCCACTGGCATAGCACGGCATAATATCTCCTGAACAACATCTCAAATGCAACGATGTCTCCCCGTCGTATTTTCCGTATGGTCTGCTTATCATTCAATCGTTCAGGTAATTGTAACCAGTCCCGCAAAACGGGACTGGTTACCCCCATCACACAAAATTACCACTAACCCCGAAATTTGCAATTACATTCTTCGTTTTAGCTTTCTACTCAGTTTATTGATGGCTTCTTCGATTGATTCGTCCGGCTTTATGATGTTGTCGTTTCCCCAGAAATCCGGGTCTTCAAACTGGCTGACCTGCTCTGCCAGCACGTCGGAATATTTGGCTGACTCAGCCCATTTGAATTTCCGTATATTTTCCTTCTCCACATCGGTGATGGCCATTTCGCTCATGAGCGAATATTTCGAATTAAAGAGCTTCTTCTTCCAGCGGCATTTAAAGTCAAGTTCCGAACGGACATAGGACAGATACCAGGTGCCTTCATGTATCCTGTATTTGGTAAGGTAATTGGCGGATTCAATATCCACCCGCATCGAGCTGGGTTTTCTCTGTATAAAAAGTGCTGCTGCCTCGCTTACCTTATCCTCGTCGATGTTGAAGTCAATGCCGATGATGGCAAGATTATCCACATCCAGGAATATCCGGCCTTCATAGAGCGGATCTTTGATGAAGGGCTTCGGTTCGAAATTTATGATCATGGACTCCCTGTCCTGAACGGAGGTCATGCCGCCGTATGAATAATTGTACATAGGCATGAATTCCTTGGTCAGTATCTCACCGGGGTTTTTGACCACATCCAGCAGAAGACTGATGAACGGGCCGCCCTGCAGTTTTACGACCACGGTATCCATCTTATGGACGTCCTGGCTTTTCCGGCCCTTGTATATCTGCGTGCGGTCAATACCGGTAACCCGGTGATATTCTGCCTTGTATATATCCAGGACAGCCTCAGCCACCGCTACATAATTCCGGTTCTGCATGATGGTCTCCCTGTAGAACGCCTTGAGCATGACAGGTTCCGTCGAATAGTTGCCGGGAATATTATCAATCGCTTTTCTCAGCAGATCCAGGGGATCTCCGTATGACACGGTCACCTCTTTGATGGGAATGGCTGCCATGGAAAGCATTATCTCGTTCCCGCTCTCCTTGAGTGAAGCAATTTCCACGGTATGGGACTGATACCCCAGATGGGTGATTTCAAGTCCCCTGACATCCCAGTCCACCGGAGCCTTGATAATAAACTCCCCGTCCGCATTCGTCACCGTGCCCACATTGGTGCCCTTCAGGATCACATTCGCAAAGACGATGGGTTTTCCGGACTGGCTGTCCAGGATTTTCCCGGAATAGGATTTATAGGAATGCGTGTCCTGGGAAAAGGCCACGGAAGCGTAAGCAAGTGACAACAAAAGCACGAAAAGAAATGCTATGAACAGCGGATTCCCAATGCGTTTCTGATTTTCTTTTTTCATTTTTTTAGGGTATTAATAATTAATAAACAGCCACAATGAATTCTGCTCTCTGGACCTATGATGCCTGAAGGACGAAATACCCTATCTTTAAGAATAAAAATTTATCATCATGCATGCGCTGGTACTCGAAGACTATATGAAACTTGTATACCGGGAGGTCCCCGATCCGGTGCCCGGTAAAGGAGAGGTTCTGATCCGGGTCAGGGCCGTGGGGATTTGTGGCTCCGACATCCATGGGATGGACGGAAGCACCGGAAGGCGGATCCCCCCGCTGATCATGGGTCATGAAGCGGCCGGGACCGTTGAGGAGACCGGAGAGGGAGTACGCAAATGGGAAAAGGGAGACCGGGTCACCTTTGATTCAACGGTCTATGACCCGCATGACTGGTATACCCGGAGAGGTTTGTATAATCTGAGCGACAACCGGAAGGTACTCGGTGTCTCAACCCCGGAATTCAAACTGGATGGCGCCTATGCCGAATACCTTGCTGTACCTCAGCATATACTTTACCGTATACCCGAGGGAGTATCCTATACCCAGGCCGCCATGACCGAACCGGTGGCCGTTGCCATGCATGCCATCAACCTGACTGCCTTCACGGAAGGGGAAACCGCCGTTGTGACCGGCGCCGGAATGATCGGGCTCTTCCTGATCCAGTTGCTCAGGATCAGGGGACTTAAACAGGTTGTTGCCATTGATATTGATCCGGACAAGCTGGAGATGGCTCTCAGGCTGGGCGCCTCACATGCGATTAATCTAGGAGATACCGATGCAGGGGGCGGGGTCCGCTCTCTTACCGAAGGCAGGGGAGCGGATATCGGCTTTGAGGTCGTGGGATTGACCGAAACGATCGCAACGGCCATTCAATGCCTGCGTAAAGGCGCTGCCCTTACGCTGGTTGGTAATATTTCACCCAGTGTCGAGATCCCGCTCCAGGCGGTTGTCGGGGGACAGCTGAGGCTGCAGGGGTCCTGCGCCATCAACGGGGAATTCCCTGAGGTCCTCCAGCTAATGGAGCAGGGCAAACTGGATACGGCCTCCCTGCTGAGCGCGGAAGTACCGCTTTCGGAGGGGGCTGAATGGTTCGACCGCCTGTACAAAAAACAAAAAGGCCTCATCAAAGTTGTGCTCATCCCGTAAATCCGGAACCATGGAAAAATTCAGAACTGGAATTGTCGGACCAGGGAAAGTCGGACACCTCATCTCATCGGCACTCAGATCGCTTGATGCATCAATCTATCTGGCGGTTTGTGGAAGGAACCCTGAACGGACATCGGCCTTTGCGGAGCAATATGGGGTGACGGCCTACCTGGATGTGTCTGAGATGGTCAGGAAAGAAAACCTCGATGTCGTCATTGTATGCACCCCGCATCCCTCACACAGGGAACCTGCCGTTGCCGCGCTGAAAGAAGGTGCGCATGTTCTTGTCGAAAAACCCTTTGCCAGCAGCCTCGCAGACTGTGATGCCATGTCCGCGGCAGCAAGGGAATCCGGCCGCAAGATCGGTGTGATCTGCCAGCGCAGGTTCTACCGGCCGAGCCAACGGATACGGCAGGCCATTGACGAGGGTAAAATAGGAAAGCCTGTCCTGGGAACCGTTGAAATGCTAGGCTGGAGGGATGAAGCATACTACCGTGCAGATGCCTGGAGAGGTGCCTGGGTCGGGGAGGGAGGGGGAGTCCTGGTGAATCAAGCCCCGCACCAGCTTGACCTGTTGCAATGGTATATGGGAGAGATTAAAGAGTTATATGGAAACTGGAGCAACCTGAACCATCCCTATATTGAGGTCGAGGATACCGCCCTGGCGATTATTAAATTCAAGAACGGAGGCATCGGTAACATCGTACTCAGCAATTCCCAGAAGCCTGGCATTCACTGCAACGTGCATATCCACGGCGAAAACGGTGCATCCCTTGGTGTTCAGACCGATGGTGGGGCCATGTTCGTAGCCGGGATGTCTTCCATACTGGAACCTCCTGTACTGGATATTTGGACCGTACCGGGTGAGGAACAGCTCCTGGATGCCTGGATAAGGGAGGATTCGGAATATTTCAACAGCCACGAGGATTACATGAGCTTTTACCATCGGGAACAGATCATTGATTTCATGCAGGCCCTGGCCGAAGGAAGGGAGCCGCTCATTACAGACAGGGATGGTAGGGTAACGGTGGAGATATTTACGGCAATTTACCGTTCCGCGCGAGACGGCAGAGCTGTCAGGTGGCCACTTGTACCGGAAGAATCCGATGAGATATGGAAGGCCTGGTAAATCCGGCTACTCTTCCCTTCGTTTTAATTTCCGGCTGAGCCGTTCAATCGCTGTCTGGATCGATTCGTCAGGTTGAATGATGTTGTAATCACCCCAGAATTCAGGATCCTCAAAATCATCGACCTGCTCGATAAAAATGTCATCACGACGGGCCGATTCACGGAACCTGTGCTTGGTGATGTTCTCATGGTCAATATCGGTAACCGCCATTTCCGACATGGCCGTATAGGTTGACCTGAAAAGTTTCTTTTTCCACCTGACCGCAAGGATGATCTCTGTCCGGACATAGTTGAGTGACCATTCATCCTCGGTCATCCGGTAATTTACCAGGTAACTCACATTGATCAGGTCGATCCGCATCCCAATGGGTTTTTTCCGGATCAGGTACTGGGCGGCTTCATCCAGTTTTATGGGACTGATCCTGAATTCTGCACCCACAAAGGCCAGATTTTCCACGTCAATGTAAAGTTTGCCCGAATAAAGCGGAAAATCGATGTGTTCGAGCTGGTCAAATTCCACGACATAGGCCTGCCTGTCATCGATGTTCACAATGCCTCCCATATGGTAGATGTAATAGCTCATGGTCTCCCTGTCAAAGAGTTCCATGGGATTTTTAACAATGTCAAGCAGGAACATGGTTTGGGGACCTCCCTGAAGCTTGAACAGAACGGTATCCATCTTCTTGACGTCTGTGCTTTTGCGGCCCTTGTAGATCTTTACCCTGTCCAGATCTGCAAGATTTGTATAGGAACCCTTATAGCCGTCAAGAACGGCTTCGGATACGGCGACATAATTGCGGTTCTGCTTGATGGTTTCCCTGTAAAAGCTTGTAACCATGACCGGCAGATTGCTGTAGTTTTCGGACACCTGTCCCAGCGCCTGCATGATCAAATCCCGTGCATCCCTGTTTATTATGGTGACCTCTTCAATGGGAATGGGATTGGGCTCCAGGTGGATCAGGTTGCCTTCAGGATTGAGCCTGTCAAAGGGCAGTTCCCGGTTCTTGTATCCAATACTGGAGATAATGATGGTTTTGTTATCGAGGAAAAGAGGGATCTTAACAATGAATTCACCATCTGAATTGGATACCGTTCCGATGTTGGTGCCGGCAAGGTAAACATTGGCAAAAATAATGGGATTCCCGGTCCGGACATCCACGATCTTTCCCTGCACGGGGTGATAGGCCAGCGTATCTTCCCCCTGGGCGGATGCCAGGTCGGAATATTTCCCCACGGGAAGCAGGAGGAAAAAAACTCCGGCCAGGGTGTACAGGCAGTTTTTCATGGCGTGGTCATTGAGCTTATACAAATGTACTAAAAAGATAGTAGATTGAAATGCTTGCTTATACCATGTAAATTGATAATTTAAGCAAAAAAAAATGCAAATGACGGAACAGGTCAACTGGGGAATGATTGGCTGCGGGGATGTTACGGAAAGGAAAAGTGCACCATCCTTCGACCGCATCGATCATTCTTCCCTGGCAGGGGTTACCAGCAGGACAAAGCAAAAAGCCATATCCTATGCGCGGCGCCATGGTATTCCAAAAGTATTTGATTCAGTGGCGCAGCTCCTTGCTGATCCCGGAATCAATGCTGTTTATGTGGCCACGCCCCCCTCCTCACATGCAGGCTATGCCATCCAGGCCATGCGTGCAGGAAAGCCGGTATACGTTGAAAAGCCCATGGCAGCAAGCTATTCGGAATGTATGGAAATGAATGAGGTTTCCAGGGAAACGGGCATGCCGCTTTTCGTAGCCTATTACCGCAGGAGCATGGATTATTTTCTCAAGGTCATGGAACTCCAGTCTGCCAATGTTATCGGGAAGCCATACCTGTGCCGCTCCAGCCTTCACCTGGCTCCAAGGGAAGAGGATTATCAGAAGGATGCCCTTCCCTGGAGAGTGGTTCCCGCCATAAGCGGCGGAGGCTATTTCCACGATATGGGCTGCCATGAACTGGATATCCTCATGTTCCTGTTCGGGGAGGTCAGGTCAGCGGAAGGATTTGCGGGTAATTTCGGGGGACTCTACACCCCCGAGGATACGGTTGTTGCAAGCATCGAATTCGAAAACGGCATTCTGTACACCGGCTCCTGGTGCTTTGTCGCACCGGAAAGTTCAGTCAGCGATGTGATCGAGATCATAGGTGACTCAGGGAGCCTCAGGTTTTCCTGTTTTGGATTCACACCCATTGAGCTTACAGGCGCCGGAGGGAGAAAAGAATTCTCCGTCCCATCTCCCGAGCATGTGCAGTACCCGATGATTAAGTCCGTCGTGGAGGAATTGCAGGGAATTGGCAGAAGCCCTTCGCACGGGGACACCGCGGCAAGGGTTAGCTGGCTTATGGAAAAGATCCTTAACCCATGAAAAGACCTGTCCTTGCCGGGGATCCTTTTTTGTCAGCGGATCAGGTATCGAAGACTCAAGGAGATTTCATCGATGATCAGCCTGGAGTTCTGAATGATGTTCCAGTTGGGTTTCCAGTCCAGTCCCAGAGAAAGGGGTACATCGGAGAAGGCGTATTCCAGCCCGATAATCCCGTCGATCCCAAGGTTGAGTTCTTTTCCGGTATCCGGCAGGTTGCTCGCCTTTCCGGAGTCCCATGCACCCGCATGTATTCCTCCGCCATAATAAAAATACATGCCTTCGGTATCAAACACCTGCAGGTGAAATTCCCCCAGTCCCGCGATATTGAACCCTCCCCAGCGAAAGGTGACGATGCCCTCCACCGCCCCGCTGGTGGTGATAAAATGCTTGGCACTGATCCCCGGCGCCATTCCCGCCTTGATCCCTATACCTGTATGGTAATCCTGAGCCCATCCTGACCAGGCCAAGAGGCAGAAAAGTACGAGTAAGCCGAGTGATTTTTTCATAGCCGCTTGTTAATACCGGCTACAAAGTTAAAAGTTTTTGGATCATCCTGAGGCCCGCCCTGTAGGAAGGACAGGCCCCGGGATTTTCATCGGGGATTCACAGCCTGGCCTGTTGCCGGCTGTTTTTCAGAAGCTTATATCACTTATTCAAGTTTGAACACGATCGGCATGGTCCAGGCGGATTTAACCGCCTTGCCGTCTTTCATGGCAGGCTTCCATTTGAAATCGGATTCCCTGATCACGCGGATCGCTTCATTTGCCAGGAGTTGAACATCCTCCTTGGAATAGTCAGCCTCAGATCCTTCCGGTACTCTGTAACCCACCACCACAATGCCCTCCAGGGCAACTTTTTCAGGAGGCGGCGGTGGAGGAGGAGCATCTTCGTCCACCTTTTCTGCCGGAGGCGGCGGTGGAGGTGGCGGCGGCACTTCAGCGCTCTGAATGGCTTTCACTAGTTTGCCATGCTCATCCACTATGAACTGGATGTACACCCTGCCCTGTACTCCTTTCTTGGCGGCTTCCTCCGGATAGCGTATGTTTTCAGCGATGTATTTTCTGAACGCCATTACACCACCTTCCGGCTCGGCTGCCTCGTCCACCTGGTAATAGACATCAGCTTTTTTATCCGATTCAGGCGAATCCTGTGCAGAAAGCTCGGACTGACCGGATGAACAGGCAAATACGTAGAACAGCATCATGGCTGCAGGCAGCGTCATCAGCATTTTTAGCCTGGACACTGCAGGAGATTTCGATTTTT
Organism: uncultured Bacteroides sp.; assembly: GCA_964627835.1. GTDB lineage: Bacteria > Bacteroidota > Bacteroidia > Bacteroidales > SM23-62 > SM23-62. The sequence goes on from CAZVLG010000413.1 coordinate 17,653, forward strand.
CCATCATTTTTAAGCGTTTTTGTGTAATCGATTGATTGAAATTGTGAACTGCCGGCATTGATCGGATGCCAAACAACTGGGCTAAAATCCTGAGCTGGTATGCCTCAGGGGGAAAACCGCGGTTTACTACTGCCTCATCGGCAAGAAATTCATGATTTTCTGTGATGCGTTTTTTGAACAGCCAGGCCAGGGGATTGAACCACTGGAGGAGGATCAGCATCTCGGCCAGTAAAATATCAAATGTATGCATCTGGCGGACATGCGCCTTTTCATGTTCGATGATATCGTCGAGCTGTTCGCGCTTATAATGACCCTCACTGATATAGATGTTCCGGAAAAATGAAAACGGAGGGTAGTTCATTGAATGAAGAATAAGCTTATAATATTTTGAAGGATATACCTTACCCCGGGCGTACAACCTGTGGACCACTCTGTAATTAAGCAAGGCACGCAGGGCAAGCAGAAAAATGACCGTGAAGTATGCCAGTCCGGCTACCTCGTAAAAGCCCTGGCCTCTCTCCATTATGGCTGGGCTGCCTGCAGCGCTGACCGTCAGGGATTCCATCTGGAAGGGGATAAGCTGGGAAGGGGCTGCTCCCGGCAGGGAAATGTTCAGGAGGGGGACAAGCAGTGAGAATAGTATGGAAAAAATGAGGTAAGCCCGGTTCAGATGATAATGGGTTTCCTTTCGCATGAACAGCTGGTACATGGAGTAAAAGACCAGCAGGCATATGCCTGATTCGATCAAATAGGGCAGGAGCTCATGCATCTTTCTTTTTTTCTTTAATGGAATTCATCAGTTCGATGATTTTTTCGGCTTCTTTGATATCCACCCTGTTCTGTTTGGAGAAGAAGGATACAAGCTGTTCGATGGAATGCCCGAAATAATTGTCGACGAAGTTGTTCAGGTATTCCTTCGTATACTCTTCCCGGCTTATAAGGGGAAAATACTGGTGGGAATTCCCGTACGATCTGTGGTCAACAATGCCTTTCTTTTCCAGGATCCTGCAAATCGTCGACACGGTATTATAGGCCGGGCGGGGTTCCGGGAATTCCTCAAGCAGGTCTTTCACAAAACCCTTCTCGAGGTCCCAGAGAACCTGCATGATCTGTTCTTCCGCCTTGGTAAGTTCTTTCATTCTGCTGTATCGCTCTCCTTAGTATAACGCAAACATAAACTAAATATTTCGTTTTGTCAACTAAGTATTTAGTTAAATTATTAAAAAATGTTCTTTATGGTGTTATTAACCAATATATTAGGCAGATGATATTTTTTTTAATCATGCCTCAGTGCTCTGACCGGGTCGATCCGGGCAGCCCGTATGGCCGGGTACAGTCCCGCGGCCAGGCTGATGATGATCGAAAAGGCAATGGCGCCGAGGATAAGCCAGAGCGGAAAGTAAAAAAGCTCGATTGGTGCCTGGTCTTCCGGCAGTATGGCACTGTTCATGATTTGGTTGGCGATGCGGGTGACTGCCCAGCCCAGTAACAGTCCGAAAAGTGCCCCAATCAGCCCGATGCAGGCAGCTTCAATGAAAAATATGAATTTAATCTCGTTCTCGCTTCCGCCGACTGCTTTCATGATGCCGATCTCACGGGTTCTTTCCAGGATGGACATCAGCATGGTATTGATGATGCCAAGTGCGGCAATGATCAGGGCGATGGATCCGATGGCCCCGAGCAGGCTGTCCATGATCAGGAAACCACGCTTGATTTCCTGAAGCTGGTCGGCAATGGCAAAGACACCCACACCCATGGCCTCAATTTCCTTGCGTACTGCGGTAAGTTCCTCCATTCGTTCAACCCGGACATAAATGGAGCTATAGGTTCCTTTATCGCGGTCCCCTCCCAGAATGTCCCACACACTTGAGAAGTTCAGTTTGGGTATGCTCCGCGCCGTGGATTGGGGCATCAGCAGTCCCCCCCTGAACCGGTCGAAGGAAAACTCATCCCGGGGTCCAACGATTCCGCATATGGTAAAGTTCCTTTCTTCTTCCCGGAAAGGTTCAAAATCCCTTTTCATCAATATGCCCAGGGGATTGCTCGGGAAATCCTCGTTCAGGGCTGCGGTGATCAATATGATTTCCCTTCCTATTATGGAATCGGCAGGGACGATCCGGGTGCCTTTCAGGCTGTCCTCCCGGGAAAGTGAATAATCAAGTCCGGGGTACTCGACGATCAAGCCCAGGCTCCTGAGGGTTTCCCAGCGAATTACCACGGACTGGCTGCTGTCAGAATGGTAAAACGATCCCCCCAGCAGTTCGCTATAGGGACTGTAGCGGCTCATTGCTGCGGGGAATGGCTGGATGCTTTTTTGTGTTTCTTTCCCGTTCATTTTGAGTTTACCCGCAAAGGTTTCATCCGGGAAGGCGATTTCAACATGGTCGATGGAACGGATGGCCATGAGGATGGAATCGGTGAGGGGTTCGGGTTTTTCGTCGATCATGGATGCGATGCCGGACATGTCTCCTTCCATCATTTCCTCCACATTGAGCTTTTTCGGGGTGACGTTCATGCTCGTGAAAAGGTCGTTCTTTTTAAAAGCATCGGTTATGTTTTTCTGCATCCCTGTGCCGAAGGAAACCATTGAAGTCAGCGCCCCGATTCCGATCACCACGCCCATGATTGTCAGGGTGGAACGCAGGCGGGTGCGCCAGAGGTTCGAGAAACCCATTATGGTCATGTCGTGCAGGTTCATTCGATGCTCCCGTCTTTAAGGATGATGATCCTGTCCGAAACAGATTCAGCCGTTTCCCGGTCATGGGTAACCATCATAACGGTCAGTCCCTTGTCTTTATTCAAGGACACAAGAAGATCCACGATCTCAGCCGATGTACTGCTGTCCAGGTTTCCGGTGGGCTCATCTGCCAGGATGATCCTTGGCTCATTGGCCAGTGCCCGTGCAATGGCGACACGCTGTGCCTCACCGCCGGAGAGTTCGGAGGGGAGGTGCCCCGTCCGTTCACCCAGTCCCACCTGTTCCAGCAATTCTCCTGCCCTGGATTTCCGTTTGCGGCGGGGGAAGCCTGCGAATATCAGTGGCAGCATAATGTTTTCAAGGGCTGTCCGGTTTGGTATGAGATTGAAGGATTGGAAGATCATGCCCACGGCAAACCTGCGGTGAAGCGCCAGCTGGTACCGGCTCATCCTGCCCAGCTCTTTTCCATCGACATGTATGCTCCCCGAACTGGGCTTGTCCAGTCCCCCGACCAGATTCAGCAGGGTTGATTTCCCGGAACCGGATTTCCCGACGATTGAGAGGTAGTCGCCCTGCTCAAGCTCAAAACTGACATTGTTCAGGGCGGGGATCTCTACCTTGCTTTTCTGGTAGATTTTGGAGAGCCCTTTAATGTTCAGGATATGGGACATGATAATGTATAAATGCAGTTTGCTGCAGAAATATTGTCTGGAGGGGATAATATTTCTGTTCAATTCATTAACCCTGCCTGTGTTATACCACCGGATGCATGAAGTCCACGGATCTTACTTTTTAATGGTGTGCGATCAAGCATATCCTGAAAATCGGGAGCCATACCGGTGCCGTATGGTGGACCAAAAACTGATGAGCTTTTCAGGTCTCGGATAGGATCTGCCCGGAAGGAACCGGGTTATCCCTTGCTCAGAACAGGCCAAACTGCTATTCAAGCGAGGAAAAGTAGTTTTGTTGCATGCCAAGCACAATTTCCCGGTGTTTCGGGAAAGCCTTCCACAGTTCCTGCTTGCAGTCTGCCAGTTCCTTGCACTGGAAACAGCATTCGAATCCTTTTTCCTGGGCACAGGGAATGATGGTGCAATGCTGAACGGGGAATCCCTTGGGTTCGTCCTCGTTTTTGCAGCCATGGCAGAAATAGAGATCCGGATCGAACCCGACGCCGTACCTCTCCGCGGCGCCCCATTCTTCAAAGGTCTTCTTTTTAAGTTCGGTGTCATTTTCCTGCGTGGCTTTCAGCAGTGGACATTCCGGTGTGCACTTGTACCCGCAGTAAGTGAATTCCTTCGGATCGAGTTCTGTGGGACCGGGACCGGTGGCTGCCAGTATGCGCCCGCTGCCCATAAAAAGGCAGCAGCCGGCACAGGCCATGGAGCCCCTCGCAATAAATAAACGGCGTGACAGATCGGTATTCATCGGCTGTGGTTTATGGTGGACGAAAATAAATTTAGGGAGAACTCCGGCATCATCAAAATAAATCATTCACTTTAACATAGATTTTTACCCGGCTGTCATTAAGTTTCAAAAAGTCCAACCAATAACTTATGACATGAAAAAAACCGATCGATTTGAAAAATCCCTTTTCAGGGAAATGTCCGGTTCGGAAGCATTTGAAACCAGGGGCGGCATATGCATACTGCCCCTGGCCCTGGGACAAAAAGCCGGGGGATGGCTGATTAAGATGTTTACAAAGGATGAGAAATGATCTGCGGGATCATGCTCCGGTGACCGCAGCGGCGTTGAATTCTTACGTTGATTGCTGTTAATTCGATCACTGGAAACTAACTTTTCGCCAAAAAGACATTTCAGATTCGCAATACTTATGCTATTTTCGCGCATGAATCATGAAAATCTGAAATGAAGGCACTGAAAATCATTTTACTTTCAGCAATCATTTTTACCGGCGGAAGGAAGGCAACCGCACAGGAAAATCCTGATACAAGCTACTGGAGCCATTCCGGTAAAACCGGTATCAGCTTTTCGCAGGTGGGACTTTCAAACTGGGCCGCGGGCGGCGATCCCTCCGTATCCTTTAACGGCATCCTGAACTACAGCTTCAAGTTTGAAAAATCCCCGCACCTATGGCAGACCGTCCTGGATGCCGGGTACGCTGCACAGCGGATCGGGAAGGATGGGGAACCTTTTAAAAAGACCGATGACAATCTGGTCTTTGTCACACGATACGGTTACAGGATCAGCAACAAATGGTACCTGTCTGCCATGGCCAATTTCAGGACACAGTTCTACAATGGATACCGGTACGAGGAAGATACGACCATCCTTATTTCTGCGTTCATGTCACCGGCCTACTCGAAGGTGGGTATTGGGGTAACGTATAACCACAAGTTCAGCGACAAGGAATCTTTTTCATTTACCTTTAACCCGGTCAACGTAAAGACAACTATTGTGCTTGACGATTCTCTGTCCGCAAGGGGAGCGTATGGAGTCGATCCGGGGAAGAAGATGCGTTTCAGGGGAGGGGTGGATCTTCTGGTGACATTCAAAAAGGAGTTGGTTAAAAACATAACCCTGAACACCACCCTTTCCATGTTCACGCCTTACGAGGATCTGGCTGTGGTGGATGTGAACTGGGACATGGCCATCTGGTTCAAGATCAATGAATACTTTTCAGCCAACATAAGCACACAGATGATCTATGACCAGGATGTAAGTTTCATCAATGATGCGGGACAACCTTATAAATCAGCCGTACAGTTCAAAGAGGTGCTGGGGATAGGCCTGACCTATTC
>CAZVLG010000414.1:0-6518 GCA_964627835.1 uncultured Bacteroides sp.
GTAAGAGATCATATTTTAACCGTTATACTATAATGATAAAAATTCTGCCCATACTGTGCACATTGTTCCTGGCCGCCTTTGTGTTGACAGATTGCGAAAAGGGAGGCGGCAACGAAGTGATTGTTCACGATACCGTTTTCATGGAATATGATATCTTCACCTACCAGTCCACCGGCGAGGATGAGAACGGGGACATGGTGATCTTCAGGGATCCGAATTACCCGGACACGGTGGACCGGTATGAATTGTTCCTCTATGACTGGGAATACTTTAATGAAATAAGGATTAAACGCTATGTTTTTGTGGCCCTGTCAACGGGAAACACACTGAACCTTCTGATAAACGGTGAGAGGATCGGCGAGTCCATCACCATTACGGACGACTACGGTGACGAATGGCAGTACCTGGAACTCTCCTACAATACCACCAAGAAGGCAGACGTGGATATCTATCAACTGATCCGGAAATACAAGGCTGAGGTTGCCTGGAACGGACAATGACCCGGTGTAGGTACTGATCCACCACCTTCAAAACCCAAGCATATGTTCAAGTATTACGATTTATAATTAACTTTGCTGCTCGATATGAAACACAGTAAAGAGAAGCAGCAGCAATTTGACCTCCGGTATATTCAAATGGCCCGGGTCTGGGCAAAAAATTCATATTGCAAACGAAGACAGGTCGGAGCGCTCCTGGTCAAGGACCGGATGATCATCTCGGACGGATACAACGGAACCCCGGTTGGTTTTGAGAATGATTGCGAGGATGAAAACGGACAGAGCAAGCCCTATGTTTTGCATGCCGAGGCCAATGCCATAACCAAGGTTGCCAAATCCAACAACAGCAGCGATGGGGCAACCCTGTATATAACCGATTCACCCTGCATGGATTGCGCGAAACTGATCATCCAGTCCGGGATCGTACGCGTGGTTTACGGGGACGAATACCGGATAAGCGATGGCATTGAACTGCTGGAAAAGGCGGGTATTGAAATTGTCAAGATCAGCGATGTTCCCGGAACATGAAAAAAAGTAAAATCAATATTATCCTTCCCCTGCTGCTGGGGCTTTTCCTGGTCGGGGGCATGCTGATCGGCAACCAGCTTAACAGGGTATCCCATCCCGACAGCTTCGCCGTATATCCGAAAATGAACAAGATCAGCGGGGTCATTGACTACATCTCCCAGGAATACGTCGACTCCGTTAACCGTGACGATCTGGTTGAGAGCACCATTCCGGAAATCCTCAAGAACCTGGATCCCCATTCCGTTTACATACCGGCGAGGGATCTTGCCAGCTACAATGAACCGCTGGAAGGGAATTTCAGCGGCATTGGCGTCATGTTCAATATGCAGGATGATACGGTCTTTATCCTGAACACCACTCTTAACGGTCCATCAGAAAAGATTGGCATTCTGCCGGGTGACCGGATCATCAGGGTAAACGATTCCCTGATTGCAGGGGTCGGGATGTCTTCGAATGACATTGTGAAAATGCTGAAAGGAAAGAAAGGCACCAGGGTTACGATATCCATTGCAAGAAGGGGGATCGATGAGCTTCTTGAATTTGAGATCACGAGAGACAGGATCCCCATTGCCAGCATTGATATTGCGTACATGCTGACCGAGGATGTCGGATTTATAAAGATCAGCGAATTCTCCAAAAATACGCTGGATGAATTCCTCAGGGCAGTTGATACGCTGAATGAACAGGGAATGACAAAACTTATCCTGGATCTTCGCTGGAATGGCGGCGGATATATGAACGCAGCCACCGAAATTGCGGACCAGTTCCTTACGGCAGGAACACCCATTGTCTATACCGAGGGACATGCACAACCACGGCAGGATGTCGTGGCCACTGCCAAAGGGCAGCTCCTGGAACACGATCTCATCATTCTTATTGATGAGGGTTCCGCATCTGCAAGTGAGATCCTGGCCGGTGCCATACAGGATAATGACAGGGGACTGATCCTGGGCAGGCGTTCATTCGGTAAAGGGCTTGTGCAGCAGCAAACCATGTTCTCCGACGGTTCCGCCCTGAGACTTACCATAGCACGTTATTATACACCTACCGGAAGGTCTATACAGAAACCCTATCAAAATGGCCTGGACGATTATATCCATGAAGTGCAGGAACGGTTCGAGCGGGGAGAATTTATCTATGCAGACAGCATTCGGTTTGCGGATTCCCTGAAATACACCACACCCGGTGGCAAAACGGTTTACGGGGGAGGCGGCATCATGCCGGACATTTTTATTCCTGTCGATACTACCCTGTATACAAGGTATTTTACAAAGGTCAGTAATCGGGGACTCATCTATCGCTTTGCCTTTAAATATGCTGATAACAACCGCAGCCAAATGAGCGGAATTACCAACCACCAGGAATTGGTCCGGTACCTGCGAAGCCAGAAGCTTTATGAAAAATTCGTGGATTTTGCAGAAAAAAACGGGGTCAGGGAAACAACCGAGGAAATAATCCTGTCGCAGCATATCATTTCCACCTACATGAATGCTTATATTGCAAGATTCATCCTGGACAATATGGGCTACTATCCCATTATCCACGAAATCGATCCCAACATCCAGAAAAGCCTGGAACTATTTGCCGGCAAATAGTTCGTTCCCCCGGCAAATCCAAATTTCCCCTCCCGCTGCTTAATCAGATTTAACCGCCACTAAAACCCTTTCGGGAAATAATGGCGGGGAGGGATTAAACCCTTTCGGAATTATTCCATCTAAGGATCAGACAGTTTTATTCACCATGTAACAATTTTGGCCATGAAAAAAATAGATGTAAACCCGAAAGTATTGATTGCGCTTGTCGCATTGTTCACAATCTCTATAAGCCTGATGGCTCAACCCGGACAAAGACAACGACCATATCCGCCGAATGATCAGAAAGGATTTCCCACGATGGATCTGAGCGATGAACAAAAGGCAGAAATAAAAGAAATCCAACTTGCCAGGACCAAGGAAATTCAGCCATTGAAGGACGAATTACGAATCAATAAGGCAAAGATCAACGCGCTTGTACATAAGGACAATCCGGATATGCAGGAGGTCGTAAGCCTGGTGGAGGCTAACGGGAAGATCCTGACACAGATCCAGGTAAAGAATATTGAGAGCAGGATAAAGGTTCGTGGCCTGCTGACAGATGAACAGAAGGTGATCTTTGATGCCCACAGCGGGAGAATGAAGGGTCATCGGGCATTGGCCCAGCATCGCCCAGGACGCGGATTTCCAGGAAGAAGCAGATTTTAGGTTTCAGACCGGAACCCCTGCGGGTGCACGGAAGCATCCGGGATCCTGCCATACCTTCCACCTGGACGGCGGGGGACTGGAAGCCAGTAATTATTACCTGGTACTTGAAACCAGCATGTGACAGGCCAGACAGGTGATCAGCCTCATCCGGTAAGCCGAAGGCCCATTCCCCTGTGGGAACCGGGATCCCTTAGGCGAAGACCATACCTATCAGCATGGATAAAAAACCGGGCCGCAAGCCCGGTTTTTTTAATGTCTCAACAGATGCATTTTCTTTTTATTCCTCCATCCGGCCTGTGAGGCATAATCCACTATGTAGATCTTCAGGTCGGCCTGGGATTCATAATCGACAAAGAAGATCGTTTTTTCCGCCTGGCTTTCGTATTTCACCGCATACCAGAGACCATCCCTGTCGGCCTGGGATTCATATTCCACGTAGAAGACCTTCAGGTCGCACTGTGATTCATAATCCACGATGTAAACCTTCAGGTCAGCCTGTGACTCATATTTCACCTTGAAGACCTTCTGCGCGCCCACATCAGCCACGGAAAATATTAGAATAAGTGCTAGAATAAACAGCGTTCTTGTCATGATCAGGTTTTATTCAATGCAGTGCAAAAATTGCACCGGAATAAATATCCGGTGATGGTTTGAAAAACCCGATCTGCTTCAGATAAAGGTTTTAATAAGGAATTGGGCTGACTCAGGAATGAACCCGGAACAGGGATGAACCAGATTCAGGAATAGATCTTTTTAAGAAAATTCCGGACCCCCTGAAGGGATTTTTCTTTTTCCTCAACGAAGCCCATATGGCCCGAGTTTTCCAGTATGAGCACCTCCGTGTCGGGAGCAAGGTTGAAATGCTTTTCGTAAACCTCAAAGGGGATGTAATAGTCCTTGCGGCCCGCAATGATCAGCACAGGGTCTGTTGAGACTTTCAGAACGTCCCTTCTGTCCGGTCTTGCCTTCATTCCATCAAGGGCGTGAAGGATGCCTTCGTCCGGAGTGGCCAGTGCGATCTGCCGGGCCCATTCGATCTTCTCAGCGAATCGTTCATGGTTATCCGCGGCGAACGCATTGGGGATGTGCACATTGATGAATTGCTGCTTCTTTCCTGCCCTGACAAGGGCCATCTCACGGTCACGGTTCGCCTTCTTATCTTCCGGGTCAGGAAGTGCGTGTGAATGAAAAAGCCCGAAGCCAATGGTTATTTCAGGATAGATTTCCTCGAAGGCCAGGGCAGCATAGCCCCCCATGGAGTGTCCGATGATCACGGCACGGCCTATTCCGAGGAAATCAAGCACATGCTTAACTGAATCGGCCATGATGGCCATGGTATCAACGGCGGCATAAACACCAGAACGGCCATGTCCGGGCAGATCGACACAGATCACCCGGTAATCTTTGGCAAGTTCATCGGCAAATCCATCCCATATTTCGAGCGATTCAAGGTATCCGTGCACCAGAACGACCGGTTCCCCGTAACCCAGATCAGCGTACCGGATAAAGGTATCATGGTATTCAACCGTAGAAATCATATTGTGAATTTAAAACAATTTCAGCAAAAACGGGAATCGACCTCTGAATCATCCGCCCATACGGAGTTTCCACCCAGGTTCAGATCAACGCGAGGAACGCATGCGCTCCTCGATCTCTAATGCCTCGATGGGAAAGTCTCCCATCAGGTCCTCATGACCATTCTCCGTTATAAGGATATCGTTCTCCAGCCGTATCCCTGTTTTTTCCTCCGGGATATAAATTCCGGGCTCGCAGGTCAGTACCATACCCGCTTTCAATGGCTCCTGTTTGCTTCCGACGTCATGAACATCCAGTCCCATGAAATGGGAAGTGCCGTGCATAAAATATTTCTTATAAAGCGGATTATCAGCCGGCTGCTTTTCAAGTTCTGCGGTGGTATACAATCCAAGCCTGAGGTGCTCCTCCTCCCAGAATTTCCCCACCTCTTCGTTGATTTTATCTATGGTGGTACCGGGTTTCATCAGGGAGCGTGCCTGGCGGAACACCCTGAGGGTCGAATCATACAATTCTCTCTGTCGTTTCGAAAATTTACCGCTGACCGGGATGGTCCGGGAACAATCTGAAGCATAATTAGCGTACTCAGCACCAAAATCCAGCAGCAGGAGATCCCCTTCCCGGCACACCTGGTCGTTCTTGATGTAATGGAGCATACAGGCATTCGCCCCGGATGCGACAATGGGCGGATAGGCATGTCCCCCGCCCCCTTTCCGGATAAATTCGTGGGTCAGTTCTGCTTCCACCTGGTATTCGTATAAACCGGGTCTCACAAAACCAAGTATACGGTCAAATCCGGCCCGGGTAATGCTCACCGCCTCCCGGATCAGGTCCAGTTCCCCGGGCTCCTTCACCAGGCGAAGCTGCGTAAGAAGGGGCGCCAGGCGCTTGAACGCATGCGAGGGATAATTCTTTTTTAATCCCTTCATCATTCGTTCATCCCTTGATGGATATTCCGGTTTGAATTTCTCATGTTCAGGGATATTGCAGTATATCTTCGCTGAGCGGAGGATCAGCGGGCGAGATACGGCCTCAAAATCCTCCAGCCAGTGAACGGCGCCGATCCCCGAGATCGTCCCGGCCTCCTGCATAACAAGTTTCTTCCCTTCCCAGGTTTCCAGCTTTGGGTCCGGTTTCCTCAGGAACAGCATGCAACGTTTGTCCTTACCTGCTTCGTCCGGGCATATCAGCAATACGGACATCTCCTGCTCAATTCCGCTGAGATAGAACATATCCGAATTCTGACGGTAGGGATGGATCTGATCTCCGCTCCTGACCATCTGATCATTTGAGTGAATAACCGCCACGGAATCCTTTTCCAGCAGCCCGGTGAGTTTAGCACGGTTCCGGATGAAAAGTTCCGGAGGAATCTTTGAATATCGCATTCTAATATTTTTCCAGAAAAAAACTTGATTGTGTTAAGGAACATCTGCCACTTCCGGCATAAATTTAATTTTGTAATAGTAAAGATACGTATCAAGCCATAACTCACAACATCCGTAAACCATCCAGATATGAGCAACATTTTTAGTTCCAGCATTGGCAAAAAGCTGCTGGTGGCCCTTGTGGGTCTTTTTCTGATCCTTTTTCTCCTGGTACATCTGGGGATTAACTTAACACTTATTATATGTGAATCCTCCAAACCATTCAATGTGGCAGCCCATTTTATGGGGACTAACATCGTTATCAAAATCTTTGAGATAATTTTGTTTGTAGCTTT
>CAZVLG010000415.1:0-14497 GCA_964627835.1 uncultured Bacteroides sp.
GCAAGCAGGTCGTAAATCCCCGCTGCCGTGCTTTCCCTGTATACGTTGTAGGCAATGAGCGGGGCCGTGGTTTTCTTCTCCCAGATGACCAGGTTCTTGCCGGTTTCAGGTTCCACCGTTACCATGCAGATCTGGGGGGCCAGGTACAGGGAGACAGGTGTCGTCGTATCGGCCCCGCACCCGTTGGACACAATGCAGCGGTAGGATCCTTCCTGTGAGGAATCCGAGGGGACAAATTTAAGTTCGGGGAGGACAGCATCCGCTATGTCCCCCTCATCATGCTGCCATTGGTACAAAATGGGTGACGAGCCTTCCACCAGCATTTCCATGGTCAGAGGTTTTTTAGGCTCCACCCACTTGAGATCCGGTTCCGCCAGGATCTCCGGGGCGGCTTTAACGCTCAGGAAAACGGGGATGGAATTCACCGTGCCAAAGGCATTCTGGAGAAAACAGGTATAATTGCCTTCATCCGGAAGTTTGGCATTAAGGATCGGGAGCGTCAGCCCGTTTGCCCCAGGGACGATGACGCCATCCTTTTTCCACTGAACATTGACCGTGTCCGAACCCGTATAGCTCACGGCAAGGACATGATCCTCACCCGTGCACAGGTTTCCCCCCTCGGGTTCCAGGGTAAACTGGGCGGTATTTCCGCCTTTTTCAAAGGCCCCGATGTCGACCCGGGAATTCTGCACCCTGGGGTTCCCCCCGAAATCAACCGGAGGAAGTCCCAATCCCGTTGTGTCCGCTGTCCCTTTATTAATGCAGGGGGATATATCCAGCAACTGCCAGTCGGACAGGCTTGCGTCAACCAGATTTCCAGCCGCATCAGTCGGCAGGATGAAGTGCGGATCTGCGTCCAGGCAATCCTGATACAAACCCGTGAAACTGAAACCGGAATAGGTCCGTATACCAGACGATCCGCCCTGCACCAGGCAATTGAACAGGTCCGGGTCCGTGTTTTCCTCCGCGAGGAATATGCTGTAATAATAGGAACCGGCCATATTCCCATAGAGGATGCTGTTGTATATCTCCATTTCCGTGCGTGTAAGCCCGATGGCGCCGGCAAAGTTGCTGTTGGTGGTCCGGTTGTTCGCAATGGTGCTGTTTTTTATGGTCGAGATGCAACTGGACAGGTTTATCACCCCGTTGTTCCGGGCGGTGTTGTTGATGATCACATCGTTCAGCAGGTAGAGCTCAGTATTGGTGGCTGTGATCACCGATCCCTGCTCGCTAATATATGTGCATTCATTATTATGATATATATTGTTCGTGGAGTAGTACTTCGAGTTAGAAAGCTGCAAGCATTTCGCATGGTCTCCTTGCGTTAAACTGAAGGTTGAATTGGAGATCCTTGCTTCGGAGTTATACAGGTAAAGTGCCTGATTCACACTCCGGGTAAAAAGGCAATTGTCAAAAGTAAAGGAGGAATTATCGGAAAACAGAACGGCGCCGTAATAATCCAAGGCACTGGTATTCCTGAACACGCAATGCTCGAATTTGTAGCCATCTATGCTGAGTAGTGTGAGTATCCCGCCGCTTCCGTAGCTGAATGTTTTGCCGTATTCGAAGACGCAATATTTAAAATAAGATGGCAAATTGTCATCCATGGTGCCGGTCCCGTTGGTGACATAAATACCATTCCAGGACCCGTCGTCCTGGTCAGCCAGGTCAAATCCGTCCGTACTGGCCGGTGTAAAGTAGATGGAATCGTTCCTGGTACCTTCAGCCAGCAGGGTTCCCTTGATCCATATCTGGTAAGGGCCATCGAACACCATCCTCGTACCTCCGGCGATAGTCATGACCACGTTGTCCTCGATGGTGATGTCACCCGTAACCTTGACGGTATCGCCGAAAAGATAGAGGTCCGATGCGATGCTTCCGGGCAGGCTTCTGTTCTCGACAAAATTCTCGGCCGCCCCCACATCGATGATCCCGTATTTAATCCGGTCACCACTATAAACGTCCAGAACGGTGAAATTATCCTCGTCCAGGGAGGGATCCCCCTTGTTAATGGCCGGAGAATTGATATCCAGCCTGAAATCCGCTGCCTCGGCATCCCCTGCCAGTCCCGCAACAAGCGTCGCATCGTTGAAATCCGGGTTGGCGTCAAAATTCCCAATATCAATGCCGGAAAAAACCCCGCCGGCGAACCCCGCCAGTCCCCCTTCAATCAGGTTGTAATAAAAAGCGGGCTCCCCGGTCTGCTTCAGATAATAAACCGACCCCGTGTTCCCGTACATAATGTTACCTTTGAAGGTGCCCGTTTCGGCCTGCAGGTACATAAAATAACCCCCGTCGTTGTCGTTGTTCACCACGGTATTGTTGGTAAGCAGGTTGTTCCCGCCATAATTGTAGATCGTGCGGCCGAGGTTGTTGGCAACCAGGTTATTGTAAACCCTGGCTTCCGATCCGTTAAGGTATATGATGTATTTTGAGGGATCGGTGATCTCGTTATTGAGGATCTTATTGGTCCTGAAAAGAGGTGCTGCCTTCTGCCCGCCTGCATACAGGACGGTGTGGGCTTTGTTATCAGCAATGAGGTTTCGTTCGATAACCGGGAAGGTCCAGCTGGAAATTTCGAATACGTTGGTGAAGGTATTGTCCCGGATCTCGTTATCGTGGACATGTGGATTGGCCTGGGAAGTGGCCAGGAGTTTGCCCCCGTGGTTGTCGTGGAACAGGTTGTCCCGTATCACCACATCCGCCAGGCGGCAGTCCACTCCGTTGATGTCTGAATAATTATACCGGAAAATGCAGTTCGCAACCAGGAGCCTGGGAATGCGTTCCGTCCCGATTACGCCCCGTCCGCCGGTTACGCTTTCATGGACCTTGCAGTATTCAAAGATGCAGTACTCCAGCCGGGAAGTGTCCCCGGAAGTCGAAGAGTACCAGAACCGGAACCCGTTCCAGCCTCCATCGTCTACCCCGCCGTTTACCAGTCCGGTGGTATCGGCCGGATCCATGCTGAAGACGATCATGCTGTCGGGCTTGCCCACGGCGATGATGTCTGCATAACTGGTCTTGATCTGGTAATGACCGTCCAACAAAACGGTAACTCCGGGATTGATCTTCAGGACCTGGTTGTTGGGGACCGTGATGGTGCCCTGGATGATGTAAGGGGATCCGGATGCTGTCCAGGTCCCGGATACATCCCCTCCAGGTACATAGGTTTGTGAATGCAGAAGGCATGCAGATGCCAACAGGATGGAAAGTATGCACAATCTTTTCATGGTTCGGCGATTTTTCAGGTTGCTGGTAATTTAAGAAAAAATATTCAACGGAGCATGGCCTGTACGGAAACGATAAAAAATCCTCATTCCTTCAGCTCGGCATAGCGGAAGCAGGAGGTGATGTGGTCATTGACCATGCCGGCGGCCTGCATATAGGCATACATGATGGTGCTGCCGACAAATTTGAATCCCCTCTGCTTCAGGTCCCGGCTCATCGCATCGGAGACAGGGGTACTGGCCGGCAGGTCCTTCTGCTCGGTAAATGAATTATGGATGGTCCGGTTCCCGGTAAACCGCCAGATGTATGCATCGAAACTTCCGAATTCTTCGATTACTTCAATGAATTTCTTTGCATTATGGACGGTTGCCCTCACCTTCAGGCGGTTGCGTATGATCCTTTCATTGGCCAGCAAATCCAGGACCTTGCCTTCGTCGTATGCCGCAATCTTTCTGAAATCAAATCCGTCGAAAGCCTCCCTGAAACCTTCCCGTTTTTTAAGAATGGTCAGCCAGGACAATCCCGCCTGGAACAGGTCCATCACGAAAAACTCAAAATGTTTCAGATCATCATGAATGGGCGTTCCCCATTCCTGATCATGATATTCCTCGAGCAGGGGATGATGCTGTGACCAGGGACACTTCATGAGGCGATTTGGAATTTTGATTCTTCGGGTAGTTGTTAAAGGGATCCCTCGAGGGATGTATTCCGTGTGCTCAGTTCAGCCAGGATCCCGGATCCTTTTCCCAGAGGCTTATAAAATAGTCGATGGACCGGTCGTAGGTTTTTTCAGCGTAATCCGGAAAATAACAGGCCGGCAGTTCTCCGATTTTCCGGTGGTATTCCAGGCAGTCACAGCATACGGCATGCTTGCTGCATGGGTATGTGCAATTGCAATAATCGTTGTTTCTGTCTTTCTTGCATTCCATGCTTGGCTCTGTCTATTCGTTCCGCTTTTTCAGGTTGAGCTCCGTGAAATCAAGGTCCGGATTTGGTATGTCTACTTCCAGGCCGGAAACCTTGCCATCACCGTCAAGGTGAAATTTTACGGTCCCCTGCGGCAGGAAAGGCATGTCCCTGAGGTTGATCAGGAAGGTATCTTTTGAAAAGGGCTCAAGGTCTCCGATCAACCTGGCCGAGGGAAGAAAATCCAGTACAAGTGTTTCGGATTCCAGGCTTACGTTTACATCTCCGTAGAGATCACAGCTGTACACCCCGGTATACTCCTCAATATCCTTGCTTGGATCAAGGGTCCGGTCAGCGTTCGCCAGGTAGGCTTCCCACTCCTGCCTGATGTTCCCGAGAATAAATTTTGAGTTTCTCAGGTAAATGGAAGACCAGTCGTAACTCTGACCCTGGTAATACTGGTCAAGGATAAAATATTCCAATCCAACAGGAAGCGCACTGATGCTGTTGGTCAGGATGATAAAGCCAAAATTTTCCTGCGGTACGATGACCAGCCGTGATAACATGCCGTCCGTACCGCCTTCATGACCGATAACCTTCCATCCGTGGTAATCGAAGAGCTCCCAGCCCAGGCCGTATCCCGTGAAATGCCTGGATGGCCAGACACGGGAACTCCCCATGTCGAGAGGCCGGACCGTGTGCATCTCCCGGGTCTCCCAGAGGTTCTCGGGGCTTACAAGCTGTGTATCGTTCCAGTTTCCCATGTGAAGCTGGAACCGGATCCAGCTTGCAATGTCCATCACGCTGGAACTCATTCCCAGGGCGGGGGCGATCTGTTCCAGCTTCAGGAAGGGAAGAACATAAGTATGATCATCAAGCAAGTCAACATGGTGGGGCATGGCAATGTTCGGTTCGTCCCGGAAATCCACCTGCCTCAGGAAGGTACGATCCATACCGAGCGGCTGCAGTATACTGGAGTCGATATAGTCATCCCAGCTCATATTTCCGGCCCTCGGGATGATCTCCCCGGCAGCAAGGTACATGAGGTTTGAGTAACCAAAGCGGTATCGGAATCCATAAGCCGGTTCAAGATAGCGGATCCTGTAGACCAGCTCTTCCCGTGAATAATCCGTCTCAAACCAGGTCAGGTCGCCGCTGAAGGTTTCCAGCCCGCTCCGGTGGCATAGCAGGTCCCTTATCCTGATCTCGTCACTTACCCAGGAATTGTAAAAGCTGAATTCGGGAAGATATTTCCTGACCGGATCATCCCAGTCGATCTTTTCGGCATCATCCAGCATGGCCAGCGCGGTGGATGTAAAACCTTTGGTAATGGAAGCAATGCTGAATATGGTGTTTTCATCGACCTTTCCCGGTTTGCCATATTCCTTTACGCCATATCCGCGGGCGAAAACGATGCTGTCATTGCTGACAATGGCAATGGAAAGTCCCGGGACCTGCCAATCCGCCATTGCTTCCCCGATATATTGATCCAGTTTATCAAGATCCAGTTTCCCCAGCTCCTGAGCGGTAATGCCTGAATGCAGGATCATCATACATCCGAGAAGCAGTATAAGCCTTGTACTCGCTGTCCTATGGAAGGATATTTTTTTGATCGACATTGGTCTTTTCATAGAGGAAAATAATTAAAAAATCCGAATGCTCCCTACTTCTCAAGGATTTTCATCTCGGTTCGCCTGTTCAGTGCCTTTCCCTCCTCCGTATCGTTCGAAGCCACCGGCATTTCCATCCCGTAACCCTTATGGTTGATCCGTTGCCTGGAAATCCCTTTGGATACAAGGTATTTCATCACCTCTTCCGCTCTCCTGCCCGAGAGGGTGTTGTTGTATGCTTTCGTGCCTGTATTGTCAGTATGCCCCCCCATCTCGATCACAAGCGTTGGATTTGACTCCATGAGGCTGACGACTTTATCCAGTTCGACCTTTGACCTGGAATCGAGAGCAAAGGAGTCGGTTTTGTAAAATACATTGCGCAGTGTGATCTTCTCTCCCACCTTGATGGGCTTCAGGGCAATATCCATATAGAAGGGTTCGTCCTGCCCGTATACCTTGTCAAATGAGAAATTCTCAGAATGGAACAGGTAGGATGGGCGATTGACGTTCAATGCGTAGTCCACATCAACGGGGATCACCACCAGGAACTCACCGGTTCCCGGATCGGAACTGGAACTAATGACCGTTTTCGAAGATTGCAGGTCGATGAGCTCAAACCTGGCTCCGAGCGGCCTCCCTGTCTCCGAATCATAGACCCTGCCTTTCATATAGGAAACCCGGTTGGGCCGGGCATCGTAATACAGTTCAAAGGAGAATATATCCTGGCCCTTCCCACTGAGGCGGTCGGAGGAAAAATAGGCCACGTTCGCCCTTGAATTAACGATCAGTCCCTGCTCGGCATGATGGGTGTTGATGGGGTAACCCAGGTTCAATGGCTCGGACCAGGTACTGTCTGAGGTTTTTCTCGAAAGGAAAATATCGTAATCACCCATACCCGGCCAGCCGTTTGAGCTGAAATACAAGGTTTTATTGTCGGGATGCATGAAGGGGGACTGATCCGATCCTTCCGTATTGATGTTTTCTCCCATATTGACCGGCTCGCTCCAGGAACCGTCTTCACCGCGGACCGACATCCACAGATCATAGTTCCCAAATCCCCCCAGGCGGCTTGAGCTGAAGTAAAGCACCCTGCCATCGGAAGAGAGCGCCGGCTGCTTTTCACTGTTGCTGGTGTTGATCGGCGGCCCCATATTCTTCGGGGATGTCCAGGTTCCATTCCTGTTTTCCGAATAATACAGGTCGCAAAGGCCGTATCCGTCATCCCGCATGCAGCCAGTAAATACCATGAACAGACCGTTGCCGGAAATGGATTGTGCCCCCTCATTATCGGATGTATTGGGAGGTGTGCCCATGTCTTTTGCCTGCTGCCACTGCCCGTTCTCAAACCTGCTGAAATACAGGTCCTCCTGCCTGTTCCCATGAAAAGCAGGATTTTTCTCATCAATGGGCAGAAGAACGGTATACACCAGCATGGATTCATCGGCAGAAAGGCTCGGCCAGTATTCATCATACTGCGTATTGATATTCGGGCCCAGGTTTTCCGGTTTGAACGGGACCGGGTTTTCCCTAGAATGTATTGCCAGGCTGCATGATGCGTGAGATTTCAGTGCTGCCTCTCTTATTTTTGGATTGATGCCTCCCATGGCAAGAAACCACTCATAGTGCACCCTGGCATCGTAATATTTCCCCAGTGCCATTTCATTCTCAGCAAGGAAGAACAGCACATTGGGAAAGAACAGGGGATCTATTTCCACGGCGCGGGTATATGCTTCAACCGAAGCCTCCAGGTTGCCATCATCCGTTTGTACCTGGCCCAGCAAGAGCCAGGCCTCGATAAACTCGGGATCCAGTTTGACGGCTTCCAGTAATTTCTCGGTAGCATTCGTGTAATCCCTCAGAATATAATACCGTTTCCCCATCTCATACTGGCCTATGGCTCTTTTGTTCCCAGTTGAATATTCCTCCTGTGCAACAAGGGAAATGGATAACAGAAGAAGAACCGATACGAATAACGTTCTCATGCTGCAGAAATTACACAAACCATGCCATTACGAGGCAGGCCGCATAGCAAATGTATGAAATCCTGGCTCATTTCATACAGCCCCGGAGGTCCATTCTGTATAAGGCAGCCGGGAACTCGGTCATTTCGCAGGAGATGAATATCCTTTCCGGGGATTCAACAGCAATGCCCTCTGTCTGGAGGTCAAGGTAGGCCGGGTAATCAAACCGGAGCAATTCACCCGGGGAGTAATCGGCAGGATCAAAGTCCTTGAACAGGCAGATAAAAGGCACATATTCCCTGTACCCGCAGAGTACAACAAATCGTTTGTCCGGGCTTATGTCTGCCCCTGTTATGAGTCCCTCGACCGCATAAATCCTGCGCGGCCTCAGCTCATATGTCCCGGGCTGGCTGCTGCATGTATAGAGGGTCGTGGTCATTGTTTCCCAGTCCTTTGTAAAAAGGTAAAGGCTGTCGCCCAGTGCAAATGCCGCCTCGCAATCGAACCTGCTTCTCCGGAGCAGGTGCTCTTCTTTCTCCATTCCCTCGTACCTGTATTCAATAATTTCGGCTGTAAGCGAAGCATTTCCCGAGGAAGGTATGGAATCCTTGGAGATCTTGTAGATCCTCAGTTTTTCCCTGCGTCCGTAATTATTGCCGACATCGCATATGTATACGTTCCGTTCGTCCTGGGCGAGTGATTCCCAGTCCACATTTTCCCCATTTTCCACATGAATCGCCTGCAATGCTTTGCCGGTCTTGATATCCAGCGCAAACAAAACCGGGTCGCCTCCGCTGTCATTGATGGTCCACAGCTTGCCGTCGTGATAAATCAAACCCGAATTCTCGATAAGCATATTGTCCAGGTATTCCACATGGGAGGTCAGCTGAGGCTTGTCCTCCCTCTTTCCGGCCTCTCTGTTGCTGGGATTACGGACTCCGCATCCCGACGATAAACAGAAACTTGCGAGACAGGTCATTGCAATAAATGCAGTATGTATTTTACGGACATTCAAATCGTTTGGGATTATAGCTCCAGGAGTCTTTTCATCTTCTTGAAGATGTCGGTATTTTCGTAGATACCGGCAAAGGATTCTGATCCCGGACCATACGCAAAAACCGGGACCATAACACCGGTATGCTTTGTGCTGGAGAATGCACCTTCCACGGCGGGGGTGTTGATTCCGCCTTTCAGGATCGAGAATCCACCGGTTTCGTGATCAGCCGTAATGACCACAAGGGTTTCCCCGTCTTTTCTGGCAAAATCAATGGCCTTGCCAATTGCTTCATCAAAGTCGATCATCTCAGAAACAAGATATGGAGTATCGTTGTCGTGAGAAGCCCAGTCAATCTGGGAGCCTTCGACCATCAGGAAAAATCCTGCCGGGTTCCGGGAAAGCCTTTTTACGGCCAGGGAGGTTGCCCGGGCCAGAAGATCCCCCCTGCCCATGGCCGCCGGCGGCATAGCCATCGTATCCGTAAGGATGGCAATGGGCCCGCTGTGATCCTCCGGAATATCCTCGATCCGCTCACCGAAATAATAACCTGCAGCAGCCAGGGTATCGATCAGGTTCACGCCATCCTCCCGATGGTTAAAATGATATCGCCCGCCTCCGATGAGGACATCGGCCCCGGATTTACACATATCCACCGCAATTTCCTCGTATTTGTAACGGTCCTTATTATGGGCAGCGAAGGCGGCCGGGGTGGCATGTGTGATCGTTGATGTGGCCAGGAGTCCCGTCGAAAGGCCTTTCTTCTCTGCAAGTTCGAGAATGGTTGCCACCGGGATCCCGTTTTCATCCACAGCGATCGATTTGTTCCTTGTTTTGATCCCCGTTGCCATGGCGGTGCTGCTGGCACCGGAATCCGTAATATCCGAATTCGCGGAGTAGGTCTTCTGGAACCCGACATATTCGCAGGCTTCCAGGTTCAGGTGTCCGCCATTGGCCATCATACCTGCATACACATGGGAGGTCCCCATGCCATCCCCGATCATGAGGATGATGTTGCGGGGAAGTTCCGGTTTTTCAACTTTCGTGCAGCCCGCAAGGCTGGAAAAAAGCATGACCAGGTACAGGATCCTTGTGAAAATCCTGATGGTTTTGCCGTTCGAAAAAGAAAGATGTTTCATGGTTTGTGCTGAAATTTTAAATTGTAAACCTTCGACCGGTCATACCTGCAGGGAGGACCGAAGTGCTTTTCCTGTGCCGTGCTGGTCCGGGACCCAAAAATACTCATGATATTTGAGAAAATAGAAGGGCTTTATGTATTTTTCGAACATAAAAATCTTCATAATGGAAAAAATAGGTGTCGGTCTTGCGTCCTACGGAATGTCCGGACAGGTATTTCATGCTCCCCTCTTGCATGTACATCCCGGGTTTGAAATATTTTCCATACTTGAACGAAGCAAGAACCTTGCTGCATCACGTTATCCCGAGGCCAGGATCGTAAGGGATTATGAGGATCTCCTGCGGGATGACCGCATTGAACTGCTCATTGTGAATACCCCCGATCCCCTGCATTTCGAGATGTGCCGGAAGGCTCTGGAGGCTGGCAAACATGTAGTGGTTGAAAAACCTTTTGTGAAGGAGAGCAAGTGCGGGCAGGATCTGATTGAACTGGCAGAAAAACAGGGCTTGGTACTGAGCGTTTTCCAGAACCGGCGCTGGGATGGTGATTTTTTAACGGTCAGAAAGATTATCGATGATGGATTGCTGGGAAGGCTGGTTGAATACGAAGCTCATTTCGACCGGTTCAGAAATTATATCCAGGAGGGAACCTGGAAAGAAGACCAGGGATCGGGCAGCACGGTCTACAATCTTGGGTCTCACCTGATTGACCAGGCCCTTGTTTTATTTGGAAAACCTGAGCATGTATATGCCGACATTCGGATAATGCGGACCGGCAGCAAAGTAGACGACGCCTTCACCATCCTGCTTGGCTACCCGGATATCAAGGTTACCCTCAAGGCAAGTTACCTGGTTAAGGAAGCCGGTCCCCGGTTCTACCTTCACGGCACGCAAGGATCCTACCTCAAACATGGGCTGGATCCACAGGAGGATGCATTGAAAGACGGGAAATGGCCTCTCGGGGATGACTGGGGAAAGGAGCCCGAGTCCGACTGGGGAATTCTGAATACCGAATCCGGAGGGGAACCATACCGGGGAAAATTCGAAACCCTGCCCGGCCGTTATGGTGACTTCTATGAAAACATTTACAGGACAATGAAGGAGGGAACTGATCCCGCAGTTACGGCCTCGGATGCCAACCTGGTGATCCGGGTGATTGAAGCAGCCCTGGAAAGCAATGCAAAGGGCAGGAGGATCCCCCTGTAAGGACCCTGCAGGCCCGGTTTATTTGTTCCTGAATTCTTCGAAGACCTTCTCCAGTTGTTCGCTGTCCGCATGTGTGCCAGTTAAAATAAAAAGCCTGTGCTTGAAGACCATGGACTCCCCTGGCATCAGCGTAAACATAATGGGTTCCGCGTTCTCATCGAAAGCCCTGGCTCCCAGGTTATTGACCGAAAACAATCCGTAGTCCCTGGCATGCCAGTGTGCGGGATAGCCAAAATTTTCAGGATGGTCGAAGATGGCTATGGTGATCTGCTCCTCGGCTATATTGGATGACAGGCTGGCCCACCTGGCAGTTTTCCCCCACGCTTCGGTACCGTCCACTCCCTCAGAGTTCAGGTAATGACCGTTCACCCCCTTGTTATCAACTTTTGCATTTTCCATGGGGACTCCTTCGGCATCTGTAAAGACTGCGGGTTTGTCGGAAGGGTGCTCCAGTTCCCTGGCAACACGGATGGCAAACAAGCCCTCTTTGCTGTCGGTGAAAACAACTTCTTCCTCCTGGGCGGTCAGCCGGGTGATCCGGTCGATGGTACGGGTGTATTCCCGCCCGCTGAATTCAAATACGGTTTGTTCCTGCAGCAGAGTGTGCCAGGACCCATCTTCAGCAGTGACCTGCCAGTCCGCCGCTATCTCCAGAACACCCAGGTCTTCCCTGCTTTCGGCACGCTTTACGCCCCGGTGAAGTATGCGGCAGGGGTTGCCGTCCTGTTCAGCGGCATCTTCCAATGAACTTTTCCAGAAATTATATCCGTTCACATCTCCGAAGCTGAACCATATCCCCGCTTGATGCGGATGGTCTACCCTCTCCCCTTCCCTCGGCTCCAGTGGAAATCCGCGTGTAACTATGGTCCCTTCAGCGGTACGGACCGGGAAAAGCACCGGTTTTGTAAGTTCATCGGGGTAAATGTAAGAGGTGAATATGTCCCCGTCCAGATAAACGTCCACTTTTTTTTCCTCCCGGTAATCAACCAGGATGACTCCCTTCTTCAGGGATATTGCGGTTTCTTCAGCGGCTGGAGGGGATTTCTGTCCCTGCCTGCAGGAGGAAAGGATCAGCGTTGCGGAAATCAATACGAACAGAATGAAAAGCCTGGTGCCGGATAAACGATTTTTTTGCATGGCGTATATCTTTTTGGTTAATATTTAAATACCTGGTCTCCCGCCATTACCTCCTGTGAATCTTCATCAAAGGTAACACGTTTTCCGGTATGCAGGGCCGCGGTCGTCATGACTACTGCTATGGTATGCTGGTATCCCGCTTCAACCGGAGCATTCGGGGTTTTACGATTTCTGACGCATTCCAGCCAGTTTTTAATATGCGCGGATGTCATCCTGTCGACACCCGTGTTCGCTGCGGTATCGGTGTAGATATCCGGCAGCTTGAGCTCCTCCAGCTGAAACGGTTCCATCCCCATGGGAGATGCATACCGCTGTGTCAAACCTCCCTCGTCATTCACACGGTTTTTGTCAAGGTCGAGGGTGCCGCCTGTGGAGTAATACCGTTCTTTGACGCCCCCTGCGGAGTTATGCTGCCGGGAAGTGTAGAGCACCTGGAATCCGGAGGCAGGATCATCGGGCGGACCGTAATCGAAAACTGCCGTCATCGTATCAAAATTCTTCCTTCCGTCCTTCCAGGCATATATCCCCCCGTTTGCTGAACAGGACCGGGGATATTTAAGTCCCGAAAACCAGTGAACAGTATCGATCTGGTGGCACATCCACTGTCCGGGAATGCCACTTGAATACGGCCAGAAAAGCCTGTATTCAATGTATTTGCGGGGATCCCATTCCTCATAGGGCCGGTTCATCAGGTATCGCTCCCAGTCCGTGTCTTCTTTTTTAATGGAGGCACAGAGACCGGGCCTTCTCCAGCGCCCCGGCTGGTTGACGTTCCAGCACATTTCCACCATGGTGATATCTCCGAAATTTCCGGAAGCAAGATAATCCGCCGCCGCCTGGTAATTGAGACCGCTTCTGCGCTGGGAACCTATCTGTATGATACGGCCTGTCCTTCGCACTGTATCCAGTCCCAGGCGTGCATCTTCCATTGTTTCCGCAAATGGCTTTTCGACATAGGCGTCACAGCCTGCTTCGGCCGCCTCTGCGGCGTGAAGGGCATGCTGGAAATCCGCTGTTGAAATGATCACGGCATCCGGGCTGAATGCCTCGTAGAGCTCCTCGTTATTCCTTGCCAGTGAGACATCGAGGCCTCTTTCGGCCATGAATGCCTTTCCCTCCTCCCTTCTTAGGTTCCAGATATCGGAAATGGCTACGATTTCACAGTTCAATTCTTCCCGGTGTTCAAGCAATGCCGGGATCAGGGTATGCTTGGCCCTGTCTGAAAAACCAACGATACCGATACGGATCCGGTCGTTGGCCCCCTTTACCCGGGCCAGGCTCCGGGCAGTCAGTGGCAGTCCCCCGGCATAAATTCCCGCAGCCCCGACGGCTGCTTTCTTAATGAAGTTCCTTCTTGTGTTTGCCATGATTTTCGGTTATGGGTTGCTTTTCTGCGGAACAATACGCCGGATCTTAATATTCCGGAAGGATACATCGTATCCATGCTCCTGCAGGAGGATATGCCCGGATTCAGCCTCCCCGAAGTTTTCCCAGATCTTGTATTTGCTGCCCGAAACAAGGGCACGGAAATCATCTGAGCCCCTCCGGTATTCAAGGACCTTGCTTCCATTGAGCCAGTGTTGAACGGTATCCCCCCTTGAGATTATCCTGGCCATGTTCCATTGTCCTGGTTCCCGGACAAACTTATTGCCTGCAGGAATGAGATCGTAGAGGGATGCAAGGGTCCGGTTGCCGTTTTTCCCTTTCCCTGCATCCGGGTTCCTTTCATCGTCCAGCAACTGGTATTCCAACCCGATAGCGGAGCCCTCGGAATGTTCTTTTTCCGTAACAAAGTATTTGATCCCGCTGTTGGCACCGGGGCTAAGCCTGAAATCGACGCAGAGTTCAAAATCCGCAAACTCTTCGATGGTCAGGATATCCCCGGCGTTCTCGGATTCCCCGCCGCCCGACGCATTCAATTCAAGGACACCGTCTGCCACCTTCCACCCATCCTCCGGGAATCCCTCCATGTGAGCGCCTCTCCACTTGGCGGTACTGGTCCCGTCGAAAAGAAGTTCCCATCCATCTTTCATCTCATCATCCGTCAGCTGATTATTCAGAAGCACCGTCTTTACAGGAACCGGGGCGGCACCCTTGATACGATGTTCCTCAAGGTCCCGGGTCAAGATCCGGATTTCCTTCCATCGTACCTCAGCACCTTCCGACCAGGGCTTTTCCCTGTTGATTTTATGCACCTGGAAGGCGATGAACCCTGATTCATCCGCTTCGTCAACCAGGTTGGCACACATCACCCCGTTCACCCAGGTTCTGATAGAATTGCCAATGGCCTCGATCCGGTAATGATTCCATTCGTTTTT
>CAZVLG010000416.1:0-2131 GCA_964627835.1 uncultured Bacteroides sp.
AGCCGTATTCGTTAGGAATGGCCGGATAAATGTACAATTCATTGAAATGCGGGATCCACCGTATCAGGATCAATCCCATGACCACTTCGCCGTCCTGTTCCTGGAACTTGAGGCTGGACACGGGGATCTGCAATTCGGCGAACCACCCCTGTTCATTCATCTGGCTCCTGACGTCCCAGTAGGTATTCCAGCTGAAATTAACCGGGGGAGGAAGGCCTTCGGCCGCATCATTGAATATGGAGACATCCGTACGCAAGCCTGTGGGGGTCGTCCAGAAAGATATCCCGTTCTCATTATCATTGTAGGAATCGAAAATGATGCCGAACCAGTCGGTGTCTCCCTTGCTCTCATCCCGTTTCTTGGAGGTGGACTGGATGGTCGACGGGTCTTCCGTATAGAAACCGACCCCGACGTACACGTACTGGTCATCATAGAGAATGCGCACATCGGTTCTTTCCCTGGGCTCCTGGCCAAACACGGGATTGTGGGTTACGAATGGAAAAGGCTCGCAGGCCTGCCAGACCTCCTCGTCGGGCATGCCGTCAAATACGATCTCCCCCTGGAGGCGCTGCATAATCACAGGTTCGCCATTTTCAGCCGGGTACAAGTACAGTGGAACCGAAATGGCCAGAAGGAGCATAACCGTATGCCTCTTGCAGAGACTCAACATCAACAATAAAAATAGCAAAAAAGCTTAATTTATATGGTTGTCCAGCCGGGCGTACAGGCCTGCATCTACTCCCCGGGGTCTCGTCTTCGGGAATATCGAGCCGGGGATTCCCCCGCTCAGCTCACTGCCGTCTCCTCTTCGATGAAACCTCCCAGCCTGTTGTATGCCTCATAAAGGGATTTGTATTTTTCGGCATTCCCTGGTATGGGCTCATAAATGGCGTCAAATCCGGAGCCCATCCCTTTTTGAGCCTCTTCAACATCTTTGTAGAGCCCGGCAACCACTGCCGCAAACATGGCGGCTCCCAGGGCAACGGTTTGCTCTGATTTTGCCACCTTTATGGTCGTGTTCAGGGCATCTGCCATTACCTGCATGACGAAGGGGGATTTCTTGGCCACTCCTCCGAGGGCGATAACTCCGTCAATTCTGACCCCTTCGGAAATGAAACGGTCGACGATCTTTTTCGATCCGAATACCGTGGCCTCCACCAGGGCCCGGAAGATCCTGGGTGCATCGCTGCCCAGGTTGAGTCCCATAACAGCCCCCTTAAGTGCCTGGTTGGCATCGGGAGTGCGCCTTCCGTTCATCCAGTCAAGCGCTATGATCCCTGATTCCCCTATGTCGATTTTTTCAGCTGCTGCGGTCAGTTCTGGGATGATCCTGTCCCGTACCTCATTCACCAGTTTTTCCCGGGTGGTTTCATCAATAGATCCGGTCCTGGCAAGGATATTATCCAGAGGCCAGGAAAGCACTTCCCTGAACCATGCATATACATCTCCAAAAGCCGATTGCCCGGCTTCCAATCCAAGCATGCCCGGGGTAATGGACCCGTCAACCTGGCCGCATATGCCGTTAACCAGGGTATCGCCTACCTCATCGAATGGTGCAACCAGCATATCGCATGTGGAAGTCCCCATTACCTTGCTCAGATGGAAGGGCTCGATCTCTCCGCCAACCGCCCCCATATGGGCATCGAAGGCCCCCACGCCCACGACGATTCCTTCGGGAAGGTTCAGCTTATCGCTCCATTCTTTTGTAAGAAAACCTGCGGAAACATCGGAGGTATGGGTGTCTTTGTAAAGGCGCTCCCGCAGTCCGGCCAGAAGGGGATCAAGCTTTACAAGGAATTCCTCTGCCGGGAGACCGCCAAAATCCTCATGCCACATCGCTTTATGTCCGGCAGCACAGCGGCTTCGTTTCATGGTCAGGGGATCCGTATTCCCGGTAAGAATGGCCGGGATCCAGTCACAGTGTTCCACCCATGAAAAAGCCTGTTGGCGTACTTTTTCATCCGCGCGCAGCACATGCAGGATCTTTGCCCAGAACCATTCGGAGGAATATATCCCTCCTTCAAATTTAGTGTAATCCACACCTCCCCATGTACGTGAAATTTTATTTATTTCGGCGGCTTCCTTTACGGCTGTATGATCCTTCCAGAGCACAAACATGGCATTGGGATTC
>CAZVLG010000417.1:0-1631 GCA_964627835.1 uncultured Bacteroides sp.
CTATAAACTTCCGCGGTGATATGAGGTGATGTGCCGTTCTGAAGAAAAAGCCGCGAGCTGGCAGGTCTACATACCGCTGTGCCTCGAAGCACAATTCCACGGCCCGTTCATGCGATATCTGCATCCGCATTTCCTGCTGGGTCATGCCCGGTTTCTTGGTGGCCAGGTCAGGCAGGTTGGCCCGGTCCCTCACCATCTGGATGTACGCATAGGCCTCATCCGTACGGTTCAGTTCATTCAGGCATTCCGCATAAAGCAAGAGGATGTCGGCATACCTGAGTATCCTTTCGTTGATCTCGGAGCGCCACTCGACTTCGTCCGGATCCGTTTCGTCGTTCAGGTATTTCCGCAGGTGGATATGATGTACGTTCCCGGACTGTTGGATCAGTCCCGCAGGCCAGGACCTTCCATATACCGTGGACCCGGGATAATCATATAAGAAATTAGCCTGGAGCCTCGGGTCGGGTTCGCCGGTCACCGTTGAATCCTGCTGGTATTCCTCGAATATCCAATCGGTGGGTGTGATGTCTCCCCATCCAAAACCAAGGGGGGCATAGGTCCTTGCCTTTCCGGATGTCTTGCTCCAGTCTGAGTCGGGTTCTCCCACCCAGCCCAGGGAAGTTCCCCCATAGCTCTTGCTGAACTGTATCTCGAAAAGGGATTCCGAATTGTTTTCATTGGTGGTGGTAAAATTATCCCGGTAATTCGGAACCAGGCTGTAAGTGCCAAACTCCTGGTCGATAATGTCTTTCAGGATGGGTTCGGCCAGGTTCCACTCATGGTTGAACATGTAGGATTTTGCCAGGAAGCCTGCTGCTGCACCACTGGTGGCCCTTCCCATATCCGAAGCAGGGTATTCCTGCTTGGTGGGCAATACGTCCATGGCTTCGTTGAAATCCTTGTAGACCTGGGCCCAGATTTCCTCTGCCGTTGCCTGAGGTGGATAGAAATCCTCCGCTTCGGTCGGGATTTCCAAAATAAGGGGAATGTCCTTGAAAAGGATGGCCCCATGGTAATAGTAAAGTGCCCTGAGGAACTTGGCTTCGGCAAGGATCCTCTCCTTGAGTGTTTCGTCCATCTCAATATCGGGCACGTAGGTTAGCACCTGGTTTGCCCTCCAGACACCTTCGAAAACGATATAAAAGGGTGTATAGTAGCAGGGGTTGTCGGGCTGTGTCACGTAGATGACCACCCATTCGATCCACCAGGGACTCGTATTGTAACAGTCATCCGCCCTGGAATCCATAATCCAGGGATACAGGCGCATGTACAATCCGTCCATGGTAAGTGACTGGTAAGTGGAGTTAATGGCCTTAAGAGCATCTACGTCCGTTTGCCAGAAGGTCCCAGTGGTCTGCTGGTTGGGGTTCTGAATCTCCAGGAAATCTTCTCCGCAGGAGAAGCAGATAAGGAGCAGTCCCATACTGAATAGATATATTGCTTTTTTCATGATGATTGTTTTTTCAGATTAGGGTTGGTCTTAAAGTGTGATTTTAATCCCGGCAAGAAATGTTCTGGGGGACGGGTACGAGCCATTATCGAGTCCCCTGTAAAACAAACCATCGTTGCCTATATCCGGGTCATAGCCCTTGTACTTGGTAATGGTGAACAGGTTCTGGGCGGACACATAG
>CAZVLG010000418.1:0-17802 GCA_964627835.1 uncultured Bacteroides sp.
AGCAGGCTGTCCCGGTCACAGTCTTCCCGGATCTCCACGACATTCAGGTAATTGCCGCTTTCTTCCCCTTTCGTCCATAATCTCTTTTTTGTCCTGGAATAAAAGCAGACCCTGCCCTCGGTCCTGGTTTTATCATAGGCCTCAGGATTCATGAATCCAAGCATCAGCACTTCTCCTGTTTCAGCATCCTGGATGACTGCAGGCAGGATCCCTCCCATTTTTTCAAAATTCAGGTTCATATTTGATGGTTTTACTTCCGGTTTAATAAGTATGATTGCGTACTCAAGGCTTCTTCAGATTCCGGTCTTTCTTGTATCTTTTGATGATCTTTCCAAACGCCCTGTCTTTTTTACGTTTTTCCACGATGCTTGATTTAAAGTATTCCTTCTCCCTTTCCATTTTCAGGAAGTTATCGTAAGATTTCCGGTCGATCTCACCCTTTTCAACGGCAGCGAGCACGGCACACCCTTCTTCCCGGATATGCGTACAATCCCTGTATTTGCATTCAATGGATTTTCCGATGATTGAATCGAAGGTCTGGCGAACTCCTTGATCTGTTTCAGTAACACCGATCTCTCTCATTCCCGGATTGTCGATAATAATGCCTCCCCCGTCAAGGACAATCAATTCCCGGTGACTCGTAATGTGCCTGCCTTTTGCCCTTTTTTGGCTGACGGGGCCTGTTTTCATGATTCCCCTGCCCGTAAGGTTGTTTAAAAGGCTTGATTTACCTACCCCCGATGAACCAAGCATACAATAGGTCTTTCCAGTATTAAATACAGCTTTCAGTTCCGTATAACCCGATCCTGTGGTGTTGCTGATGGGTATTACGGGCACCTCTTTCAGGCGACTGCAAAGCTCTTCCCGAATTTCATCCAGACCGGATTCACCCAGCAGGTCTGTCTTGCTCAGGATGATCACCGGTGTCACCCCGGAAGCGTGACAGATCGCCAGGTACCTTTCCTTATGCTCTGAGATCACCCTTCCTACACCGAATCCTTCGAGTCCCCGGTCCATACGGTAATTTTCAAAATCTGCATTGTATCCCAATTCTTCCAGTGTGCTCATCCGCTTGGTTTCGAATCCCTATCGTACAGGTATATTGTGTTTTCTCAAATGCTCCTTCAGATCTGCCATGCCTATTTCCCTGAAATGAAAAATGGAAGCGGCAAGGGCCGCATCCGCTTCGCCATCTGTAAAGACATCCACAAAATGACTCATCTTCCCCGCGCCCCCCGAGGCGATTACGGGAATGCCCCGCTCCCTTGAAATGCGGGCCGTGGCCTCGTTGGCATACCCGTTCTTCGTACCGTCATGGTTCATGGAGGTGAACAGGATCTCCCCGGCTCCCCGCTCTTCGGCCTCTTTCGCCCATTCAAAAAGCCTTCTCCCGGTTTTGATCCGCCCGCCGTTCACATAGACAAACCAGTCGTTCTCCTCGAACTTTGCATCAATGGCCACCACCACGAACTGGCTTCCGTAGGAGCTGGCGATCCGGCTGATCAGCTCCGGATCCCGGACCGCTGCAGAATTTACCGTTACTTTATCCGCTCCAGCAGCCAGCAGCGGGTCCACGTCCTTTATTTCACGGATCCCCCCTCCCACGGTAAACGGGATGTTTACATGCCTTGCGATCTGCTGGACCAGGTCGGCAAACAGGTTGCGGCCTTCATGCGTGGCCGTGATATCCAGGTATACCAGTTCATCCGCTCCCGATTCTGCGTATTCGGCCCCCATCTCCACAGGATCGCCCACTTCCCTGATTTCAAGAAAGTTGATCCCTTTTACGGTCTGACCGTCACGTATATCCAGACATGGTATGATCCGTTTTGCCAGCATTTCAGTTGGATTTCAAGAATTTCCCGATTTCTGTTTCCGCAATCCTACCCTCGTAATACGCCTTGCCAAAGATCACACCGCTTATTCCCAGCCTGTGCAGTTCCATAATATCCTGCATACCTGAAATCCCCCCGCTGGCAATGATCTCAAGCCCCGGAAAAGCCTGTTTAAGGTCCTTGTAGAGCCCCAGGGCGGGTCCCTGCAGCATCCCGTCCAGTGAAATGTCCGTACAGATCATCCTCCGGATCCCTGCCTGTTGAAATTTAGCTACGAAATCCATCAGGCCAAGAGAAGTATTTTCCTGCCAGCCCTGGATGGATATCATCCCATCCCGTACATCCGCTCCGAGGATGATTTTTTCGGCGCCGAAGACTGCCAGCCATTCCACAACCCGTTCAGGGTCCATGACCGCAATGCTGCCGGCTGTGACCATTTCAGCCCCGGCTGCGAATACCCGGCGGATATCT
This sequence comes from uncultured Bacteroides sp., assembly GCA_964627835.1. Classification (GTDB taxonomy): domain Bacteria; phylum Bacteroidota; class Bacteroidia; order Bacteroidales; family SM23-62; genus SM23-62. The sequence goes on from CAZVLG010000418.1 coordinate 2,307, forward strand.
TCATCGGACTTCACGCCCCCTCCAAAGTCGATGACCAGTGAAGTCCTGGCCCTGATTTTTTCCAGGGTGTCCAGATTGACCACATGTCCGGTCCTGGCCCCGTCGAGGTCCACCAGGTGCAGCCTGCGAATACCCATATCCTCAAAACGGGTGGCTAGGTCTTCGGGCGAGCCGGAATAAACCTGTTTCCGGCTGTAATCGCCCTGCTGGAGCCGTACGCATGCCCCGTCAATAATGTCGATGGCTGGAATTAATTCTATCATAGGGCCAGAAAGCTTCTGAGAATGATTTCGCCGACAGATCCGCTCTTTTCCGGATGGAACTGTGTGGCAAAGAAATTATCCCTTTCAATCGCAGCGCTGAAAGGGTTTATGTAATCGGCAACCGCAGAAGTGTGCTCCCCCAGTGGGGCGTAATAACTGTGGACAAAGTATGTGTACGCATGTTCCAGTTCAGCCGGTATCAGCCGTCCCGAGATGTTTTCAAGGCTGTTCCATCCCATATGGGGCACCTTTTGCAGGGGCTCAAATTTCCGGACGGCCAAATCGAATATCCCGATGCAATCCGTTGCTCCCTCTTCCGAGAAGGAACACATTAACTGAAGCCCTAGGCAGATTCCCAGTACCGGCTGGCTAAGGCTGCGGATCAGCACATCCAGTCCCCGCTCCCTGAGGTATTGCATCGTTGTGCTGGCTTCCCCCACACCCGGGAATATGACCCTGTCTGCAGACCGCAGCCGGTCATGGTCATCGGTGATGCTGGCCTCAACGCCAAGCCGTTTCAGGGCGAAATCGACCGAACGAATATTCCCTGCATTATATTTTACGATGGCTACACGCATGCTTTTCATCAAGACTTATGGGCAGGATCGGTTCCGGCATGAACGGTCTTTTCCAGGTTCCTTCCTGCTATAATTTTCCTTTTGTGGAAGGGATCTCATCCTTCCATGGGTCCCTGCGAACAGCCTGTCGCAGCGTCCTTGCAAATGCCTTGAAGACGGCTTCTGCCTTATGATGCTCGTTTCTTCCCGCAGCTTCTATATGAAGATTGCAGCGGGCCGTATCCGTGAAGGATTTGAAGAAATGCTCAAACATTTCGGATGGCATCTCCCCGATTCTTTCCCTTTTGAATTCCACATCCCAAACCAGCCAGTTCCTGCCCCCCATATCCATGACCACCCTTGCCAGGGAATCATCCATTGGCAGGACAAAACCATAGCGGTCAATTCCTTTTCGATCACCAAGGGCCCTGCTAAAAGCTTCACCGAGCGCCAGGCCGGTATCCTCGATGGTGTGATGTTCATCTACTTCAAGATCACCGCTTGCCTCAATCTCCAGGTCCATCCCCCCATGCCTGGCAATCTGCTCCAGCATATGGTCAAAGAACCCGATCCCCGTGGAGACCCTGCAAAGGCCTGTGCCATCCAGGCTCAGGTCGATCCTGATGCGGGTTTCCCTGGTATTCCTTTCCACCTTTACCCGGCGCTGGTTTCTCAGGAGAAAACCGAAGATCTCGGACCACCCGCCGGCAATGAACCCACAGTACTCGCCGAGACCTGCTTCCTGCAACGCTTTCCCGAGTCCCTCTCCACCGATCAGTATCCCACCGGCGCCCAGGTTCCTGGCCAGTTCAATATCCGTCAGGCGGTCTCCGATCACCCAGGAATTCGCCAGGTCATACTCCCCTTCCAGGTACCTGGAAAGCATACCGGTGCCCGGCTTCCTGGTGGGCATTTTCTCTTCAGGGATGGAGGGGTCAATATGGATGCCGTCAAATTCGATCCCCTCATTCTTAAAATCGGTCAGAACTTTGTCCTGGACCCGTTTAAAAGCATCTTCAGGGTATTGCTCCCTGCCCAAACCATCCTGGTTGGAAACCATGACAATGTCATAATCAAGGTTCTGCCTGATGAAGTACAGGTTCCTGAAAACGCCCGGCAGGAATTCAAGTTTTTCCAGGGAATCAACCTGGAAATCTCCCGGGGGCTCAACAATAAGGGTCCCGTCACGGTCTATAAACAGAATTTTTCTCATATCAGAAGGATTTCATGAGTTCAATCAGACGGCGGTTTTCATCCTCCGTCCCTATGGTTATCCGAAGACACCCCTCGCAATGGGTCATGCGGGAACGGTTCCTGACGATCACTCCACCCCGGACCAGGTGCTCATGGACTGCATCCGGATTGTCCACACGCACCAGCAGGAAATTTGCATCCGAGGGATGGACCTTTCTGACCATGCCCATTCCCGCCAGCGCTCCGGCCAGCCGGTCCCGCTCCAGGAGTATCTTTTCCACCCATTCCTGCTTCTGTTTCTGGTTATCAAGCAATTCCATGGCTTTATCCTGGGTCAGCACGCTCAGATTATAGGGATATTTCACCCTGCTCATCAGGCCGATCACCCGGGGATCGGCAAGCGCCATGCCCATGCGTATACCGGCAGCAGCCCAGGCCTTGGAAAGGGTCCGGAGGATAACCAGCCTGGGATATCTTTCCAGGAGCGATATCAATCCTTCCCCGCCGGCAAAATCAATATAGGCTTCATCGACAACCACCATGCCTGTGAATTCGCCGAGAATCCTTTTAATCGGGGGGATCTCAAGAAGATTGGAGGTTGGATTGTTCGGAGAGCAAAGAAAGATCAGCTTCGTGGACGGCCTGACTGCCGCAAGCAGGCGGTCCGCATTCAAACGGAAATCGGGATCCAGCTCTGCAAAATCCACCCGGACATCGTTCAGGTCCGCACATACCTTGTACATTCCGTAACTTGGATCCATGATGATGACCCGGTTGGTACCGGGAATGCAAAAAATCCGGATCAGCAGGTCAATGGCCTCATCACTGCCATTGCCAAGGAATATCCTTTCGGGGGACAATCGAAGCATCTCTGCCAGCCTGGCCTTGAGCCTGACCTGCCTTGGATCAGGGTACCGGTTGATGGGGGGATTGTACGGGCTCTCGTTCGCATCCATCAGGATGGCCCCATCCCCTGGATATTCGTCACGGGCGCTGGAATAGGGGACCAGTTCTAAAATATTTTTTCGTACAAGATTTTCCAATTCAGTCATTTATCTACGATTATCTAATATTTTACTTAAACGAATTTCAACAGCCCTGCCGTGTCCCGTAAGTTCCTCCTCCCGGGCCATGCATACGATGGATGGCCCAAGGTTCTGAAGGCCTTCTTCGCTGATCTCCTGGAAGCTTATCCTCTTCTGGAAATCGTTCACCGAAAGGCCGCTGCATGCCCTCGCATAGCCTCCTGTCGGGAGGGTATGGTTGGTGCCGGAAGCGTAATCGCCGGCACTTTCAGGCGTGCAGGGTCCCACAAACACCGAACCTGCATTCCTTATGCGGATGCCCACCTCCCCGTAATCCCGGCACATGATAATGAGGTGTTCGGGAGCGTATGTGTTGATAAGCTCAAGAACGTCTTCCCGGTCCTCCAGTACGACAATCCTGCTTTTTTCGAGGGATCTCTCTGCTATTTCCCTTCGGGGAAGGTCGGCCAGTTGCCTGGTAAGTTCCTGCTGCACCGGTTCTATAAGCCCTGCATCGCTGCAAACCAGCAGAACCTGGCTGTCGGGGCCATGTTCAGCCTGGGATAGCAGGTCTGCTGCGACAAAGGCCGGATCAGCGGTTTCATCGGCAATCACGGCAAGCTCGGAGGGACCTGCCGGCAGGTCGATGGCAAGGTTTTCAAGGCTGACCAGTTGTTTGGCCAGGGTGACATAACGGTTACCGGGACCGAATATCTTGTCGACCGCGGGAATGCTTTCCGTACCGTAAGCCATGGCAGCAATGGCCTGGGCCCCTCCCACCCGGAAGATATTTTCTATGCCCAGGATGCCGGCACAATACAGGATGGAAGGGTGGATCTTTCCTTGGGGCCCGGGAGGGGTACAGAGGATAATCTCTGAACAGCCAGCCAGCCTTGCAGGGATGCCCAGCATCAGTACGGTCGAAAAAAGGGGTGCCGAACCGCCCGGAACATAAAGTCCCACGCGCCCGATGGGAATCGTCCGGGTCCAGCACCGGACACCGGGTGTGGTTACCAGGAGGCTGTCATTGATCTTCTGCGAGGCGTGGAACTTCTCCAGGTTTGATCTTGCCAGTGCAATGGCGGCCTTAAGCTCGTCGGATACCATCCCCGCGGCTTTTGAAATTTCATCCTTTGAAACCCGGAGTTCCCCAAGCTCCACTCCGTCAAACTTCCGGGTCAGGTCGATGATGGACCGGTCCCCGCCAGCCTTTACCTGCCCGAGGATCTCCATTACCTGTGACCTGATCGCGGAGATGTCGTACGCAGGCCTGGCCAGTATATCGGGCCAGCGGTTCCTGGATGGATTAATGAATACTTCCATAGTCGAAGGAAATTTTCAGGTTATCATTTTCTCAATGGGAATGACCAGGATGCCCTGTGCCCCCAGCTCGCGAAGGCGGTCAATGACTTCCCAGAATTCATTTTCGTTCAGGACGGAATGCACGGAGCTCCAGCCTTTTTCAGCAAGTGGCATGACCGTCGGGCTTTTCATCCCGGGTATGACCTCTACGATCTTGTCCAGGCAGTCGTTGGGTGCGTTCAGCAGGATGTATTTATTGTCACGTGATTTCCGCACGGCTCTTATCCGGAACAGAAGCTTATCGAGTATTTCCTGTTTCCATTTATCCAGGCCGGTCCTGGCTACCAGAACTGCTTCGGATTCCATCACCACTTCCACCTCTTTCAGGCCGTTGCTGATCAGGGTACTGCCCGTACTGATAATATCCAGTATGGCATCTGCCAGCCCGATTCCAGGGGCAATCTCGACCGATCCGCTGATCACGTGTATTTCGGCATCTATACGATTCTCAGCCAGGAAGGAGCCCAGGATGTTCGGGTAGGATGTAGCAATCCTTTTCCCGTCGAGCTGTTCGGGTCCCCGGTAATCCATATTCTTCGGCAGGGCGATGGACATCCTGCATCGTGCAAAACCAAGCCGTTCAACAACCTGGAGCTCAAGATCCTTCTCCCGGACAATGTTTTCCCCGACAATCCCGACATCCGTTACCCCGTCGTATACATACTGGGGAATGTCGTCGTCTCTCAGGAATACCGCTTCAAGCGGGAAATTCTGGGAGGCAGACAGCAGTTTGCGGCTTCCGTTTGCCAGGCTGATACCGGACTCCTTCAGCAGCTCAAGTGATTTCTCGCTGAGCCTTCCCGACTTTTGTATCCCAATTTTCAAGCTTTCCATAATTGAATAAAAAAAAGGTTTGCAGATGCTGCAAACCTTGATTAATAAAGATTATTTGATTTTCTGCATACCGCACCCTGTCATCTGTGATGATGGTGATGATGATATGCAGTGGTAAACATCATTTTCTGATAGTTTGATGCAATAATAGAAAGAAAAGTTTGAAATTTCAAATATTATCGGTTAAAATATAATAAACAGTAAGTATTCCCCGGTTAAATGTCCTTCAGGAGTTTGTTCGATGGACTCTTCCGTATGGATTCAAGGAGCCCTTTCTGGATGGTTGAGAAAGTGGTTAATTTGGTACTTTCCTCTGCCATCAGGCGCTCATCCCCCCTCAGGTCCAGTTGCTCCATCAGGTAGGCCACCGTGATTTTGCCGATGTCCAGGGCGGGAACGTACGCATTTTCCTTGGGACTTTCGGTGGAGGCCTCAATCAGCAAATGCCCGTCCTGCAGATCGAAAATGATATCGCGGGCAAGCCTGACAGGGATGCCCAGTTCACGGCTGATTTCCGAGGAGGTCTGCGGCTTCTCCCCCGTCTCGAATTTCTTAATGATGGTATACATGACCAGGAAGGTCAGCAATCTCCTGTTATAGGGTGTTATATTCAGGGATTCCGCTTCAAATTCATATTTTTCTATGTTCTGGTATGCGAATGATATCTCGGCCCCCAACAGGACGATAAGCCAGGAGAGGCGCATCCATACCAGGAACAGCGGAAAGGCGACAAAGCTCCCGTAAATGGCTCCCAGCCTGCCGACCTCACCCTGGAAATAAAAGTATACATACTGGGTGAGCTGGAAAATGATCCCGGCTATGATCCCGGCATAGAGCCCGTACCTGAACTGAACCTTTGTATTCGGCATGACCACATAGAGCAGGGTAAAAAGAAGGAATACAAGCAGATAGGGGAGCAGCTTGACCAGGAAGACCAGGAGTGGTCCCAGGTATCCCAGGACCGCAGAATCATTATTTCCGGCTAAACTGCTCACAAAACCGGTGATGGTGCTGCTGAGGAGGAAAAGAATGGGAAGGACCAGCATCATCGAGAGGTAGTCGGCGAATTTCCTTGTAAGAGGCCTTGAACGGCGGATCTGCCAGATTACGTTGAAGGAATTTTCGATGTTCCCGAGTACTTTCATAACCGCCCATAGCAAAAAGATCACCCCCACTCCTGCGATCACGCCCCCGTTAATATTATGCAGCATGGAATTGGCAAACTCGAGTATGTATTCCACCACATCCGCCAGCTCCGGCTGTTCGGCAACCCTTTCCCGGATTAAGGTTTCCAGCCGGGTCTCAAAACCGAATCCCTTGGCGATCCCAAACGCCATGGCTGCAATAGGCACTATGGAAAGCAGGGAATAATAGGTCAGTGCGGAAGCCCTTAGCTGGATCTGGTTGGCCCTGAACTCCTTGACAGCCAGGATGAGGATCCTCAATTGCCGCATGAAAAAACGCAGGACCGGCGGATAGGATTTTATATCGACCTGCCAGATGCCTGTACTGATGAAATGAATCAGTCTTTTTATCATAATCATTCCTTGAGGGTTAGGATCTCCTTCATTCTTTTGACTGCGTCTTGCGATGATTGCGAGTTCCCTAAGTTAATTATTTATCCGTTATTAAAATTCTAATTAACTTTGTTTTAAACCTGTGTGAAGCCATGCATAAATTCTTCCTGCTCACCCTCATCAGCCTGACAGTCTGGTCCGCGGAGGCCCAGGAAAAAACCCGGGCCGAACGCCGGCTGCCGGCCGCAGCCGGCTCCTATTACGCTTCGGACCCGGATGCTCTGACCCGGGACCTTGAATTCCTGTTCAACCGGGCCCTGCCTTCGAAGGGCGGTGGACCCGTACTTGCCCTTATCGCTCCTCATGCAGGTTACCCATTTTCAGGCGAAGTAGCAGCCAGCAGTTATACACAGGTGGATCCTGAAAAAAACTTCAAGAATGTTTTCATCATTGGCAACAGCCACCGCTATGCCTTTGATGCTGCCGCCGTTTACCGGTCCGGCAACTTTGTGACACCCCTGGGAGAGGTTGAGGTCAACCTGGAACTTGCAGACAGGCTTGTGGAGCAGTACAGCTTCTTTATAGATCACGACAGGGCTCATTTAAACGAGCATAGCCTCGAGGTCCAGCTGCCCTTCCTGCAGTATTACATGGAAAAGGATTTCCGGATTGTACCCATCCTGCTGGGAACCCATTCGGAATCGACCTGCCGGAAGATCGCCGATGCGCTGCGGCCCTACCTGAATGAGGATAACCTTTTTATTATCAGTTCCGATTTCTCCCATTACCCCGAATACCGGGACGCCAATGTGGTTGACATGAACACGGCCAATGCCATCTGCACCAACGACCCCGAAAAATTTCTGAGGGCCCTGAAGCAAAACGAGGAAAAAAATATTCCTAACTTAGCTACATCAGCCTGTGCATGGCCTTCGATTCTCACCCTGCTCTATATGACCGGGGAGGACAGGGAGCACTTGGAATATGAACTGGTCCGTTACCAGAATTCCGGCGACACCAGACTCGGTGACAAATCCAGCGTGGTCGGGTATTGTGCCATCACGGTCCGAAAGCAGGATTACACGAAAAATTCAACATTTATGCTCAGCGAGGAAGATAAACTGGTCCTGATGGATATCGCCCGGACAACGCTCGATTCATACATCCGGAAGGGGACCATACACAGGGTGGAAAACCAGCAGTTCTCCCCTTCCCTGAATACCCATACCGGCGCCTTTGTCACACTTCAGAAAAACGGGCAGCTCAGGGGATGCATCGGCCGTTTCCAGCCGGACAGGCCCCTGTACGAGGTGGTCCGTGACATGACCATATCCGCCTCCACAAAGGATTACAGGTTTAAACCGGTGGTCCCGGAAGAACTGGATGAAATCGAGCTCGAGATATCCGTGCTGACCCCGCTTGTCCTGATAAACGATCCATCTGAAATTATTCTGGGACGTCATGGGGTTTACATTAAAAAAGGACTTAATTCAGGGACCTTTCTGCCCCAGGTGGCTGAACAAACCGGATGGAACCTGGAGGAATTCCTGGGCCATTGCGCGAGGGACAAGGCCCAGATCGGCTGGTACGGCTGGAAGGATGCAGAACTGTATGTTTATGAAGCTCTGGTTTTCAAGGAAAAGGACTGCAAACACGAGTAGACTGCCACCATGCCCTATGCCCTGATTCCCATCGGTCTGTCCGCCCTCCTGTTCTACGGCTTTACATTTATCCTAAGCCGTGCAGGCCTTATCAGCACCACGATCCACAGGAGAATCTGGAATTCCACACTCCTGATCACCTTTTTTACCACTGCCGTTCTGGGAATTATCATGGCGGTCCAGATCAATTATAAACTGGACATGCCCGTGGTCGATAAACTCATCATATGGCATGTCGATTTCGGGATCGGCATGAGTTTCATTGCCGTTTTTCACTTTACCTGGCACTGGTCCTACTATAAAAAACTGCTTTCCAGAAAGAAAACAGTCGGTACGGTGGACCAGGAACCCTTTCCCGCCAACTTAGATACAGGCTACCGGAGTATTCCCCTTGGAGATACACTACCCCTGTTCACCCTGGGGGCCACCGCCCTGATCACCCAGATCGTTTTCCTGAGGGAATACCTGGCCATTTTTCATGGCAACGAGCTGGTTGTGGGTGTGATCCTGGCAGGCTGGCTTCTGTTGACGGGCACCGGCGCGCTGATCGGCAAAAATATTGACCCAGGATCGCTCCGGGGCAATTCCCCCTCCTATGCCTTCCTGCTCCTGGGCATCCTGCCTCTCATTACCGTTCTGGCCGTGCGCTTCTTTAAAAATCTTGTATTTCCGGTTGGAAGCATAAGCGGCATTCCAGGAATCCTCCTGTATTCCATCGCTGGTATGTCCCTGTTCTGCCTTCTGTCCGGATTTCTTTTTACATGGCTCAGTTCATGGCTGTCGATCAAACATGGACGTAATCTCCTCAACCTGGGTTATGCAGTCGAATCTGCCGGGAGCATTGCAGCGGGGATCCTGTTCAGTTTCCTGCTTGTGCATGTATTGAATACCTTCCAGATCCTGTTTATCCTGTTCCTGCTAAATGGGATTACCGCTGCAGCCAGCCGGGGCGGCAAACAGCAAAATAGGCTGCTGGCGGTCTCAGGGCTCATCGCGGTGCTTATTGCAGCGGGAGTCTTCTGGGTTGACCTGGACCTGGTCTCACGGTCTTTTCTTTTTCCAAACCAGGATCTTGTGGAGACCAGGGACACTCCGTATGGGAACCTGGTGGTAAGCAAAACCGGCGAGCAATACACCCTTTTTGAGAATTCTGCCCCGATAGCCGCCTCTGCAGATATTGCATCCGTAGAGGAGGACGTTCATTATGCCATGGTCCAGCATCTCCAACCTGAATCAGTACTGGTCTTTTCGGGCAACCTGCAAGCTCTGACAGAAGAACTTGAGAAATACCATGTGAAACAGGTTGATTTCGTGGAATTGAATCCATGGGTCACCCGGATGCGTGACAGGTACTTGCCCCGTGCGGAAGTCCCCTGGCTCAGGATAATACACATGGACGGCAGGAGGTATCTTGAAGGAACGGACCAAACCTACGATGTCGTCCTGGTCAACTTTCCACCGCCAGGATCCGCACAGCTTAACCGCTTCTATACGGCCGAGTTTTTTTCCCGGCTTAAATCGCATATGAACCAGGGAGGGATCCTTTCCGTTCCGTTGCAGGGGACAGAAAACTATCCCAGCCAGGAAGCAGCGGACCTGCATTCTATTCTCTACCAGACCCTGAAACTCCATTTCAAAAACATACTGCTGGTTCCGGGCCTCAAGACCTACTTCCTTGCCTCCGATACCCGTCTTGACCTCGATATACCTTCCCTCATTGAGGAACGGGAAATCGAGACCCTTTATGTAAACTCCTATTACCTGGATACCCTCAGCCTGAATGAAAGAAGCAGTCAGCTGATGAGCAATATTTCCGAATCAGCGAGGATCAACAAGGATTTTCGGCCGACGGCCTACCTGCACCAGATTAATTACTGGTTAAGTTATTTCAGTTCGAATCTCTGGATAACCCTGGGCATATTCCTCCTGCTCATTTTCCTGATCGGATCCCGGGCCGGTACCATGGGTCAGGGGATCTTTGTAGCGGGATTTACCGGCATGGGCATCGAGCTGGTCCTCTTGCTGGCCATACAGATTGTCTTCGGATACATGTATCTTTATACGGCAGTCATCCTGACCGTTTTTATGATGGGACTGGCAGCCGGTGCACTGTCGGTAAGCAGGATCCTGTCCTGCCTGCGCCCGAGGCATTTTGCATTGTTCCAGCTTATTCTGGCAATCTGTGTTTTCCTGGTATTCTGGTGGCTCCTGCTGATTGAAGAAAGATCCGTCCCCACAGCGCTCCTGCATGCCGGATTCCTTATCCTGACCTTACTTGCCTCGTTCGTCACCGGCACTTTGTTTGCAACTGCTGCGCTTCTGGGGAAACAGGGCATTGCCAGGACAGCCGGGGGACTGTACAGTGCGGACCTGGCAGGATCTGCAGCCGGAGCCCTGGTCATGGCCGTCCTGATGATTCCCCTGCTTGGTTTGAACGACAGCCTACTGGTACTCCTGCTCTTGAACATGCTTGCTTTCCTGAACAGCCTTCTTCGCCCCAGCAGGTAGGCGCGCGAGCCTGTTCTACCTGAACCCGAAGCACTCCCATTCCGGACAAAGCTGCAAATTAGATTGAATCCAAGCCGATTTTTCGATAATTTTAGGCAGATACTTTACAGGGATAATAAAATGGACAAAAGGCAATTCATCCGAACAGGTATACTGGGAACGGGGTGTCTTCTATGCATGCCGGGGGAAAGGGCTTTTGGCGGACTCCTGGGCAGACCTGCAGAGGAGGATATGTGGAAATGGAGCCGTGAGGCTCTTTTCTACTCGGAGACCCCCAGGGGAGTAAAATGCCGTATCTGTCCCAATGAATGCACGCTCAAACCCGGCGAATTAAGCGATTGCAGGAACCGGATTAACCGGGATGGAAAACTCTACACGATCGCCTACGGCAATCCATGTGCGGTTCACGTGGACCCGATCGAGAAAAAGCCCCTGTACCACTTTCTCCCGACCACCCGGTCCTTTTCCATTGCGACCGCCGGTTGCAACCTTGCCTGCCTGAACTGCCAGAACTGGACCATCTCCCAGAGCAGTCCCACAGAAACCCGCAATTACGACCTTATGCCGGAAGCCGTTGTCCGTCAGGCCTCAGATAACGATTGCCGATCCATTGCCTATACCTATTCAGAGCCCATAACCTTTTTCGAATACACCTGTGACTCCGCCAGGCTTGCACACGATGCAGGCATCCGCAACATACTGGTCTCAGCCGGGTACATCAATCCGGAGCCGCTTCGTCACCTGCTGACGCATATTGACGGGGCCAACATAGACCTTAAGTCCTTCAGTGATGAAATCTACCTTAAACTGAATGCAGGAAAGCTACAGCCCGTACTGGATGGACTGAAAATCTTCAGGGAAGAGGGTGTCTGGCTGGAGATCACGAACCTGCTGGTGCCCGGGTGGACAGATGACATGGAGATGGTCGCGCGAATGTGTGACTGGCTATATGCAAATGGTTTCAAGGATGTGCCCCTTCACTTCAGCCGCTTTCACCCCTCCTATAAACTCACCCAGCTGCCTCCAACGCCGGTCGGTACCATGGAAAAAGCAAGGGAAATCGCCCTCCATGCCGGGATCCGCTTTGTCTACATCGGAAATGTACCCGGACATCTCGCATCCAATACCTATTGCCCGGAATGTGGTGAGATCGTTCTCGAAAGGAAAGGTTTCAGTATCACCAGGAACAATCTGAAAGACAGCCGTTGCGGCAGCTGCGGAGAAGCAATACCCGGGGTTTGGAAATAATCGGGTTTCAGTCCCCGAGAAGCTCCCTGGCAATCCTCTCCCACTCCTCTTCCAGTCCCATTTCAGGCATTTTAACAAATTTATGAAGAAACGGGTCCCATGTAAATAGCAAGCTGCTACCTTTGCAGGCAACAACGATCCCAGCGCATATTGAAGGAATATGAAAGCAGCAGTAATATATGAGTATGGCGGACCCGGGGTATTCAGGCTGGAAGAAATCCCCGAACCCGTCCCGGCCAAAAATGAAATCCTTATAAGGGTATTTGCCGCCAGCGTAAATCCGATCGACTGGAAACAGCGGAACGGCAATCACCGGTTCTTCCTGAAAGCACGTTTCCCCATTGTTCCCGGGTACGACGTATCCGGTGTGGTTGAGCGGATCGGAGACGATACCGGCGACAGGTTTAAGAAAGGCGATGAAGTTTACTGCCGCCTGACGCGAAGGTTTGGAGGGGCATTTGCGGAATACGCGGCAGCGCCGTGGTCAGCGATTGCCCATAAACCCGGAAATCTCGGCCATCTGGAAGCAGCCGGGATCCCACTGGCCGGACAAACCGCGCTTCAGGCCATGAGGGATAAGGCCAGGATTCGTGCCGGGATGCAGGTCATGGTCATAGGCGCCGCCGGGGGTGTTGGCCATTTTGCCCTTCAGATTGCCAGACATTACGGAGCGGAGACAACCGCTGTATGCAGCTCGGGCCATCCTGAACTGCTCGGGAAACTTAAACCCGACCATCACATCGATTACCGCGAGCAGGATTATCTGAATGCCCCGCAGCGATACGACATTATCTTTGACGCAGCAGGCAAACAGGACTTTTTAAAATGCAGGAAGATTTTAAAGAGAGGGGGCATATACATTACCAGCCTCCCGCGCCCCAAACTCCTGGTCCATAAGTTTGTTTCGCTATTCACCCGTGGTAAAAGGGTCAGGACACTTCTGCAACGGTCAAGCGGAGAAGACCTCGAGACGCTTTCCCAGATGGCGGAGGCGGGTACTTTACAGGTAATGATCGATTCCGTATACACGCTGGATAAGCTGTCCGAAGCCCACCGGAGAGCGGAGGAATACAGCACGGAAGGCAAAATAATTATCAAAATCCGCTGAAACCAAGGCATGCTCTTTCCTTCAGTTCCTCAGGCATTCATCATCATCTTCCGGATCTTGAGGAGTGTCACCTGCTGGTAGGCAAGGTCAAGATCCATTTCAATTTCCGAGTGATCCCCGGAGCATGACCTTATGCTGTCCTCCAGCATGGATATCCGGTCTTCATACAACTTTATCTGGTGATCCAGGTTCATATCGTGGTCATCTTTGCGGTCCATTTCTATGACGAACAAATCGGGATTCTGTTACATCTGAATAACGGATTCGATGCAATCGCTCGTCCATAGTGCAAGAACGGAAAACTTTTACGGCGGGAGGTTTAATTGAGGTTAATAAATCTTAAAAATCCTTAAAAGGATCAAGGTCCATATGAGGAACAGTGAGCGGGTTAAATTATATTATGAACGAACTGGAAAAACTGGAATTATAAGAGGACTAGAACCGTATAAACGCACCCGCTTTCTATTGATCGACCTGATGTTCCGTTCTTCTTATGATCTCATCCTGAAGATCCTTGCCAAGGTCATTGAAATAATCACTGTAACCGGCTACCCGAACGATCAGATCCGCATATTTTTCCGGCTCACGCTGTGCATTACGCAGGGTTTCGGCAGTCACCACGTTAAACTGTATATGATGGCCATTCATCCTGAAATAGCCCCGGATAAGGCTGCTTATCTTTTCCAGGCCCTCGTTGGTATCGAGGAATGAGGGTGTGAATTTTTGATTCAGGAGCGTTCCCCCCGTCCTGAGCTGATCGATCTTTGCAGCCGAATTCAACACTGCGGTAGGTCCCTTTCGGTCTGCTCCCTGCACGGGGGATATGCCTTCCGACAGCGGCTCGCCCGATTTCCGGCCATCCGGAAGGGCGCCTGTAATGCTTCCGAAATAGATATGCGATGTAGTCGGAAGCAGGTTGATCCGGTAGCTTGCTCCACGGGGACTCCCCCGTCCGTCAATTGCATTGAAGTAATACTCAAAGACCTGCTTCAGCAGATCGTCGGCATAATCATCGTCGTTGCCGTACTTTGGGGTCCTGTTCAGCAATTCATACCGGAATTCCTCATAACCGGTGAAATCGGCCGACAGGATTTCCAGCATTTCCTGCATGCTTTTATTCCGGTGGTCAAAAACATGGTACTTCAGGGCAGACAGGCTGTCCGTCAGGCTTCCGGTGCCCACTCCCTGAATATAGTTCGTATTATACCTGGCCCCGCCCTCGTTATAGTCCATCGCATTTTCTATGCAATCATCTATCAGGAGTGACAGAAAGGGCACCGGCATCTCGGATGCAAAGACCTCTTCAATGATATTGCTGCCCCGGATCTTTATGTCAACAAAATGTTCCAGTTGCATCCGGAATGCGTCCATTAACTCTTCGAAGCTCCGGAAACCTGCCGGTTTCCCGGTTTCCAGGCCGATCAGAAGTCCCGTACGCGGATCCTGTCCATTGTTGAGGGTGATTTCCAGGACTTTGGGAAGGTTGAAGTACCCGGTGAGAATGTAGCATTCGGTCCCGAAAGCCCCGGTTTCAACACAGCCGCTGGCTCCTCCCCTTCGGGCATCCTGGAGGGACTTCCCCTGCCGGGTCATTTCCCGGATAAGGGCATCGGTATTAAAACAGGAGGGCTGGCCGAATCCCGTCTTAATAATATCCAGGGCCTTCAGAATGAATTCGTCCGGATTTTTCCTGCTGATCTGGACCATGGAACTGGGCTGGAGTATCCTCATCTCCTTGACCACTTCAAGTATCAGGTAGGACAGCTCGTTCACGGCATCTTCACCATCATCGGTCAGTCCCCCTAAATTAACCAGGCAAAAATCCGTATAGGTGCTGCTTTCCCGGGCAGTCACACCCACCTTGGGGGGTGCCGGGTGGTTATTGAATTTTATCCAGAATGCCTGCAGCAGTTCCCTTGCTTTTTCCCGGCTCAGGGTCCCCTGAGACAGCTCTCGCTGATAACAGGGATAGAGGTGCTGGTCAAGCCTGCCGGGATTAAAGCTGTCCCATGGGTTCAATTCGGTGATCACTCCCAGGTGAACAAACCAGTAATACTGAAGGGCCTCATGGAATGTTTCCGGTCTTTGGGCAGGGACTTTCCTGCAGATCCGGGCCATTTCCAGCAGTTCCTCTCTCCGGGAGATGGTCTCTCGCTGCCCCGGAGTTGTCCTGCCGATACTCTTTGTATGTTCCTCCGGTTCCCCTGCAGCCATTTCTT
>CAZVLG010000419.1:0-7831 GCA_964627835.1 uncultured Bacteroides sp.
GCTTGCCTATGTTGCAGGCGGAGAGAAATTCATTCAGCTCCCGGAACCCCTGGTTGTTTCGCGCAATGCCGGTGTAGAGCAGCCGGTTCCCGTCCCGGAACTCAATGCCTGCAATGGGATGCACCCCGTGTTCCCGGCAGGCCTTGATGAAATCCATTGTCCCCGTGGAATTATTGATGTCGGTCAGGGCCAGGGCGGGAATCCCTTTACCGGCGGCTTGCTGGACCAGGGTTTCCACGGGCATGGTGCCGTAGCGGAGGCTGTAATATGAATGACAGAAATGCATGGGTTTGGGTGTGGTTGGAGTGTGGGTGTGCCATCACACTCACACTCCTTGCTTTCTTCCTGTTAAATAATCCGGGCGGTTGATTTTCCAGAGGCGCTGGAAGGTGCTTCCGCCCATCTGCCAGCTGGCCCGTTGTTCGATGTCTTCCGGCAGGGGACCGTCTGCCGGGGTGTGCGTCACACCCACAATTCCATCACACTCACACTCACACTCACACTTCATGCCTTCCTCCCGGCTGCTTATCCCCACGGCCCGGAGTACGGCTTTTCTCCCGTAACGGTACCTGAGATTGTCCAGTGCCAGGTAAAGCCGGATCATTTCCGGGGTGTCTTCGAACAGGTTCAGTTGCTGTACCCCGCCGACCAGGTGGCTGAACCGGACCCCGATCAGGCGGATCCGGATGCGGCGCTTGTAGAGCCGGTCGAAAAGTCCCTTGGCGGTGCCGATCAGCACATGGTCGAGGGAAGTGTAGGGGATCCTTTTCTGCAGGCTGTGGGTATCAAAGTTCGCATAGCGTATTTTTACCGTGACGCAGGCGCAGAGTTTCTGCTTTTTCCGGAGCAGGTATGCCAGCTTTTCGACCATGCCCACCAGCAGTTCCTTCAGGTGGATTATGTCGGTGCTGTCTTTCTCAAAGGTCCGTTCCGTGCTGATGGATTTTTGTTCGCTGTAAGGCTTTACGGGAGAAGCATCGATCCCGTTGGCTTTTTTCCAGACCTCCTGGCCGTTCTTTCCCAGCACCTTCTCCACCATTTCCACGGGCATAAGCTGCAGGGTCCGTATGGTCTGTATGCCCATCGAACGCAGCAGCTGATAGGTCTTGTCCCCGATCATGGGGATCTTTTTTATGGAAAGCGGGGAGAGGAAGGGGATCACCTGGTTTCGGACCACCTCCAACTGCCCGTTGGGCTTGGCTTCTCCTGCGGCAATCTTGGAGACGGTCTTGTTCACCGAGAGCCCGTAAGAAACCGGTAGTCCGGTATGGTGCAATATCTTTCGCTTCAGTTCCTGTGTCCATTTCATGCAGCCAAAAAAACGGTCCATTCCCGTAATATCAATGTAATGCTCATCAATGGAGGCTTTCTCATAAAGAGGGGCCTCTTCGGCAATGATGTCGGTGACCATCCGGGAATATTTCGTGTACATCTCCATGTCGCCCCGGATGACGATGGCATCTGTGCAGAGGTTCCGGGCCAGTTTCATGGGCATGGCCGAATGCACCCCGTATTGCCGGGCCTCGTAACTGCAACTGGCGACCACCGCCCGGTCCGACATTCCCCCAATAAGTACCGGCTTGCCTTCCAGGCTGCTGTTTTTCAGGCGCTCGACCGATACGAAAAAGGTGTCCAGGTCCAGATGCACAATATTCCTTTCCCGCATGTCCATAAAAAAATCCACGGAAATTTTGTTTTTTAATTATTTGTTGTAATTTTGATTAGAAATTGGTCAAATAGCACGATTAAAATATAATCAAACCGAATAAAAAAGCAAAAAATCCGGAATTTTTTTTTTATTCAATCATAAAAAAAAACTGTCATGTACTTCAGCCAGAACATAAAGCTCCTGCGCAAGCGCAGGAACCGTACACAGGATGAGCTGGCCCATACCCTGGGCATGAAGCGCTCCACCCTGAGCGGGTACGAGAACGAGGTTGCAGAACCGGGCATACAGGCCCTGATGGCCTTTTCAAAGTATTTCGGTGTGGCGGTGGATACACTTATCCGCGTTAACCTGGCCAGCCTTTCGGAAAGCCAGCTCTCGGAGCTGGAGCGCGGGAACGATATTTACCTCAGGGGCAGCAAGCTGAGGGTGCTTGCAACCACGGTTGACGAAGAAAATGAAGAAAACATCGAGCTGGTTAACGAAAAGGCCAAAGCGGGGTATACCAATGGTTTTGCGGACCCTGAATTCATCCGGCATCTGCCCACCTTCCAGTTGCCTTTCCTTTCCCCGGCCAAAAAATACCGGACCTTCCAGCTTTCCGGTGATTCCATGCTGCCTATCCCGGACCGTTCCTGGGTGACCGGTGAGTTCATGCAGGACTGGAACCAGATACAAACCGGGAATGCCTATGTTATCCTGACCCTCGACGAGGGAATCGTATTTAAGATTGCCGAGAACCTTCTTGAGAAGGAACACAAGCTGACCCTGTATTCCCTGAATCCGGTCTACGAGCCCTTCGATGTCAATGTGAATGAGATAAAAGAGGTTTGGAGGTTCGTGAACTACATCAGTTCGCAGATTCCTGAACCGGTCCTGTCCGAAGAGGAACTGATCCGGACCGTCGCCAATCTTAAACAGGACATGGCCCTGTTGAAAAAAAAGGTGCTACCGGGGAATGATGGATAGGGTCCCCCCGCCATACCATTCGGAAAGGTAGATTTTTAATAAGCGAAGGCGAAAATCTTAAAAGCAAGGCGAAAATCTTAAAAGCGAAGGCGAAAATTTTAAAAGCGAAGGCGCAATCCTCATAGGTGAAAGGGCATTTTTCCTAGGTCATGTCGAAACAGGAAATGTAGGAAGGACGGTCATAATAGGCATCCTTATCTTTGTCCCTGAAGTTGTTGAACTTCACACGTATGTCCCCATCGGCCGTCTTCAGGACCTTATTGATGATACCCAGCCTGCCGAGGCTGAGTATGGTGTTGTATACGGGACTTCTGCCGTCCAGCCAGATGACGGCTGAAAACATGCCATGCATGGCGCAAGCGGTCTCAAACAGGGTATGCAGGTATTTTTCGCAACCCTCCCTGCACCAGATCCCCTCGACTGCAACGAATTGCTGGAAGCCAGGCACGAACATTTTCCTTATGATCGGCAATCTTGTTGCATGTTTCATAAGGAACTTGTTGATCCCGCCGGGATAATCAACCAGTTGCCAGACTTCCGGGTTGGCCTGGCAGCCCGCCAGTATTTCCCCGTTTTTCCGGTACACCAGGTAGTAATCGCCATAGAATATATTCTGTTCGGTATAAAAGGTATGGTCCTCGTAAAACTCCCTCAGCCTTTCAAGCTGCGCCGGTTTATCCTTTTCCTCGATTAATGAGACGGCCGGGTCTTTCTTTGGACTGTAGCGGCTGAACAGGGTTGTGTGGATCTGCCCGACTGTTTCAAATCCAACCAGTTCGGTGAAATTCCATGAACGGAGGTTCTCCCTTTCCACATATGCGTATACAATGCTCGGCAGGTTCTTGTCATCGCTGCCGCCCAGATAATTATCCGGTTCATCGAAATAAGGCTGTACAAAATTTTTCAGGAGGCTGTCCCCATGAGGTTTTTTCACTTTCTTCTTCTCCGATCTTTTGAATCTTTTTTGCTTGTAGGTGGCATCCCGTAAAGGAGCATGAACGGAAAAATACCGGATGTACCAGGCATCGAAATCCCCATCCTTCTCTCTGATCTTCCTCAGGCTGAATGCGATGCTTCCCAGCAATTTCTCTGACTTCCGGAGGATCAGGAAATAGACCCGACCCAGGAAGGGCAGCTTGGTGTCAAAGGAGGTATGCCGGTAGCGCAGCTTTCCCGGGGTTCCCAGGATGGTCCGCCTGAGATGGTCACGGATTTCCTCTCCGGGCTCCTGTTCAACCTTTACGGAAAGTTTAAGGTATTTTAAGACTTCTTTCGGATCCGCCATTTGCATGAATTTCAAGTCATAAAAATTAACTGATTTTATCAAATTAGACAAAAAATACCTTTTCAGGGGAATCATTACCCTGGACTTTCCGATGATTTATGTCATTATCATCCCATCAAGCAAAAAAAATGGCTAATTTGGGATGCACGAAATAAAACCTTAAAACCTGAATGATGAATAATAGGAACATCAGAGGTATGCTGGCTGTTATTTTTGCCACATGCCTGATCCTGTCGGCAGTAATTGCTGAAGCACAGCAAAAACCGAAGGATTATTTTCGTTTCGAGCCAGGATCGGACCGTAATCTTATCAGTTACGAGGAACTGATCGGGTACCTGCAGGGCCTCGATGACGTTTCAGACCGGTTGAAAATGCTTGAGATCGGAAAATCCCCACAGGGACGTACCATGTACATCGCATTTCTGTCCTCAGCCGAAAATATCTCCATGCTTGAGGATCTGAAAGAAATCAACAAAAGGCTGGCGCTTGATCCGGATATCCCTTCCGGGGAGAAGCAGGCCTTGCTTGAAAGGGGGAAAGTCTTTGTGCTTGCCACACTTTCCATGCATTCCTCCGAAGTGGGTCCTTCCCAATCCGCTCCGCTTATTGCCTATGACCTGGCAACCACCAGCGATCCCCTTAAACTTCGGTGGATGGAAGATGTGGTATACATGATGGTCCCCTGCCATAATCCGGACGGCATGGATATGGTCGTGGAGAATTACAAGCAATTCAAGGGAACCAAGTACGAGGGGTCATCCATGCCGGGTGTATACCATAAATACGTGGGACACGATAACAACCGGGACTTTGTTACCCTTTCACAGGAAGACACCCGGGCCATTGCGCGTATTTATAACCTGGACTGGTTCCCACAGGTTATGGTCGAAAAGCATCAGATGGGCTCAACCGGTACCAGGTATTTTGTTCCACCCAATCACGATCCCATTGCGGAGAACATTGACGCGGAATTGTGGGCATGGGCCGGAGTCTTCGGCTCCAATATGCTTAAAGACATGACCCGTGACAGCCTGTACGGCGTTTCCACACACTATCTTTTTGACGATTACTGGCCGGGATCCACGGAAACCTGCATCTGGAAGAATGTGATCGGAATGCTGACCGAGGGGGCAAGTGCCAAAACGGCCACCCCGGTTTACATCGAACCCAATGAGATCCGGGTAAGCGGCAAGGGGCTTGCCGAGCATAAAAAAAGCATTAACCTGCCCCATCCCTGGGAAGGTGGATGGTGGAGGCTTTCGGATCTTATTGATTACGAGTTGTCCTCCACCTACTCCATCCTGAAGACAGCCTCGAATCACCGGCTTGACATCCTGAACTTCCGGAACGACCTGGCGGTGAGGGAAGTCAATAAAGGAAAAACGGAGGCGCCCTATTATTATATCATGCCGGCCAGCCAGCACGATCCCGGCGAACTGGTTAAACTGGTTAACCTGTTGCAGGAACATGGAATCAAGATCTATGCCACCGACAAAGAGCTCGTTCTGGGCAATAAGGTACTTGGGAAGGGGGCGATGGTTGTCCCGCTGGCACAGCCTTTCCGTGCCTTTATTAAGGAGGTTATGGAAGTCCAGAAGTACCCGGTCAGGCATTATACCACCGGCGGACCGGTAATCCGGCCTTACGACATTGCCAGCTGGTCACTACCCCTTCATATGGGCGTTCAAAGCTGGGAGGTCAACCGTCAGTTCACAGAGCTTGAATCATCCATTTCCGAGATCAAAGGCGAATACAGCCTGAAAAAGGAATCCGGTCCTGGCAACCTTGCCTACCTTCCCGCCAGCCGGAATGAAAGTTATAAGGCGGCCTTTCATGCGATTGAGCTGGGATTAGAGGTGGACCGCCTGCAGGAAGATACAGATGTGAATGGAGTTCCAGTGGAGAAAGGCAGTTTTGTAATTTCTTCGGGGAAAAAGGGCGGATCCCTGCAAACCGTCCTGCAGGATCTGAGCGTAGATCCCGTCTATGCGGACAGGGCAACGGGGACCCTTGACAAGCTCAGCATGCCCAGAATAGCTCTTGTGGAAACCAATTTCCATGACATGGATGCAGGATGGACAAGGTTTGTACTCGATACGTACCATATTCCCTTCAAGGTGATAAAGCCCGGGGATTTCCAGGATACCGATTTTTCAGCGAATTTCGATGTCGTGGTCTTCCCGAGTTCACGAAAATCCATCCTGATGGATGGGGATTACGGCAGTACGGGCGGTCGCTACCGGATGAGCCTGCCACCCCAGTTCACCAAGGGAATAGGTGCCAAGGGAATGGAACCCCTGATGACTTTCGTGGATAAAGGCGGAATCATTATCTCCTGGGGAGAATCGACCGAACTTTTCGAAGGGAAACTGAGCATTCCCGGTGAAAAGGAGAAGGAGGACTTCGGGCTTCCGTTCTGGGACCGGTCGGATGACCTTGCCAGGGAAGGCCTTTACTGTCCGGGATCCCTGGTAAGGATAAACCTCGTCCGGAACCATCCCCTGACCCTTGGCATGCCTGAGAATATAGGTGTATTCTACCGGGGCAAACCGGCATTCGCAACTTCGGTTCCTGCCTTCGATATGGACCGGCGCGTGATCGGTCTCACCCCTGAGAAGGATATCCTTGTAAGCGGCTACATCGAAAAGGAAGAATTACTCGGGAATACGTCCCTTATGATATGGATGAGAAAAGGGGAGGGACAGTTTGTGATGTTCGGTTTCAATCCGAACTTCAGGGCCTCTACACATGCCACCTATAAATTGCTGTTCAACGCATTGCTCCTCTGAAAATAACAGGGGCCGCCTGCCGGGAGCCCCCGGACAACATACCGCAGAATTAGAACTTTCCACACGGACAATACGGTTGGTTATTGAGGGTCGAAGTATTATCTTTACAAAAACAGCACACGGGTGAAGCCTACCCTCCATAGAACCCGGATGTATACCAGGCAGGGCCGCGGGCTCTTTTGCTGCCTGATATACTAGTTGTCTCCCCCTTTCTTCGGTCGATTGTTCCATTCCTAATCCCGGTACATGAAGGTTTGCATTTTTGATATTAAACGTTTTGCCGTACATGACGGTCCCGGTATCCGGACCACGGTTTTCTTCAAGGGTTGTCCCCTGGAATGCCCCTGGTGCCATAATCCCGAAGGGATCCGTCCGGAGATTGAGCGCTTTAAGGAAGAGATCAGGCTTGACGGTGTGAGCTTTGAAAAGGAAGTTGAGTTGGGCCGGTGGATCGGGGTGGATGAACTGATGGATCAGCTGGAGCAAGACAGGGTATTCATGGAAGAATCAGGGGGAGGCATCAGTTTTTCCGGGGGAGAGCCCCTGCAGCAGCCGGAAGCTTTGTTCCACCTGCTGAACCTGGCGAAGGAACGCGGGTTTCACACCTGTCTCGATACGAGCGGATATACAGCAGCAGCCACCATGAAAATGGCCTCCATGCAGGCCGATCTCATCCTGTTTGACCTGAAGCTGATGGACGATGCAAAACACCGGGAATATACCGGCGTATCCAATCGCAGGATCCTGGAAAACCTGGAGACTGCGCTGGAAGGATCTGCTGAAGTAAACGTCCGTATCCCGCTGATCGCGGGATTCAACGATTCCGGCGGGGAAATCCGCGCCATGCTGGATTACCTGCGCGGCCTGAAAAATCTTGACCGGGTGGATATCCTTCCCTACCATCCTTACGGCATGCACAAATACCGCAGGTTTAAAAGGGAAAACAAACAGCATGGCTTCAGTACCCCGTCAGCTCAGCGGATCGGGGAGATCCGGAAACAATTTTCCGATGCCGGGTTCCGGGTACAAACAGGAGGATGACAAGCCCCTGCCGGGCATAATTTGATGGAATAAAAATTATTCGTGAAGCGCAGATGAACGAACGCATAAGAAAACTCAGGG
>CAZVLG010000420.1:0-7711 GCA_964627835.1 uncultured Bacteroides sp.
GGGTACGTGCGGGACTCGACCCGGCCGGAAGCATCGACAAGGATGCGATCTTTGAAGAACGGCGATGTGAATTTGCCTTTGAAGGGCTCTGGTACTATGACCTGCTCCGGTACGATCATACCCTGCAATATGCAGCCGATAAGGTAACGTATTCCGGGACCGTCCGGACAGGCGGAGCAGTGGTGGACAAAAACATTGACGGAAACAATCTTATCGCTACAAGGGGACTATGCCAGATCCCCTATAATCAAATCACCCTCTCGGGAGGAGTCCTTGAACAGAACCCGGGATGGTAAAATCCGATATGAATGATCACCTATACGAATATTAACCTAATTTTTTAACCTGAAATTATGAGAAAAATGAAAAAGTTCAGTTATGTAGCAAGCCTCATTGGGATCTTGCTGGTAATCCTCGCCTATGCATGCAAAAAGGAGGAAACGCCGGTGGACAACACACCGGTGCTGGGCGTTAACTTCAATTACACGGTGAATGCCCATATCGTTACATTTACAACCACCCTGACCGGGAACGTCTGGTGGACCAACGAAGACACCGATTATCCGGCTGTGGACCAAACGGTGGATGTGGCCTTTGCCGAAGCAGGGACCTATACCTTTACCTGCAGCGTCCTCGAGGCAGGAGAACAGCTGACATCCGATCCATTCGATGTCGTCGTGGCGGTCGGTGATACCTCGGTCTACAATACCGATTACTGGAAAAACCTGACCGGCGGCTACAACAAATCGAAAACATGGGTGCTGGATGTCGAGGCGAAAGTGCATCCGGGTCCCCTCTCATTCCTTGGGACTTCATGGGACTTTGTGGCAGGGGAAAACGCCGACGAAACCGACGCCTGGCTGTGGGATGCCGGCCTTGATTTCACCTTTGAAGAGGGTAACCTACGTATGGAAGAGCCTGAACCAGATGGATACGGTACCATGACCTTCGATTTGATCGGAGGCAAGCACTTTACCGCCGACAAGAAAAAGGAACCTGCTGAATCGGGAACCTATGTGCTTGACTGGGACACCCGGACGATCACCATCACCGGGGCAACCATCCTGAGAAGCTACAAGCCTTTTGTGGCTGAGGGCGACGGCATAAACGGCATTTCGGACTGGAACAATTACAAGATTTATGCCCTGACCGACAGCGTGCTGCGCCTTGCCGTATCCCGCGACCAGGATGTACAGGCAGAGGGAACCTGCTGGCTGATCTACAACTTCGTGGAGAAGAACATCTACGAAAGCATCGTGGTGACACCTACAACGTATGAGGCACCTGTACTTACCACCTTCACAGCTACGGACCTGCAGGGGACATGGATCTACGACTCGGTTGCACAGGACTGGATCGGCTGGGTGGAAGAAGGATCCGGGGAAGCAGGGAAGCGGTTGAACAGCTGGGAAACAAGGACAGACATGGCAACCACCCTGGCAGGATGGGGTGCTGCTAATCCCGACTCCGTATTTACGGCAAACGATGCCAAGGAATTTGTATTCAACGCCGACCTTAGCTGTACCCTGGCAGGCGTGGCGAACACTTACTCGGTCAGCAACGGGGTCATAACCTTCGGTACGGCCCTGACGGATGAAATGTCGCTGGTCTGGATCGGCATTACCGGGACGGAAGCCTACGTACTGGATGTCGGATATGACTCCAACGGCGATCCGTATACCTCCGACGGCATATGGATCGGTATCCAGAACCCGGGGAAGGAGGAATCGCAGGCGGTTCACCTGATCAAGAAACCGTAACCGGATCTGCCGACCACACCTTAAACCGGGAGGCTGTCCCTGACAACCTCCCGGTTGACCTTTCCATTTCGTTCTCAGGACTCATTCCGCTACCTGTACGGGATTGGTGCCGGGAGCAATGATAAAACAGCAGATACGTGATTTTTTTCAAACCATTGACAGGCAGAGCTTTATATGACCGAATCCGAATCAGAATGCTCCTGACGGGAATGTGTTTATTGCTGTCAATCTCCGTCCTGTCCTGCGAGAAGGACGATCCTGGCAACGGTCCGGGCGACGGCCCGGATACGGGCGTACCGACTCTGCCGGGAGATTATACCTGGGGAAGCGTGTCCATCGGCGGGGGAGGGTTCGTGACCGGGGTCGTTACCTGTCCCACGGAAAAGGACCTGATTTTCATGCGGACTGATGTGGGCGGGGCATACAGGTGGATGGAAGAATCCCAGTCCTGGATAGCCCTGACTGACTTCGCAGGCCCGGATGAAACCTCTCTTCTTGGCATCGAAAGCATAGCCGTCGACCCAAACGACCCTCAAAAGGTTTACATAGCTGCCGGAACCGAATACTGGAACAGCGGGTTGTCCTGCATTCTTATATCCAACGATTACGGAGGATCCTTCCAGAAGGTGGATGTCACGGCACAATTCAGGTTTCATGGCAACGGCATGGGAAGGCAGAACGGCGAAAGACTGGCCGTAGATCCGAACAAGGGCGATGTATTGTTTTGCGGAACCCGCGCTCATGGACTCTGGAAAAGCATGGATGGCGGATTCACCTGGCAGAAGGTTACCGCTTTTCCTGTTTCGTCCACCACCAACCGAAATGGAATATGTTTTGTCTGCTTCGATGGCTCAGGTGGGACCGCAGGCTCCGAAACTCAAACCATCTATGCCGGGGTATCACGGTCCGGGTCCGCCAACCTGTTCGTAAGCCGGGACGGAGGGGATACCTGGGAGGCCGTTGCCAATGCACCCATAAGCCAGATGCCCATGAGGAGCCTGCTTGCGAGCGGACAGCTGTATGTGAGTTATGGCGATGCCGAGGGACCATGGAACTGTTCGGAGGGCAGCCTCTGGAAGTACGATACCGGGACGGGGGACTGGACCGACATCAGTCCCGAGTCAGGGTCGGCTTTCAGCGGCATCTCCATCAGCAGCGACCATTCCGTTCTTCTGGCATCCAGCCTCAACAAGTGGATCAACCAGGGAGAAGCCTGGGGGGACGAAATCTATCGGAGTACGGATAATGGACTTACCTGGACCAGGCTCTTTCAGGATGCAGGAACGATCATCGATCCGGGAGAAATTACCTGGTCTGCGAAGGGATCCATCCACTGGGCGGGTGATGTTCAGATCGATCCTTACAATAAAGACCGTGCTTTTGTCATATCCGGCAACGGGATATTCATGACCGGCAACCTGACCTCCGCCAGCCCGGTCTGGCTGAATGCCAGCGTGGGACTGGAAGAAACCGTTCCGCTGGACCTGGTAAGCACACCCGGCGGGCCGCTGGTATCGGTCATCGGCGATTACGACGGGTTTATGCATTCGGACATCTCGGAATACCCTTTAAAAAGGCATTTCCCCAGTATCGGCACCTCGACGGGCGTAGCCTGTGCCGCCCTGCTGCCCAATTTCGTGGTCCGTGTCGGCGGGGATGCCGATAACCGGGCCATGTACTATTCGGAGGACTACGGTGCATCCTGGAAGCGTGTCCTTACCACTGATGTGGGGAAGTACAGGGGGCGCGTGGCAGTATCTGCTGACGGAGGATGCATTCTCTGGGCCCCGGCTTCAAGTACCACCCTCTACCTTACAACCGATCTCGGGCAGAGCTGGGCCCCCTGTGAAGGGATCAGCGGCTCGGTGTCACCGGCCGCTGACCAGGTCAATCCCAATGCATTTTACGCCTATTCGGGTACCGGACAGTTCTATAAGAGCCTGGACAAGGGCAAAAGTTTTACCTCCACATCGACCAGCATTACCGGTGGAGCCACCCTGATCCGGGCGGTCCCGGAGAACGAGGGACATGTATTGATCGCAGGCAAGGGCCAGGGTCTTTACATCACGAAGAATTACGGATTTGCCTTTGAAAAAATTGAGTCAGTCACCTACTGTGAAGCTGTTGGAACCGGTAAGGGCCCCGAGGACAGCAATTACCCCTCCATCTATATATATGGCCGAACGGTCCAGGATGGGACGCTCGCAGCCTACCGCAGCGATGATGCAGGGGATTCATGGGTACGGATCGATGATGATGAACATCGGTTCGGAAGCCTGGCCAACGGGCAATTCATCATCGGAGACAAGAATGTTTTTGGCAGGGTATACCGAAGCTCCGCCGGAAGGGGGATTGTCTACGGAGAACGAAAATAAGGATAAAACATGAGAGCAACGATAAATACGAGACAGGCACTCCTTGCCCTGAGCATTGTCCAGGCACTGTTCCTGCTGAACTCCTGCGGGGACAGAAAGGCTGAAACGGTGAGGGAAAAGATAGACTTCAACCAGGACTGGAGATTTGAGTTAAAGGATTCTTCGGAGTACAGCCGGGTCGAATTCAACGATACACAGTGGCGCAGGCTGAACCTGCCCCATGACTGGAGCATCGAGGGAAGGTTCAGTCCCACGCACCCATCCGGCATCGGCGGAGGGGCCCTGCCGGGTGGCACAGGCTGGTACAGGAAGGTTTTTTCTCTTCCGGGGGCAGATTCCCTGAAAAGAATATACGTAACCTTTGACGGCGTTTATCAAAATTCCGAGGTGTATCTTAACGGCCAATTACTGGGCAAACGGCCCAACGGGTACGTTAGTTTTCAATACGATCTGACCCCGTATTTATATTTCGGGAACCGGGAGAATGTCATTGCGGTGCGGGTCGACAATTCAGACCAGCCCAATTCACGATGGTACAGCGGTTCCGGTATTTACCGCAACGTCTGGCTGGAAAAGACCCATCCGATCCATATCAACCTCTGGGGCACACATATTACAACAAACTCTGTATCTGCCCGTTCCGCCGAGGTTGAAATCTCGATCATCATCAACAATACAACGGGGAAAGATGAGGAATTAAAGGTAGAAACCCACCTGGTCGATGAAAACAACAGGGTCATCGCCCGGCAGATGAACAATGTCAGGATAAACCTGAACGATACAAGCGAGCTCCGGCAAAAACTTGTGGTGGACTCGCCCAGGCTCTGGAGCATTGAAGAGCCCCATCTCTACAGGGCCATCAGCATCGTGAAGCTTCATAATAAAAAGATCGATGTTTACGAAACCACGTTCGGTATCCGGTATTTTGATTTTGATTCGCAGAAAGGTTTCTCACTCAACGGGAAACCGGTCAAGATCCTAGGCGTCTGCAATCATCATGACCTGGGTGCACTTGGGGCCGCGGTGAATACCCGGGCCATTGAACGTCAACTGGAACTCCTGAAAGAGATGGGTTGCAACGGGATCCGGACCTCCCATAATCCACCCGCCCCTGAGCTATTGGATCTGTGTGACAGGATGGGATTCATTGTTATGAATGAGACCTTCGACATGTGGAAGAAAAAAAAAACGCTTCATGATTATTCAGAGTACTGGGACAGGTGGCATGTGCAGGACCTGACAGACCACCTTTTACGGGACCGGAACCATCCCTGCATATTTTCCTGGAGCATCGGGAATGAAATTCTTGAACAATGGGATACATCGGGATACCAGATGGCCCGGGAACTGGCGGCCATTGTTCATAAACTTGCCCCGGGCATTCCCGTAACTTCGGCCTGTAACGACCCTTCCCCCAATAATTTCATCATAAAATCGGGAGCCCTCGATCTGATCGGTTATAACTACCACCACGAGAACTTTGAGCAATTCCCGGAAACCTTCCCGGGCAAGAAATTCATAGCGGCTGAAACCACTTCGTCCCTGCATTCCCGGGGATGCTATGACCTGCCCGCTGACAGTGTACGGATCTGGCCCTACCGGTGGGATGAATCCTTTCACGATGGAAATCCGGATCATACCTGTTCGGCCTATGACAATTGCCATGCACCGTGGGGCTCGACACATGAAGAAGTCTGGAGACTGATCAAAAAGAACGACTATTTGTCCGGGCTGTATGTCTGGACGGGGTTCGATTACCTGGGCGAACCCACACCTTACCAGTGGCCCTCCAGAAGTTCCTATTTCGGGATCCTGGATATGGCCGGATTTCCAAAAGATGTGTACTATATGTACCAGAGTGAATGGACGGATAAGGATGTGCTCCATGTATTTCCCCACTGGAACTGGCAGGAAGGCCAGGCCATTGATGTATGGGCCTATACAAATTATCCTGAAGTGGAGATCTTTGTAAACGGGGAATCGAAGGGACTTAAAACCAGGACAGGGGAAGACCTGCATCTTCAATGGCAGGTAGATTATGAACCCGGAACCTTGAAAGCAGTGGGAAAGAAACCGAACGGGCAAAAGAAGGAGGTCTTCCTACGCACGGCCGGGGTGCCTTCGAAGATCCTGCTGGAGGCAGACCGGAGCAGCATCAGGGCCGATGGAAAGGACCTCTCCTTTGTTACCGTGACCCTCCTGGACCGGGAAAATACCCCGGTACCCCATGCCGATAACCGGATACATTTTGAGGTTTCCGGCATGGCCGGTATTGCCGGTGTCGACAACGGGAACCAGACCAGCCACAGGTCCTTTCTGGACAGTTCTGCAGAAGCCTTCATGGGCAAATGCCTGGTTATACTGAGATCTTCCGGGACCCGGGGAGAAGCAGTCTTGACGGCAAGTTCCGAGGGACTGGAACCATCCAGCATAAAAATCAACATAAAATAAACATCCGGCAGGATGTCCCGGAAATGAAACAGATATTTTATCATACAATGGAATTGGCGAAACGGAACCGGATACTGGTCATCCTTCTGGTTCCGGTATTCGTAGCAGCCTGCACCCCGGCAAGAACAAACAACAGCGAAGTGAATTCTCCCGATGGAAATATATCGGTAAAGATCTGGCTGGAGAAGGGGGGACCTTTTTATACTGCTTCCTATAAAGGCAGGTCCCTCATCAAGCCTTCGGCATTGGGTTTCGTTCTGACGGGGAATGATACATTGTCAACAAACCTGCGGGTCGTCGAACAGAACACCAGGAGCTTCATGGAAACCTGGGAGCAGCTCTGGGGACAGGTTCGGTTCGTCGAAAATCATTATAATGAATTAAGCCTGGTGCTGGAAGAAGAAACCGGGACAAAGCGGAGATTTGAGGTGATTTTCAGGGTTTTTAACGATGGACTCGGGTTCAGGTACCATATCCCGGAACAGGAAAACCTGGGTGAATTTACCATTACGGATGAACTGACCGAATTTGTTCTTGCCGGGAACCATGAAGCCTGGTGGATCCCCGCTTACCGGGAAAACCGTTACGAATATTTATATCAGCGGTCCCCTGTCAACAGCCTGGATACGGTGCATACCCCCCTGACCATGGAATCGCAGAGCGGTCTGATCCTAAGCATTCATGAAGCCAACCTGACTGACTACGCAGCCATGACCCTTGCCTCACGTGGGAACAACACCCTGAAATGTGACCTGGCCCCCTGGAGTGACGGAACCAAGGTTAAAACGGCTGCACCCATGGTGACGCCGTGGCGAACCATTCAAATTGCCGAGGAGGCGGGTGACCTGATTACTTCCTGCATGATCCTGAACCTTAACGAACCCAATAAGCTGGAAGACCTGTCATGGGTAAAGCCCGCAAAATACCTTGGCATCTGGTGGGCAATGCACATCGGGAAATACACGTTCTGGGAAGGCGAGAACCACGGGGCCAGCACCGATCATGCAATGGACTATATCGATTACTGCAGGAAACTCGGGATAGACCATTTGCTGATCGAAGGATGGAATACCGGATGGACCCCCTCCTGGTACGAAAACCAACTGCATGATTTCAATTTTACCG
>CAZVLG010000421.1:0-1568 GCA_964627835.1 uncultured Bacteroides sp.
CACATACCTCAGGGACCCCGTATTTGACCTGAATCTTGAAGCGGACAACTTCAACTTCCTGAATACCAGGGAAGTTCATAATCAGATGTACTACGGTGATGCCAGGCTTAGCGGGCGCCTGGGATGTACGGGATCCCCGGGCAACATGAAGCTGGTCGTCTCAGCCCGCACCAACCGCGGCACCCATATATTCATCCCCATAAACCAGGGACGCGATATCCAGGAAAACAACTTTATAAGCTTTGTCAATACCGAAGCCGTTGAAACAACAGATGAACAGGAAGAGCAATACTCGGTTGACCTCGGAGGATTTGTCCTCGATTTCCAGCTGGAAGTAACCGAAGATGCCACGATAGAGATCATCTTTGATCCCAGGGTCGGGGACATACTGCAGGGCAACGGAACCGGGAACATACAATTAAGCATTGATCCCCAGAACGGTTTTCAGATGTTCGGGTACTACACGATCGAGCGAGGCGAATATTTCTTCACCCTGCAGAACATCATTAACAAGAAACTAAAGATCCAGAGGGGTGGCAATATCACCTGGAACGGCGATCCGACAACTGCCCTGATCAACCTGAATGCCATTTACAACGCGAAAGCGGCCCCCGGCGTCCTGATCCCCGATCCACCGGAGCATCTTAAAAAACGTATGCCTGTGGAATGCCATCTGATCATGGAGGGCAACCTTTTGAGTCCCCTGATCCACTTCGATATTGTCCTGCCCACAGCTGAGGAGGAAACCAGGAATGTCGTGCGGAATGCGATCACTACCGACGAGGAACTCACCAAGCAGTTCCTTTCCCTGCTGGTCATTAATAATTTCTCTTCGGTCACCACCACTGCCGGGGGGTCCACAAGCGGGGCAGGTGCCGGCATGGCCGGCGTGACGGCCAGCGAGCTCCTGTCAAACCAGCTTAGTAACTGGCTGTCTCAGATCAGCAATGATTTTGACATCGGGGTCAATTACCGTCCCGGAGACGAGATTTCCAGCGACCAGGTGGAAGTGGCACTGAGCACCCAGATTCTGGATGACCGCGTAAGCATCCATACCAACGTTGACGTTACCGCGGGCAATGATGCAACTGCACCCGGACAGAATACCTCCACGATTGCAGGGGATTTCGATGTGGAGGTCAAGCTTACGGACAACGGCAGGCTGCGCATGAAAGCCTTCAACCACTATAACCACGACCAGCTTTACAAGACCTCCCCTTACACACAGGGCGTGGGATTCGTCTACCGCGAAGATTTTAACAATTTTGGAGAACTTGCCCAGCGGTATGCCGATGCCATTAGCGGCAAGAACCGGAGAAAAAAGGAACAGGCAAAGGAAGAAATACCTGAGGAGGACATCCCGGAAGAGGATGATCCATCCCCGGATATGCAGTAAGCAGACATCGCCCTGCCCCGGCTTACTCTTCACGGCAGTCTGTCTAAAAACCTCCGTTTGTTGCTGATATTTGACTTAAATTTAGCTGTTTAAAAGGGAGTATAAAAGAAGCTTCCCAATTTCTCTCCGAAAAAAGAAGTGCCCGCATATGGGCTAATTTTTGCTCCCAAAA
>CAZVLG010000422.1:0-2697 GCA_964627835.1 uncultured Bacteroides sp.
GGTACGTTCCTGATCCTGGTCACGTCCGCAATACGCTCCGCAACGGGGAATCCCTTGGCACAGGTTACGGTGCACTCCCTGCATCCGGCGCAGGGATCTGCCTTTACCATGTATTCATCAAGGGTTGCCCGTGCTTTCTGCAGCTCCCCGTAACCGTATGCATACATATAGGAACGCATGATCTCTGGAACGGGAAGGCCAAGCCTGCACTGGGACCGGCATTGCGAACATCCCTGGCAGAACATGCCCATCTCCTTACCCGCAATTTCAAGGTCCCTTAACTCTTCCTGGGTCAGTTCCAGATCGGTTAAAACTTCAGCATCCACCTCCAGCTGATCAAAAGCTGTGAATCCCGGGATACATGTGGTGAGGTGCGGATCCTGCAAGGCCCACTTCAGGGCAGCCTTGGCATTCACGGGTTTGGTTTTCTCCTTGTCAAGGTATCCCCCGGCCATGTTTTTCATCCCGATAAACCCAATTCCAGCCGCTGCGCCATCGGCCATGGCCGAACTGATCTCAGCCCTGTGGTCCTGCTTGAAATTATAGGCGACGGTGATAACATCGTATACGCCTGCCTCCATGGCGGCCCGGATCACTTCCGGTTCATTCTGGTGAGTCGACAGGCCGATGAACCTGGCCTTGCCTTCCTTTTTGGCTTTCTGGAGCGCATCCAGGATCGGTTCATGCATGACTGCCTGGCGATTT
This sequence comes from uncultured Bacteroides sp., assembly GCA_964627835.1. Lineage (GTDB taxonomy): Bacteria > Bacteroidota > Bacteroidia > Bacteroidales > SM23-62 > SM23-62. The sequence goes on from CAZVLG010000422.1 coordinate 706, forward strand.
CTGGCACCATGATGCAGCAATATGTCCACGTAATCCGTCTGCAACCGCCCAAGGCTGATCTCAAATTTCTCCAGGAAAGCCTCTTTCGTAGCCCCGGGTCCCAGTTCACCGGTTTCCCTGTTCCTTTCCCCTGGCGGAACCTTGGTCTGAATGATTAATTTATCCCGGGGATAATCCTTGAATACATTTCCCAGCATATCCTCGTTATTGCCCCGCTGGTAACCGTGGGCTGTATCGAACAGGATCATCCCGGCATCGATGGCTGCTCTTACAAGGTTTGGGTTATCCGCACGCATGACCCCCATGCTTACGACGGGTATCTCAAGCCCGGTGTTACCCAGTTTCCGTGTAATGATGCCGGCTTCCCGGACATTGTCTTTGCTTAAAGCCGGAAATGCAGGCTTTGCCAGAACTGCGCCTCCGGCACCAATCAGTGTGGATCGTAGAAAGTTGCGTCTGTTCAGATTTCTCATGGTATTCCTGTTTAGTGTATTCCCTTTTTGCTTTCAATAAATATAACCATGTGAGTCTATCGGGCATGTTAAGAACCTGCAAAAAACGCCGAGCCGCTTCCAATATATATTAAATCTAAATAAAACCAGGCCTCCTGCCGGGACGGGTAGAACCATCCGGTATAATCCATGCAGTTAGTATTCGTGTACAGGGGAAGTATCACGACGGTCACAAAATGATCTCAAAGGTGCTTCCTTCACCCTTTCTGGACTCCACGCCGATCTTGCCATGGTGCATGAGAATGACCTGCCTGGAAAGGCTCAGGCCAATGCCCGAGCCTCGTTCCTTTGTTGAAAAGAAGGGAACGAAAATCCGGTCGATCAGTTCTTCGGGTATCCCGATGCCATTATCCTTAACTGCGATAGAAACCCTTCCATCCGTTCGTTTCCTGACCTGGAGGCTTATCATGGGATCGGACCGGTCTAACACAGCGTCCGAGGCGTTCCGGATCAGGTTGATCATGACCTGCTCCATCAGGTCCATATCCGCCCGGAAGGTTTTGGGCGCATCGGAGACTTGGATATCAAAGCAGACTTTCCGGGATCTGAATTCCGCATCGAAAAGGATGCGGATACGCTCGACGAAATCCCTGGTCCCGATCTCTGAGATCTCGGGAGCGGGCAGCCGTGAAAGTTGCTGATAGGCCTCTGTGAATTTCATCAGTCCGGTACTTCTTTCCCGGATGGCAGACAATCCGGCGCCGAGCTTCTCACACAGCATGCTCCCATCCGTATCCGGATCCGACTCTTTCACAAGATCATGAAGGGAACCGGTCAGGGAGGTAATGGGACTCACGGAGTTCATGATCTCATGCGTGAGAACCCTGATCAGTTTCTGCCATGCCTCGAGTTCCCGCCGGTCGAGTTCCTCTCGGATATCCTGGAGGGAGACCAGGTGGTATAAGGTATCCTCCATCCTGAACTTCGTTGCAAGCAGTGAGAATTCCCTGTCCTCTCCCAGTATCCTGCGCCTGAGCAGTTGTTTCTCACCCAGGTCCAGCGCCACCAGTATGGAAAAAACCTCCGGCACCTGCTCCTTAAGGTTCGAACCATTGCGTACAGACTTCAGGTTGAGCATCTGCCTGAAGGCTTCGTTGACCAGGTTCACCATACCGTCCGGTTCAAAGGAAATGATACCCACCCTGACCTGGTCTATCAGGCTGTACAGGTACTGGCCCCGCATCTCTTTTTCCTTGCTCAGGACATTCAGTTTCCGGGAAATCTCATTGAGGGACCCGTACAATTCCCGGAAGGGCCTCCCCCTGCCCCTTTCCTGGAACACCGAGGTAAAATCATCGTTGAGAATTGAAACGAAAAATTGGTTCAGATCCCGGTTCAGCCGGTCTGCATACAAGAAGAATTCCAGGACAAGGATCAGGACAACAATGCCGGCGTAAACGGCCTGGATGGGGTGCGACCCAACAATGCACCAGGCAAATGCGGTGATCGCCGCAGTCAGCAGGATGATGCGGAACAGGAT
>CAZVLG010000423.1:0-28376 GCA_964627835.1 uncultured Bacteroides sp.
GATACCTATGAGTACCGTTATGACGGGGGCAGCTGGACTTCGTATGCATCAGGGGCCAATCTTTCCACGACAGGACATAATTCTGTGGAAATCCAGGTCAAGCGTGACGGCTGTACGGGATGCCCGGGCACCGGGTTTACCACGATCGCATCCTGGACGGTAAAGAATTATCCATATAATATCATGCTGGTCCTGGATGTTTCGGGAAGCATGGGTGGGAGTGCCGGTGCGCCGGACCCGACGGAATCAAAACTTAAGAAACTGCAGGAAGCCATTGCAATATTACTGGATCCTGTATTCATCCAGGACTATTTTAAGAATTGCGACCGCATTGGTGCCGTATACTTTGAAAGCTATGTTACCCCGGATAATCCCAACGTGGTTGAATTCCAGGATGAAACAGGCATTTCTTTACTGAGGCAGGAGGTCGGTGCAACCGAGACGGGCAATTATACGGCCATGGGCGGAGGACTCTATAAGGCGATCAAAACCCTCGAGGGACTTTCAGGCAGCCACGATCAGCACATCATTCTTGTTTCGGACGGCATGCAGAACTATAATCCAATGATCGTTGAAAACACTTCGGGGCAATTAACTTTCGGTGTCGAGCCGATCGGTTATCCCTATGATCCGCCTTTTGGAAATTCGAATATAACACTTTCGGACAATCCGATCATTAATAACCTGGATATTGATATTCATACAATTGCGATTAACGCAACCGGCAGTTATGCAACGTTGATGACTGACCTTGCGGGCGTAACTGGTGGAAAGTCCAATCTCACCCCTGTAGATCATGGTTTGCAATTCCATGAGTTCCTTACAGAAAGCTTCGATGAGATATTGAGCGAGTGCAGTCCCCAGCTAATAGATTACCGTTACAATTCCTTATCCTCCGGGAGCCGGACCGAGACTTTTACAGTTGATAAACATTCGGATCACCTGCTGATGATCCTGACGGGAGATGAGGCCGATAATGCCAGTTTCAGATTCAGGGTTGAGAAGGACCTGATCGATCTTACGGACGCGGGCCGGATATCAGACGGGCCGCATTACCGGATATTTTCCATTGATCTGCCTGCAAAGATGGGTGATCGGACCGTACCGGCCGAGGGGGACTGGAAAATGATGATCAGCGGTGAGCCCGGTGTTGCCTACCAGGCAAGTGCCATCGTGGATAACCACACGATAGATTACAATGGAATACTTGAAATCAGGGACCGGTTGGCAGGAATACCAATCCAGGTTGTGGTCGAACTGGCAAGCGGAGGATATCCCGTCAAAGATGCCAAGGTTCAGGCAAGCGTATACAAACCGGCTCAGAAAATCGGCAAAATCGTATCGAAGACTTCGGCAAGGACACTTAAAAGAAGCTGGAGACTTAATTACCAGGAGGAATTTCAGTATATCAAGGAAAAAAGCAAATCCGACAGCATCCTGCATGATTTGCCCAGCTATGCAGATAAGAAGTACAATCTCCTGATGAGGAACCAGGAGCTCTCCCGGGCGGTAATACCCGAAAAAATAGATATTCCACTGGCCAATAACGGGGATGGCACCTATACGGCATCGTTCAGCGATACAAAAATCCCCGGGGTTTACAGGATAGAGTACAATATCACTGGCACCACCGGCAATCCGGGGCCTTTTATCCGGAAGGGGTCCAATTCGGTACAGATCAATTATGGCCAGTCAAGGAGGTTCCGTTCGAGGCTCTTTGTTTTCAAAGCCATTCCCGAGAAGGATCTGCCGGTTCGATTATACGTAAGACCCAAGGATAAATTCGGCAACCTCCTTGGCCCGGGCTTCGGCCGGCAGATAGAGGTCGAGCTTTCGGACGGCAGGGCAGGCAGGGTGTCCGACAATCTCAATGGCAGTTACCTGATCCCATTATACGACCTGGATGAGGAGGCAGATCCCAGCCTGAGGCTTTCGGTTATGGACAAGCCGGTCTACAATGGAACGTATCATAAATTGAAAAACCGGTTCCTCGGTAATATACTCAGATGCCTTCTCACATCAAAGGCCATCTATTTGCAATATCCGGTGGATCATGGTTCCGAGCCAGTAAAAAAGAAAGAATGAATTTTCAGCAGGGATCCGATAAATCGCAAACAATCCTGTAAATTTTTGAATATAACTCGATATGAATACAAAGAGAATTGTCATACTGATTACTACGCTGATTTCCTGCGTGAATGTTTTTTCACAGGGGCTCAGCGGTTCCAGGACCATCGGTGTTGTTCCCTCGAACTTTGAAACATTTGCAGATGCCATCGATTCGCTGACTACCTATGGTATTAGCGGACCTTTAGTATTCTATGTTGTTTCAGGGACCTATACCGAGCAAATCTCCATACCAGATATAACAGGAACATCTTCCAGCGATACCATTGTCTTCCAGTCTCTCAGCGGGAACAGTCCCGATGTTACACTGACTTGGGCATCCACCACGAGCACAGATAATTATACGGTTAGACTCAACGGTGCCGATTATGTCAGTTTCAGGAACATGACGATCTCTGCAACCGGTTCTACGTATGCGAGGGTGATTGAATTTACAGGCAATTCAACCAATAACCGGCTTATTGGTGACCGGATTGAGGGCGTTTCGACAAGTGATGAATCGGAGGACAGGGCCCTGGTCTATTCAAGCTATGGCACAAGCGAACATAATAACTCATTTCAGGACAACCAATTTATTAACGGTTCTTGCGGCATATGCTTCAAGGGCAACAATAATGGAACCCTGGTTTCCGGTAACCAATTCACGGATCAGTACCTAAAGGCCATAGCCCTGGAATACCAGGATGCTGCCATGGTTAAAGGGAATACGATCACAAGCAATTCATCCTCTACCAACTTTTACGGGATATATTGCAGGTATTGTGACGGTGGAGTCATTGTCAGAAATAATAGTGTTGACCGGTCGAATAATTTCGGCGGGTATGGAATATACTTTACCAGTTGTAACGGGCAAAGCGGAACGGAGCAGCTGATTGCTAACAATGCTGTTCATATGAACACTTTTGGAAATCCATGTTATGGAATTAGATGTGTGAACTCCACTTATCATGAGATCTACTATAATTCAATAAACCTTACCGGAACAAGGTCTGACAGTAAGGGGTTGGAAATAGCTTCCGGTTCCTCCTCCATATTCATCAAAAATAATATTTTCAAGAATGCAGCTGGAGGATATGCAATTTACAGCTTTGTAACCAGCGGTGTGACAACGGATTATAATGATCTTTATTCAACAGGAGTCAACCTGGCTTACTGGAATGTCAATGTTCCTGATCTTGCAAGCTGGAAGAGTGCTACCCAGCAGGCTTCAAACTCGATCAATGCCGATCCTGTCTATTTTACAGATTCGGATCTGCATGCTGCAAATCTTTTACTTCAATCAGGAACGACGGTACCGGAAGTAACCCTCGATATGGACGGAGAAACCCGGGACGGGAGCAATCCCTGCATGGGGGCAGATGAGTTCATATACAGCGCAATGGGAGGGGACTATACCATAGGGCCCTCAGGCGATTTTTCATCCTTTACAGAAGCTGTTCAGGCTCTTGATAATGGCGGGTTGAGAGCTGCTGTTAATTTCAGTGTGGTTGACGGTACCTACACTGAACAGATCACATTAAAAGATATCCATAATATATCGGAATCAAATAGGGTGACCTTTCAGTCCGCTAGCGGCGACAGTTCTTCAGTCGAACTCACCTATACCCCCTCAGGAAGCGGAGATAATTTTACAGTCAGGATGGATGGAGCTCATCACTTTACTTTCAGGAACTTAACGATATCAACAGGGGGGACTGATTATTCAAATGTTTTCTATATGATCCACTTTGCCTGGAGTAATCATTTCTTCAACAACCAGATAATTGGATCACAATCTGCCGGCATCGTAGAAGGAGAACTATTTAACGGGGCGACGGACTATATCGGGGGTAATTATATTTTCAGGAATAATCACCTGAAATACGGGAGCTATGGAATTGACCTTGTCGGCATTCATCCGGACGCTACGACAGGGACTGAAATAAAGAACAACCGCTTTATTGATCAGACCGAAAATGCAATCCGCATGTACAGCCATAAATCTCCGGTCATTGAAGGCAACTACATTTTCTCCTCTGTTGCATCATCTTATTACGGAATAAGATGCTATTACAGTGATGGCACCCTGATCATTAGCCGAAATATAATGACTGCTCCTAATTCAACTGGGGGTTATGGTATTTATTTCCTCGGTTGTGAGGGCAATCCGAGTAATGAAGGAATAATTTCAAATAATCATATTAGTCTGCATTCAGATATTGCCGGTAGCTATTGTCACGGTATACAAATCAGGAATACAATTAACCAGAAGTTTTTAAATAATAATGTTATTGTAAGCGGGGGACTTGCCACTTCGATGGCAATCTATCTCAGGACAACAAGTTCAGGACTTAATATACAAAACAACATCATAGCTAACCTGGCTGGAGGCTACGCTTTCTATAGTGAAGAAACTACCGGTATGACCAGTGATTACAATGATCTGTTTTCTTCCGGGATTAGCCTTGGATTCTGGAATTCGGTGGACCAATCCGATCTCTCTGCATGGCAGAGTGCATCGGGCCAGGACGCCAATTCAGTATCACTAGATCCCAAGTTCCCCGTTGAGGATGATCCACATTTTCCGAATCCTTTCCTGAACGACGCCGCGACCCCTGTCTCAGAGGTTACGGATGATATCGACGGGGAGATGAGGGATCCTGCAGCACCCGATATTGGGGCGGACGAATTCTGCCTGCCCCCTGTGGCAAAAGATACATCCGGTTGTACAACCCGGGCCATTCCGGACCTGACGGCTTCGGGCAGCAACATCAAGTGGTATGGTGACGGTGCGCTTACGGTCCTGCTGCATTCGGGAAGCACGTTTACCAGCGGACAGACCTCAGCGGGAACTTACACCTATTATGCGACCCAGACCGTTCACGAAAGCGAGAGCCAGGCCGATACGGTCACCCTGACCATTAATACCACCCCCGGGATACCGCCTGCCACGGATGAGACGATCTGCTACGGGGAAACCACCCCGGATCTCGCCGCAACAGGTACGGACCTGAAATGGTACGAAGATGAAACCCTGACCAGCCAGGTGGGGAGCGGGACTTCTTACAGTACCGGAATAACGGATGTGGGAGTTTATCCTTACTATGTAACCCAGACCACGGATGCCTGCGAAAGCGACCCGGACACCTCCGTGCTTACCATACATTCCATCCCGGCTCCTCCGGCAAATGAAACGTTCATCTCCTGTTTCGGAAGCCCGGTTCCCGACCTGTCAGCGGTGGGTGAGAACATAAAGTGGTATTCGGATGAAGGACTGAGCAGCCCTGTTCACAACGGAGATACCTATTCTTCGGGAGATACCCTTGCCGGGGATTATGCATACTTCCCGACACAGTCCATCTTTGGATGCGAGAGCGGTCCTGCATACGACACGTTGCGGATAAAGCCAAGGCCGGACATCCCGGAGGCGGACAGTCAGGCAGTCTGCATTGGTGAAACCGTACCCGACCTGGATGCGAGCGGGGATTCCATCCGGTGGTACAGCGATGCGGAGAGGCTAACTTTGCTGCATTCAGGTAATAAATATGTAACGGGGATTTCGGAGGTCGGGATCTATCCTTTCTATCTCACCCAGACCCTGGACGGCTGCGAAAGCCTGAACAAATTGATTACCCTGGCCATCCATGGCCTGCCGGAACCTTTCGTGATCGACGATGAGGTGATCTGCGAGGTGGATACGCAGGATTATTACCTGGGGACCACGGGCAAAACATCGCACAGCTATGCCTGGACGGGGGACCTGAGCTCCACGCTTTCCGACCCGGTTGCCAAACCGACCGACCCCGGCACCTACCGTTATTTCCTCACCGAAACGATCGATACGACCGGCTGCCAGTCCAGCGACAGCGTGTTCATCACGGTCCATCCCGATCCCATTGCGGCAGTCCTCGCAGACCAGGTCCTGTGCAGCAGCGCTACCAAGGCCTACCAGATCGGGTCATTGTCCGTGGCCGGGAATTCCTACTCCTGGGTTTCGAATCCCGCCGGATTTACCAGTTCGCTGTCAAATCCCACGGTCACCCCGACCGCATCGATCAGCTATACCCTGACCGAAACCATCGATGCCACGAACTGCAGCAGGAGCAATTCAGTGGCCTTCACCATTAACCCCAATCCCGATGCCTATGTAACGGAGGACCGGACGATCTGCCATTCCGCCGCCCAGGATTTCTCGCTGGGCGGAGAGGCGGTTGCCGGGAACAGTTATGCGTGGACTTCCAGCCATGACGGGTGGACCTCCACGTCATCAAACCCGGTGGTACAGCCCGCCGATCCGGGCAGTTATACCTACACGCTGACCGAGACCATCGATGCTACGGACTGCAAGGCGACCAGCCCGGTCACCATCCTGATCCATCCCAATCCGGTGATTGCCATCACCCCCGGCCAGAACCCGATCGAACAGGGTATAGGCACGAACCTGACTGCCTCAGGTGCCCTTACCTATGTGTGGAGCCCGGCATCCGGGTTAAGCGGCACCACCGGCGCCCAGGTCACGGCCTCACCCACGGAGAATTCGACCTATTTCCTGGAGGGGACAAACCAGTATGGCTGCAAGGATTACGATACTATCGGCCTGTGGGTGTATTGCCCCGCCTGCAGCAGCGAGGACCCCTTCTACGGGTCCACCGGGACCTTTAATTTCGGCTGCACGAACAACCTGTACAAAGACAACCTGAACTGCTCGTGGACCATCCTTCCCAGCGGGGTGGACAGTATTTACCTGCATTTCAGGCAGCCTTTTGACGTACTGGAGGGGGATTATGTCCGGGTATACGACGGGGGGGATGCGACCGCTCCACTGATCGGGGAGTATCATAATGCAAGTCCACCGCCCGACCTGATCGGTGCCGGCAGCGACATGTTCGTACGGTTTGTCACCGACGGGCAGGACGGAGGACTCGGATTCCGGGCCGAATGGTCGAATGTACCGATCGTCGATAACCTGGATGATGTCACCCAGAGTCAGTTCAAGATCTACCCGAACCCGGCGGGGAACACCCTGACGGTTGAATTTAATTCAGTGTACAAGGGAGCAACTGTGATCCGCATATTCTCTGAAACAGGCCAACCGGTTTCCCTGCATCAAATCCTTTGTGAACCTGGACTGGTAAGGGAGGAGATTGATATAGGGACGTTCAGGGCCGGAATATACATTATACAGGCTGTAATGAGGGACCAGGTAATCATCAGGAAATTTTTTAAGGAGTAGGAGCTGAAAGTCCGGCCGCCTGGATAGGTGATTTATAAATCCGGGGAGGAGTTTGTGATATCGGGATACATCTTTACAATTTTCAGTTCCTTTAATCCACTTGTCCCATTCTCAAACACCCCTGCAAAGACATATCCTCCGTCGCTGGCCTGCATTATGCATCGGTTGCCGAGTGCATCCCCGTTAAAATCGCACCGCTCCAGTTCAAGTCCCCCGGCATCGGTTTTGATCAGGGTCATCCCGGAACTCAGCAGCAGGAACCCATTGTCCTGTGTCTGGCAGACCGAGGCTCCGAGTTCGCAGTCGCTGTTGTCATAGGAACGTTGCCATTGGCTTATACCTTCGAGATCGGTCCGGACCAGGGACAGTTTGTTGCCGGTCAGGGCACCCAGAACAGCATATCCGTCGGCCAGCCGGACAAGGGATGCATTGATCAGGTAACAGTTCTCGATCAGGGTCCGGTCCCAGATCACGGAAAGGGAGGAGGCATCGAGCTTTATGAGGCGAATATTATGCTGACCAGGGTAGTTTTTATCCTCGTAGGCGGTCAGCATAACATAATGTCCATCACCGGTACCGATAATCGAATATCCGTAATCATCCAGATCGCTGCCATTTTCAACCGGGTTGCCAAAATTATACCTGGTTTGTTCTGATCCGTCGGCAAACGTTTCATATACCACAACTTCTTTTCCCATGCTGGCAGCCTCCCAGGTCAGGGAATGGCCGAGCAGAAGGAAACCCATATCCGGTTGCTGCACCAGGGAGTAAGCTTTGTCTTCTTTGATCCAGCCGTAGTTTTCTTCCCATATTTTGTTCCCCTGGAGATTCGTATTGATAAGGTATATCTGCCAATCGGTCCCCCCGACATTTTTATTCCCAGCAATTGCATATCCCTGGTTGTTGGAAAGTTTGACAATGGAAGTGCCCTGTTCCGCGTCGCTGTCGCCGAAGCTGGAATGCCACAGTTTTGTTCCTTCTTCATTGACTTTAACCAGATAGACATCCGGGTTCCCGGATCCGGTCTCCTCCCTTGTACCTGCAATAATATATCCCCCGTTATCATACAGGATCCCCCAGCACTCTTTGTCTGCATTGTCCTGAATGGTGGTTACAAACGTGATGAAATCATGGTCCGGTCTCTTTTCCAGGGTCCATGGATCACAGGATACAAGAATATATGCGATGAAGATAAAGAAAAGATGGGGAACTCGTAATTTCATGTTATTAAAGCGGTTAACCCTGGCAATACTGCTTGTTAAGAACTAAATTACTGAATTTTATTTGCTTAGGCAATAGATAATCACAGCAATCGTGACTCCTCAACCATTAAAATGGGGGTTTTGGGGAACCCGGCATACCCAGAAAATATTCCTGGTATAATTGCATTGCTTCCGGATAGATCTTAAATTTATATAAGGTTAATGTCTCCGTTTATCTGAATCCTAATGAATCCCTAAACCTAAGGAATGATGAAAAAAGTAATATGCTCCTTCCTGATTGCCTTTATGTGCCTGAGTCCAACGGACGCGCAGTTCCCGGACATCTCGATACACTGGGGACCTGAATTTCCGCTGCCGGGGAAGGAAAAGGAACAGAGCTACACCATCTTTGAAGAGGCGGATGGTGGATTTTACTCCCTGAGGGAGAGGTACAAATACATGAATGGCCAGGTCAGCAATGTCCTGCGCTATGTTGAACATTTTGATGCGGATGGCAGGCTGACTGGCTCCGAAAAATTCAAGATAAAACATACCGGCGGTGACCGTTTCTTTGACGGGATATTCCAGAACGAGGGTAAAATGTACCTGGTGACCTACCACCTGCGCCGGAGCGATAAGATGAATGTGCTGTCGGTACAGGACATAGATCCCCGAACCCTGCTGGTCAGTGAAAATATCCGGGCCGTGGCCGAGGTGCCCTATGAAAGGGGCCTTTTCGGATTTGTGAACCTGTACTCTTTGAAGGTGGCCAATGATAAGATCTATGTTTTCCATGCCGCACCGGAACCGGGAACCGGTAAAACCCTGGTGAGCCTCCATGTGTTTGACCGGGATTTTAACCTCCAGTGGAAACGGTTCCACACCCTTCCATACCAGGAGGAACTGTTCCAGCCCGAGGATTTTGACATCGACCCAAACGGAACCGTCAGGGTGATGGCTTCGGTATACAGGGATTCGAAACGGAAAGTAAGACAGGGGAAGCCAAATTACGAATTCCATTTCTTCGTGTTCGCCAACGAGGGGAAAGATTATATGGAGCAAACGGTTTCGCTTGGGGATAAGCTCATCACCGATATGAGGTTCGCCTACCGCCCGGGCGGGGATATTGTCTGTGTGGGATTTTATTCCGATCAATACAGTTTATTGAAAACTAACACGATAGCCGGAGCTTTCTACCTGGTTCTTGACCCTGAATCTTCCGGGATAAGGCATGAAAACTACAAAACCTTTGATGAAGATTTCCTTACCTATTTCATGTCGGCAGATGCAGCCTCGAGGGGAAAGGAAATTAAGAATGTAAATCTCAGGAACCTTCACTTCCTGGATGATGGCACGGCATTGCTGCTGGCCGAGGAATTCACCGAGTATGAAACGGCTGCCTCGATGACCTACCTGTCCTATTCCTACGGGAGCGATTACTGGATCCAGACCACTACCACCTTCACCGTAAAATGGATGAATTATGAGTTCGATAATATCATCGTACTGAAAGCCAGCCCGGAGGGGATCATTGACTTTGTGGATCTCATACCCAAAAAACAGCATACCGCGGCAGACGGGGGCATGTATTCTTCCTTTGCCTCCGCCTATGTCGGGGATAAGATCTACCTGATCTACAACGACAATCCGAAGAACCTTACGGCCGCTCCCGGGGAGGTCCATCGTTTCCGCAAGAAAAGCAAGGAATCCGTAGTGGTCTGCGCAGAGATCGATGGTAAGGGGAATATCACCCGGAAGGCACTGTTCAGTTCCGGGGATGCGGAGACGATTACCTGTCCCCGCTCATGCAGGCAGACCTCCGGAAACCAGATGAAGATTTACGGGACCAGGGGCAAGAAATACAAGTGGGGGATCCTGAGTTTTGATATGAAGTGAAGGGGATTACGCCTCGCTTCGCTCGTCGTGATCCCTTATTTGGCCCCCAACAAAACCCCATCATACACTCCGTGTACTTTTTTATTTGCCCAACCCCCTTACAAAAGCAAGCTTTTTACGGGGGCCGGCCAAATAAAAAACCGCGCCAGGGCACGGTATGATGGGGTTTTGCGGAGAAAGAGGGATTCGAACCCCCGGTCCGCGTGAACGGACAACGGTTTTCAAGACCGCCGCATTCGACCACTCTGCCATTTCTCCGTTGGGGCAAAATTAAGACATATTTCGTAAAATTACATAAAATCCATTTCCACCTGATTATCAGATATTTAGGGCTTGCCCACAGAAAAAGTCCGGAACCCCAGAACAGCAGTCTTTATAGGGGATACGGAGGGCTTAGTTAACAGAAATGTACATTTTATCAACATTTCCGGCATTTTTTTTTGCTCAAACTTGCTAAAGATGAATAATAGTCTATATTTGTAATAAAATATGAGTTTCTCTAGAATTACTAACCCTAAAATTTATTTATTATGAACAAAGCACAATTAATAGATGCTATCGCCGGCGATGCTAACTTGACTAAGGCCGATGCAAAAAGAGCTTTGGATGCATTCGTGAAGACAACCACCGGAGCGCTCAAAAAAGGTGACAGGGTAGCCCTGGTCGGATTTGGATCCTTCTCAGTGTCTAAGAGGAATGCCAGGACTGGCAGAAACCCCCAGACTGGCAAGCCCATCACCATTGCTGCCAAGAAAGTCGTCAAGTTCAAAGCTGGAGCAGACTTATCAGGTGCTGTGTAATAAAGATATCATGTTGTAACATGAAGGAGCACGATCGTGCTCCTTTTTTTTTGTTTCTTTGTTTGCATGGAGGAAAACCCGAAAAAGCTGATCAGTCAGTTATCCGGTTTCATAACGAAGAGGCGTCTTGAATTGTTTGAACGGGTCCTGGAACACCGGACCCGCTACATCACCGTTGTCCTCGAAGACATCTATCAGTCCCACAACGCCAGTGCCGTCTTGCGTTCCTGTGAATGCTTCGGCGTCCAGGACGTACATATCATCGAAAACAAGAACGAATACAGGGTCAATCCGGATGTCGTAATGGGGGCAAATAAATGGTTGGACCTGACCCGGTACAGGGCTGAAGAATTCAATACCCCGGCAGCGCTTGCCGAATTAAGAAAAACAGGCTATCGCATCGTCGCAACCACAAGCGCTGAGACATCCGTTTCGATGGAGGACTTCGATGTGGGTGCCGGGAAATTTGCCCTTTTCTTCGGGACCGAACTTACGGGTTTGACACCATACGTGCTGGAACAGGCCGATGCATTACTCCGGATCCCTATCTACGGATTTACCGATAGCTTCAATATATCTGTTTCAGCCGCTGTCATTCTGCACCATCTTACCTGGAAGCTGCATCATTCTGAAGTGGACTGGCAACTGGACGATGCTGAAAAGGATGAACTCATGATCCGGTGGCTCCGGAAATCCATAAAACACCTGCGGGGGAAGTCCCCCGAAACCGGAACTAATCTTGATTAATTCAAAATAAGTCTGACTTCCGCATTATTCTTATCCATCTTGACATCGTAAGGATATATTTCATATATTTGATGAATAGGATGTTAGGAGTGATAAATTAAATTTTATCATTGACTAAACTGAAATAGAATGAATTGCATTATTATCGAGGACGACAAGCTGTCCCTTCGTATTATTGAGGAGTTTGTAAATAAAACGGCAGAGCTGAACCTGGTCGAAACCTATAATAATGCAGTGGATGCAATTAATTCTCTGAACAGGGACAGCAATATCCAGTTAATCTTCCTGGATGTGGAGCTCCCGGACATGTCGGGAATGGAGTTCCTCGATTCGCTGAAGATTAGTCCCCAGGTAGTGATCATATCCTCAAAGGATAAGTATGCCGTTGATGCCTTTAATCATGAGGTAACCGATTACCTGGTCAAACCGATTAATTATGCCCGTTTTTATAAAGCAATTGAAAGGGCAAGGAAGCGGCATCAGGTAAGGAACGGGCTTGACAAGATCGGAAAGGACGAGATATTCATCAAGAAAAACTCCACCCTGGTAAGGCTGAGGTACGACGATATCCTGTGGGTGGAAGCCCTTGAGAACTATGTGATTTTCAATACTTTCGATGACAAATACACCATCCATTTCACCATGAAGGCCATCGAGCAGAAACTGCCTGCGGATAAATTCACAAGGGTCCACCGTTCCTACATTGTCAACACGGGCAGCATCGAGGTTATTGAGGATAATTCCGTTCTGATCCGCATACAGGACGGCACCAAAACCATTCCCATCGGGAAATCCTACAAGGACAAGCTGATGGGAGACATCAACCTGATGGTTAAGTAATGGCTTCCAACCGGGACTTATTTCTTCGGTACATTGCCCAGACCTCGGACTTCCCCTACCTTCTTGAAGTGGAACGAGCCGAAGGGATTTTTCTTTACGATCCTGATGGAAAAGCATATGTGGACCTGGTCTCCGGCGTGTCCGTCAGCAATATGGGACACGCGCATCCAGGCATCTTAAATGCTATCCGCGGGCAGCTCGAGCGTTATACGCATCTGCATGTCTACGGGGAACTGATCCAGCAACCCCAGGTGGAGCTTGCCGCAAGGCTTGCCGAGAACCTCCCGGGAAGCCTGGAGTGTACATATTTTGTAAACTCCGGCAGCGAGGCTGTCGAAGGTGCCCTGAAACTTGCCAGGAGGCATACAGGACGCTACCGGACCATTGCATTTCGAAATGCTTACCACGGAAGTACTGCCGGAGCGCTCAGTGTGATGGGAGGGGAGGGGTTCAAAAATTCATTCCGCCCCCTTCCTCCCGGAACCATAATTCTACCATTCAATGATTTTAACAGCCTGGATGAGATTGATGGAACGATCGCATGCGTCATGATGGAACCCATCCAGGGAGAGGGAGGCATTGTCCTGCCTGATAAGGGCTTTCTTCAGGAGATTCGTGATCGCTGCAACAGGGCGGGGGCGCTGATGGTATTTGACGAGGTTCAGACTGGATTCGGACGGACGGGATCCCTCTTTGCATTTGAACACTGGAATGTGGTCCCCGATGTGCTGGTCCTTGCCAAGTCACTCGGGGGAGGCATGCCTTTGGGGGCTTTCATTTCATCCCAGGAGATCATGAAAACACTTCGTTCCGATCCCATGCTCGGACACATCACTACCTTCGGGGGCCACCCGGTCTCCTGTGCGGCGGGACTTGCCAGCCTGGAATTGCTACTGGAGGGGGATTGGATCGGACTGGCGGGGGAAAAAGAACAGCTTTTCCGCGAGCAGCTCAACCATCCGTTGATAAAGGAGATCAGGGGAATGGGACTCTACCTGGCGGTGGAGCTCGGGAGCTCAGAAATGATCAGGGACTTCCTTAAACTGTCCATTGAGCAGGGCATCGTTTCCGATTCATTCCTGTTCCACGATACGGCATTTCGTGTGAGTCCCCCTCTTACCATTTCCCCCAGGCAGATCCGGGATGTCTGCCGGCAGCTGAACGGCCTGCTGGAACTCCTGGCCTGATCCAGCCCCAACAGTTTTCCTCCCCTTCCATACTAATCTATTCATATCTCAGTTATATTTGTTGTGATGTACAGGATCCTTATCATACTGGCCCTCGGTTTTGGGATTGTGCCGGCCCGTTCCCAACCCGGAACCCCTGCTGCCCCGGAGGACAGCCTCTACCGTTTGTTTGTGCAGTTTCAATGGCTGGAAACCCCCGAATCGAAAAGGGAACTGAATGCCCGGGTCATTGATTATATGAGCGGGATACTGGCGAATCCGGAATCTTTTGATTACCGTTTTGACAGCCTGAAAAAGCGGGTAGGCATACTGGATTCCGATGACCGGCTGTTCAGGATTTTCACCTGGAACATCCCGATGAGTGCCTATGAGCACGAATACCACGGCATCGTCCAGGTCTGCTTCGACCGCCAGACCCCCTGCCAGGTTTATGTGCTCAACAACCGGATCGAAGACATTCCCGACCTCCTCCATGCCCAGACGGGCAGGGATATGTGGCCGGGAGCATTGTATTACGATCTCCGGAGGGAGAAGCATGGCAAGGAAATTACCTATACCCTGATGGGATATAATTTTCACGATCGCTGGTCGGATAAAAAGATCATTGATATCCTCCATTTCGACGAGGAGATGAATCCCCAGTTCGGCAAACCGGTTTTCAATACCCCTTCAGGCATCCAGCACCGGGTGGTATTTGAATATTCCGGGGATGTGGCCATGAGCCTGCGCTACAATCCGGATCTGAAGATGATCGTCTACGACCATCTTGCACCCATCGAACCCGAACTCAAGGCCCATCCGCGCTTCTATGCGCCTGACTTTTCCTACGACGGTTATAAGTTCAGGAGGGGCATATGGGAATACAGGGCGGACCTGGACGTCAGGAATCGTTAGTGATCGGAGGGATTCACCGGGAATTGCACTTTTCTGCCTGTGCCAAGCAGATTGGCGGTGTGCCTATGACGAATTGTCAGTTACCCGCCAATGGCATGCTGTTTGAAACATGCGGCTTCAGAATAATCATTAAATAATTATATAAAATGCAAAAAGGTAAAATTGACATTACCACCGAAAACATCTTTCCGATCATAAAGAAGTTCCTTTATTCAGAACATGAGATTTTCCTCAGGGAACTCATTTCCAATGCCGTGGATGCCACCCAGAAACTCAGGACGCTCGCTTCCGCAGGCGAGTACAAGGAAGAACTGGGAGAGATGAAGATCCGTGTAAGCCTGGACAAAAAGAACAAAACCCTGACCGTTTCCGACATGGGGATCGGGATGACCGGTGAGGAGATCAAGAAGTACATCAACCAGATCGCTTTTTCCAGCGCGGAGGAATTCCTTGAGAAATACAAGAACCAGAGCAATGCCATCATAGGGCATTTCGGCCTGGGTTTCTATTCCTCCTTTATGGTATCGGACAAGGTCGAGATCAGGACAAAATCCTACAGGAAGGGAAGCAAGGCCGTACAGTGGACCTGCGACGGAAGTCCGGAATACACCATCGAGGACCTTGATAAAAAAGAATTGGGCACGGATGTGATCCTTCACCTTGATAAGGATTCGAAGGAGTTCCTGGAAGAATCGCGGATCGAGGAAATGCTTAAGCGCTATTGCCGCTTCCTGCCTGTCGAGATCGCTTTTGGAAAAGAGAAGGAGTGGAAGGAAGACAAGTACGTGGAGACCGGCAGGGACCGGATCATTAACGAGACCCGGCCGCTGTGGACCCGAAAGCCCGCCGAACTCAAAGACGAGGATTACAAAACGTTTTACCAGGACCTTTATCCGATGTCTGAAGAACCGCTGTTCAACATCCACCTGAATGTCGATTACCCGTTCAACCTGACGGGGATCCTTTACTTCCCCCGCATAAAAAGCAATATCGAGGTACAGAAGAACAAGATCCAGCTTTACTGCAACCAGGTTTTCGTAACGGATTCGGTCGAGGGGATTGTTCCCGAATTCCTGACCCTGCTGCATGGTGTGCTTGATTCCCCGGATATCCCGTTGAACGTCTCCAGGAGTTATCTGCAGGGAGACCCCAATGTTAAAAAAATCTCCAGCCATATAACCAAAAAGGTGGCCGACCGCCTGGAGGAGATCTTCAAGAATGAGCGCAAGGAATTCGAGGAAAAATGGGATGACCTGAAGCTGTTCATCAATTATGGCATGATGACGGAGGAGAAGTTTTACGACCGCGCCCAGAAATTCGCACTCCTGAAGAATACGGACGACAAGTATTTTACATACGAAGAATACGAAAAGCTCATCAAGGACAACCAGACCGATAAGAACAAAACGCTGGTCTACCTGTACGCAACGGACAGGCAGGAGCAACTGAGCTTCATCGAGAAGGCCAAAAACAAGGGTTACGACGTCCTGCTGATGGACGGGCACCTTGACACCCATTTCCTGAACCACCTGGAAACCAAGTTCGAGGATTCAAGGTTTGCCCGGGTTGACTCGGACATCATCGAAAAGCTGATCATGAAAGAAGACCTGAAAGCAACGGACCTGAGCCCGGAACAGCAGGATGAACTGGGCACCATCTTCAAGGGCCAGCTTCCCGGGGAGGCCATGTACATGGTTAGCTTTGAAAACCTGGGTGAGGAGGAGAGTCCCCTGCTCATCACCCAGTCCGAGTGGACCCGGCGGATGAAGGATATGTCGGAACTTGGCGGGGGACCCAATTTCTACGGTGGTTTGCCCGATTCCTACAACCTGGTGGTGAATGCATCCCATACGCTGGTGATCAAGGTCATGGAATCCAAGGATAAATCCCTGGGCAAGAAATTGCAGGATATGAAGGATAAAATGGACCCCCTGAAGGCGGAAAAAACGAAGCTCGAAACGGAAAAGGAAGGGAAAAAGGAGGAGGAGGTTCCCCAGGAACTCAAGGATAGAATCGAGGACACCGGCAAGAAAATTTCCGAAGCAGAGGATAAGAAAAAGAACCTGCTGACCGAATACGGCGGGAAGAACAAGATCGTAAGGCAACTCATCGACCTTGCCCTGCTTTCAAATAATATGCTGAAAGGAGAGGAGCTTGTTCGGTTTGTAAAGCGCAGCGTGGAGCTGATTAAATAACTGCCAGGAGCAGAACTGATTTACTGCCCGGTATAAGCAACTGACCGGGGACTGCCATCCTGGCTAATAGAGTTCCCGGATCTCTTTTTTCAGGGAGTCAAGTGCTTCCTGTGTCGGTAGACTTTTCAACTGGACAAGCTGTTCAAATACTTTCTGGCTCAGGGTCATGGCCGAGGCATCATCCCTGACCTGGTCTGCAGCCGCATTTATCAGGTTGATCACGTTACCGCGTGCGGCCCGGATCAGTTCCCAGGCCCGGCTGCTGACGTATACCTGCTGGGAAAGATTGTGTTCAAATTCGGCCCGGATGGACGAAAGCAGTTCGGAATGAAGCTGTTTGGCTGTCATGCCCGGCTGGTTTACGCGCAGGATAAGGGACTCGGGCGAGATTCTTTCAAGCAGCAATGCCAGCCTCTCGTAAGCCTGCAGGCGGATGGGAAGGGTTGTTTTCTGCGTGGATTCCGAAATTTCCCTGTATCGTCTTTGTTCCTCGCTTTTTACAAATCCCTTCATCATGATGTAGGTCGTCAGAAAAACGATCAGGGCCGGGAGTATGTATTTGAGAATTTCAAGCGCTATGTCCATGTTGATAAATTTTTAGCAGAATCTCACTTGCAATATTAATTATTTTCTGATTAAAAGTTTAATTTTACAAATTCAAATTAAAACCTGTTATTTTGTGTTAATTTAATAATCAATGATTTATGGAACAAGTATCTGATCGTTTAGCCAGATTGTCTGCATCAGCAACGATTGCAATGAACCAGAGAAGCAAAGACCTGCAGGGTCAGGGAATCGATGTTATCAACCTTAGTGTTGGTGAACCGGATTTTAATTCGCCGGATCACATCAAGGAAGCCGCTAAAAAGGCCGTCGACGATAATTATTCATTTTATCCGCCGGTTGCAGGATTCCCCGAACTCAGAAAAGCAATCGTTGATAAACTGAAGAAACAGAACGGGCTGGATTATACCGCAGATCAGATCGTCGTTTCCAGCGGCGCCAAACACAGCATTGTCAATGTGCTGTTGTGCATCATAAACCAGGGTGACGAGGTGATCGTTCCGGCTCCCTACTGGGTGAGTTACCCGGAACAGGTGAAAATAGCCGATGGGACACCAGTGATCCTGGATACAAGCCTGGAAAATGATTTCAGGATCACCCCGGAGCAGTTGAGGGATGCCATTACCCCCAACACACGGGCCCTGATATTGTGCTCACCTTCCAATCCGACGGGAAGCCTTTATTCGAAAGAGGAGCTCAAGGCTCTTGCCGGTGTGCTTGCAGATCATGAGAGGGTCATTATTATTTCAGATGAGATTTACGAACACATCAACTTTGTCGGGAAGCATGAAAGCATTGCGCAGTTTGAAAATGTCAAAGACCGCGTCGTACTCGTGAACGGTGTTTCCAAGGGCTATGCGATGACCGGCTGGAGGCTGGGATACATTGCGGCCCCGGTCTGGATCACCAAGGCGGTCACCAAATTGCAGGGCCAGTTCACCTCCGGCGCCACATCGGTGGCCCAGATCGCTTCCATTGCCGCTCTGACCGGAGACCATACGCCTACCCAGGAGATGAACAAAGCATTCAAGCGCAGGCGTGACCTGTTGCTGCGCCACCTGGGAGAGATCGAGGGCGTCAAATGTTCGGTACCCGGGGGAGCATTCTATGTCTTTCCGGACATGAGCCATTACTACGGCAGAAAGGCAGGGGACCAGCTCATCAAGGACTCGGGGGACCTCTGCATGTACCTGCTGGAGTCCGGGCATATTGCTACCGTACCGGGGGCTGCCTTCGGCGCACCTGATTGCATACGGATCTCTTTTGCCAACTCGGACGAGAACCTGGTGGAAGCGATGAAAAGGCTGAAGGCCGCACTGGCAAAGCTTAACTGACTTTCCGGTCCTGGTAATTTTGACTGTTTCTTGATTGAGGGCCTACCGGATACAGATCCTGTGGATGTGGTATATTTGTCCCCAAGTCAGACCCTAAAAATATCTGCAATGAAGCCAAGAAGAATAGCTCTGTGTTTGGGACTGTTCGCTGTCCTTGCCACCGCCATACAGTGCCGCAAGGACGACAAATCCATTAATTTCTTCACGGTCAACCAGGACATTGAGTTCGGGGCCTCCATGGATACCATGATCATGGAAGACCCGGTGCAGTTTCCACTGCTTGACCCGGTCCAGTACCGGTCGGCTTACCTGCATCTGGAACGAATCCGGGACAACCTGCTTGCATCGGGCAGGGTGCATTACGCGGACCGTTTCCCATGGGTGGTGAGAATCATTCACAACGATACCACGCTGAATGCCTTTGCAGCGCCCGGAGGGCACATGTATTTCTATACGGGCATCATACATTTCCTGGATGACGAGGCGGAGTTTGCGGGGGTCATGGCCCACGAAATGGCCCATTGCGACCGCAGGCACTCGACCGATAACCTGACCAAGAAATTCGGGATCAGCATCATGCTGGGGATCCTGCTGGGGAATAATCCGGGACAGCTGGCGGAGATTGCTGCGGGACTCGCATCCGGACTTTCAGAACTGGCATTCAGCAGGGATAATGAGTACGAAGCAGACCGGTATGCCGTGAAGTTTTTGAGCGGAACGGATTACGATCCCAGGGGACTGGCAGGATTTTTTGAAAAGCTGGAAGGGCAGCCCAGGTATACCCCAATTTTCCTCAGTACCCACCCCTCGCCGGAAGACCGTGTCGAACAGATATATGCGAACTGGGAACTCGAGGGCAGTAATGAAGGGGAGCGGTTTGCGGACCGTTACCAGAGCTTCAAGGACAGCCTGCCGGTGCCCCTTCTCCCAGTTGACTGAACCATCGATAAACTTTGTCCGTGATCTGCCGGATGTGAGCACACGGATGGGTGAGCCAGATTTTTTTTGCGAGACCACCACCCGAATAATCCGGAATTTCAAGCCCTGGGGGACCCTGGTTCATGGACAGGCTACCAGGCCTCGTCTATGCTGCGATCGATGTATTCCTGGTAATCCTTCACCTGCTGCTGGTAGGGATGCTCAAAAAGTACCGAAGATATCATGAAATCAGCAGTGGAGCGGTTACATGCCGTGGGGATATTGTACAGTACCGCTATCCGGAGAAGGGCCTTGACGTCCACGTCATGGGGCTGTGCATGCATGGGGTCCCACAAGAAGATCACGATGTCGATCTTGCCTTCCGAGATCAGGGCCCCCATCTGCTGGTCACCGCCGAGCGGACCGGACTTTAATTTAGTGATCACGGGCTTTTTCCCGCTTGTTGTTTTCATGTTCGAGCTAAGGGCCTCCTCCACGAGACGCCCGGTAGTGCCGGTGCAGGTAATATGATGTTTCTGCAGGATCTCCCAGTTCCACTCCACCCATTGAATAAGGTCATCTTTGCGGTTATCGTGGGCGATCATGGCAATCCTCTTGATTTTATCCATTTTAAATTGTTTGATTTTGATATACCAAAAATACTAAGCCTCCTGTAAAAACGGTTATAATCCTTTTAAGACTTGCATAATTTTACCATTTTTATCGCCTGCTTATGAGAAAGTACATTATACTAATTGTCCTGCTTCTTATTACGGCCGGAATATCAGGCATGCT
Organism: uncultured Bacteroides sp.; assembly: GCA_964627835.1. GTDB lineage: Bacteria > Bacteroidota > Bacteroidia > Bacteroidales > SM23-62 > SM23-62. The sequence continues at coordinate 20,712 of CAZVLG010000423.1, forward strand.
TATGATGTACGACAGGATCTGGCGTAATAATGTCAGTATCCCTGCCGGGGAATCTGTCGATCTGTTCATACCGACAGGATCGGATTTCGAGGATGTATTCATGCTCCTTGCCGATCAGGGTATTTTACGAGATTCATCCGACTTCCGGTGGGTGGCCATGAAGAAAAATTACCCCCGGCACGTCAACCCGGGCAGGTACAGGATCCGGTCCGGGATGAGCAATAACCGCCTTGTGGGGATGCTGAGGTCCGGTACCCAGGAACCGGTGAAGCTGGTTTTCAACCATATTCGTTCACCGGAGATGCTGGCAGGGATCGTTTCATCCCAGATCGAAGCCGATTCCATGGAGATACTGAGCCTTTTCACCGATGCAGATTTGCTGGAAAAACATCAATTGACCAGGGAAACCATCCTTGGCATATTCATTCCCAATACCTATGAGATCTACTGGAATACTTCGGGGGAAGAATTCCAGGTCCGTATGCTGAGGGAATACAGGGACTTCTGGAATGAAGAGCGCTTGAGAAAAGCAAAGAGGATGGGACTGGAACCCATGGAGGTGGTGACCCTGGCTTCCATTGTAGATGAAGAGACCCTATTCCAGGACGAGGAAGCAAGGATTGCCGGGGTCTATATCAACCGTTTGAACAGGCGCATACGGCTGCATGCGGATCCCACCGTGAAGTATGCCGCCGGTGACATGAACATGAACCGGGTCCTGAAGAAGCATCTTTTAATTGATTCCCCGTATAATACTTACCGGTACGGGGGATTGCCGCCGGGGCCCATTGTGGTTCCATCCATCTCAGCCATCGATGCCGTACTGAATTACGAGCAGCATGATTACCTTTATTTTTGTGCACGGGAAGATTTCTCGGGGTACCATAATTTTGCCAGAACCCTCGCTCAACATAACGAAAATGCACGTTCATACCAGAATGCTTTGAACCGGCGGAAAATTTTCAACTAATCGGCAAAAAATCCGTATTTTAATTTACAAGAAAGCATTTCATCTCAATGGAAAAGATCAAGTTCGGTACGGACGGCTGGCGGGGTGTCATAGCACACCAGTTTACCGTGGCCAATGTGGCAAAGGTAACGAATGCAACGGCAATCTGGCTGCTCAATAAGTACCAGCATCCCGAGGTTGTGGTTGGCTACGATACCCGTTTCCAGGGCAAACTTTTTGCCGAAACGACAGCCAAGGTGCTGGCATCAAAAGGCATAAATGTCAGGATCTCCGATGATTTTGTAAGCACTCCAATGGTCAGCCTGGCCGTAAAAGAATGGAATGCGGATCTCGGCATCATGATCACCGCAAGCCATAATAACTATACCTATAGCGGATATAAGCTGAAAGGAAGCTATGGGGGTCCGCTTCTGACAGAGGACCTTAAAAATATCGAGGACCTTATTTCGTCGGAAAACAGCCTTGACCTTGAGCTGTTGAAATGGGATCATTTCATCGAGCAGGAGCTGATCCGGTATGCGGATCTCGAAGCACTATATCTACAGTTCATCAGGAATTATTTTGATATTGAAAGCATACATCAGTCAGGTTTAAAGATTGGTTTTGACGCCATGTATGGCAGCGGACAGAATACCATCGGAAAGCTTTTCCCCGGTTCCCGTTTTTTCCATTGCGAACCCGATCCGACGTTCGGCAGGATACCGCCCGAACCACTGGAAAAAAACCTGCAGGAACTGATGGATTTCATGCGGTCATCGAAGAAGCTTGATATAGCCATTGCCCTCGATGGTGATGGAGACCGGATTGCACTGGTCAACAAAAAGGGAAAGTACGTCGATTCCCACCATATCATACTGATGCTTATTCATTACCTTGCCAATTACAGGAAAATGAAGGGAAAGGTCGTAACCGGTTTTTCAACGACGGTAAAAGTGGAAAAACTCTGCCGGCATTATGATCTGGAAGTAATGCGTGTCCCCATTGGCTTCAAGGATATTTGCAGGGTCATGCTTTCGGAGGAAGTCCTGGTCGGGGGTGAAGAATCCGGGGGCATCTCCATCAGCGGATACCTGCCTGAACGCGACGGAATCTGGATGGGACTTACCCTTCTTCAGTTCTTGGCAGAAACCGGCAAGTCACTCGATGCCATAATGAAGGAAATCTATGCCATCACCGGGGTATTTAGTTGCCAGCGCAGGGATATCCCAACTCCGAAAGAGAAACGCGGAAGGATCATGGACATTTGTTACAGGGGGGAGATTGAATCATTCGGCCGGTTCAGGGTAACCCGGACGGAAGCCCTGGATGGGATTAAGTTTTTTTTCAGCGGGGACGAATGGCTAATGATACGGGATTCGGGGACTGAACCTTTAATCCGTACCTATGCCGAAGCAGTCGATCGTGAAACCGCGGAAGAGATCCTGGAAGCGGCCTCCAGGACCATTGCCTCGCTTGTAAAATAGCCGGATCAAATCACGTTGACCTCCCTCTCCAGCCCGATCCCGAAACGTTCCATGACATCCGCTTCGATAAGCGCTGCCAGTTCAAGGATGTCCTGGCCGGAGGCAGAACCGTGATTAACAAGGACGAGGGGCTGTTTTTCATAACAGCCGGCATCTCCTTGACGTTTGCCCTTCCATCCGCATTGCTCGATCAGCCAGGCAGCAGGGACCTTTCTGGAGCCTCCGGGAGAAGGATAGGAGGGAATCCCGGGGAATTCTTCCAGGAGTTTCTCGTACAGATCACCAGGCACAACGGGATTTTTAAAGAAACTGCCGGCGTTCCCCAGTTCTTCCGGATCCGGTAATTTGGATCTTCGGATCTCGATGACAATTTTCCGGAGCGTCCCGACATCCTGGTACTTCTCGGCGGACATTTTTTCTGCAACCGGTCCGTAACTGAGGTTCAGTTCCGGTTTCTTCCTTAGGCGGAAGGTGACAGAGCTGATCATGCATTTGCCCTTCCATTCCCGTTTAAAGATACTGTCCCTGTATCCGAAGCGGCAGGCTTCCTTTGAAAAGGTCAGTGCCTGTCCCGTAAGCACATCGATGGCCGATACCTCCTGGATGGTATTTTCAACTTCGGCACCGTACGCCCCGATGTTTTGAATGGGACTCGAACCAACCGAACCCGGAATGAGGGAAAGGTTCTCGATGCCCCCGAAGCCCCAGTTGGTTGACCAGGCCACGAATCCATCCCAGTTTTCCCCGGCGCCAGCCCTGACCCAGACAGTATCGCGATCTTCCCGGATAATCTCAATGCCGCGTATCATGGGGCGGACGACAAGTCCCGGGAAATCCCCCGAAAACAAAATATTGCTGCCTTCCCCCAGAATAAGTGTTTTCCGTTTCAGGAACGAGGGACTTAAAATGAGTTGCTGGATGTCCTTGACACTGTTACATTCACAATATTCTTCAGCATGAACGTCCAGATGGAAACTGTTCATCCCCCGAAGCGAATGGTTCTTGAGGATTTCAGGCATGATGTAAAGATAGCCAAAGTTTAAGATGAATCCGAAAGCGCTCCCGGGGAACCAATGGTTTCAGAACTGTCTGAACAATAAGTGCAGGTCCTTTTTGCGTTTAGTAAATTATGCCTATGTTTAAGGAACAGAGCCCCTTCCCTCAATGAAAGGAAAACGGATCATAATTGCAGTTACCAATGACCTGGTGGTCGACCAGCGGGTGCACCGCACAGCCAGCAGCCTGTTTAAACTCGGGGCGGATATCCTGGTCGTCGGACGTAAACTGCCGCAAAGCCAGGCGGTCTGCGCAAGGCCTTACCGGGTCCGTCGAATGCAGCTACTGTTCCGTAAAGGTCCGCTCTTCTATGCCTGTTTCAATGTCCGCCTTCTGCTTTTCCTTCTTTTCCGCAAAGCCGATCTGCTTGTTTCCAACGACCTGGATACATTGCTGGCCTGTCACCTGGCTTCCCGGATGAAGAACCGCCCCCTTGTTTACGACAGCCATGAGTATTTTACCGAGGTGCCCGAACTGGCAGGCCGCAACCTGACAAGGAAAATCTGGATGGGAATAGAAAAACGGATACTTCCCCGCATCCAATACGCATCAACGGTCAGTCTATCCGTTGCAAGGGCTTATCAGGACCGGTACGGCATACGGATGGAGGTCATCCGCAACCTTCCCTATTGCGAACGAAAAAAAGCCAGAAGGCCCGATCATCTGGTCTGTGATCCGGGGCGAATCATCATCTACCAGGGAGCCCTGAATGTGGGCAGGGGACTTGAACGCATGATCCGGGCCATGCAATACCTCGATGCATTTCATCTGCAGATCTTCGGGGAGGGGGATATTGCCGGCCATTTGAGAGAGCTGACACGGGAATTGAAACTGGATATGCAGGTGGAGTTCATGGGCCGGCTGCCTTTCGGTGAACTGAAGGCCTATGCCAGGCAGGCCTCACTGGGGATCTCGCTGGAGGAGGACATGGGACTGAGCTACCGTTATGCCCTGCCCAATAAGTTGTTCGATTATATACAGGCCGGTATTCCGGTGCTGGTATCGGATCTCCCGGAGATGCGAAAAGTGGTAGAGGATTACCAGATCGGGCAGGTATTGGGCGATCCCGATCCGGAAAGGATTGCGCAGCAGGTAAGGGAGATGATGGACTCCGATGACTTGAGGATGAAATGGGAGAAAAATCTTCGGAAGGCCGCGGAGGAGTTATGCTGGGAAAGGGAGGAGGACAAGCTGATTAACCTTTACCGGGAGGCCCTTTCGATCTGACAAAGGCACAAGACCAGGCAAGGGATCCCTGCAAAAAATACGCTGCTCGTATGCATCGGGTATCAGATCTCCAGCTCCCGGGAAATCAGTTCATCGAAATTCTCTGGGTCCGTGACTCCCTCGGTATTGAAAACAAGCACCACGGAATTCTCGTTCAGCCCTATCTTTTCTTTCGCTTCCTGAAGGGATTTGTCGTTTGCCAGGGCAAGTAGTCCCCCAAGACCCGCGGCCCCCGATTCCCCTGCAAAGACCTGGGTATCGTTTTTGAAAGGGAAATAGAGATACTGCATGGCTTTGATCGCATATTCGTCCGGAATGGCAAGGAAGAGGTCAACACCTGCGTTGAGGATCTCCCAGGCCAGGAGCGAAGGCGTGCCGCAGTTCAGTCCTGCCATAACCGTTTCCTGTGTTCCACTGGTTTTGGACAATGCCTGTTTGCGGCAGGATTCCAGGAGGGAATCGGATTCCACAGGTTCAACGGTTATGAATTTCGGCATGCACCTGGGATACCTGTTCCGGTAGTAGGCCAGGACGGAGGATGCCCAGGTGCCCACACCCGACTGCAGGAAAACAAAATCGAACCCTGGACTTATCCTCGTGTGAAGAAGTTCGTCAAGCTCCTGGAGCATGGTCTTGTATCCGGCAGCAATGATGGTGGGGATCTCCGTATACCCTTCCCAGGAAGTGTCCTGGATCAGGATATAACCGTGTTTTTCAGCATCCTCGCGTGCCTGCTTTATGGTGGCATCGTAGTCACCTTCCACGATGACAACCTTTGCCCGCTGCTTTTTAATGTTTTTTATCCGTGTCTCGGCCGTATGCCCCGGCAGGTAGATCACGGCTTTCTGCTTTTGCCTGCGGGCTGCCCAGGCAAGCGATCTTCCGTGGTTCCCGTCCGTTGCCGTACAGAAGGTGTATTTACCAGGGGATGCCTCCAGGTATTTATGGATGGCATAGGTAGCCCCCAGGGCCTTAAAGGTGCTTTGACGAAAACGCGCCGATTCGTCTTTCAGGTATAATTCCTTGATGCCGAGACTTTTTGCAAGTTTTGACAGACTGATCAGCGGAGTAGGCTGGTACTTCCGGATCTTACTGTGTAATGCCAGCGGATCCTCACTCTTGAATATCTTGTTGAATTTCCTATTCAGGGTAAAACGGGGCCGTTCTTCAGGTGGGAAATAGTAATGACAGGTTGGAGGCATAAAGGTTTAGCTTATGACTCAAAGTTCCAATAATAACTTTTCCGGGTCATTTCCCCCAAACATCAGATGAACCGGATTTTCTATCAGTTCTTTAACCTTAACCAGGAAACTCACGGAATCTCTTCCGTCGATTAGCCTGTGATCATACGACAGGGCAATGTACATCATGGGCCGTATTTCAATCCGGCCATCAACGGCCACGGGCCTTTCCTGGATGTTATGTATGCCCAGGATGGCGGATTGTGGCGGATTCAGCAGGGGGGTTGAGAGCATGGAGCCAAACACTCCCCCGTTGGTAATCGTAAACGTTCCTCCGCTCATTTCCTCCAGGCTGATCCTTGCAGCCCTGGCTTTACCTGCAAGATCCAGAATGGCAGCCTCGATGCCGGCCAGGCTCATACCCTCTGCATTCCGGATGACCGGTACGATCAGGCCCTTGTCGGCCTGCACCGCAATTCCAATATCGTAATATTCGGGTGTCACAACATCCTCTCCGTCGATCCTGGAATTCACATTGGGAAAAACGCGCAGGGCCTCGGTCACCGCCTTCACGAAGAAGGACATGAAACCAAGTTTGACACCATGCTTTTCCACAAATGCGTTCTGGTATTTCTTACGCAGGCCTATAACCTCGCTCATGTCACACTCATTGAAGGTGGTGAGCATGGCTGTTTCATTCTTGACCGCTACCAGCCGTTCGCTAAGCTTCCTGCGCAGGCGGCTCATCTTCTGTCGCTGTTCCCCCCGGCTGGTCTGGGCATCGGGTACAGATACCCGGGGAGCCGCTCCGCCATCAAGGACCATCCGGACCTCCTGTTTGGTGATCCTTTTAAGTCCGCTTACAATATCCTCTACCGAAAGTCCGTTTTCCTGCATCATCCTGGCAGCAACAGGCGAGACCTTTACATTATCGCCTGATTCGGTGATGGTGGTCCCTGTAAGCTTCAGGGCAGCAGCGTCGGTCTTGGCCAGTTCCGGTTGCGGTTTTTTGGCAGGGGATTTTCCTGCTGCTTCCGGTTTTTCCATTTGCTTCGGTTCTTCGGTAGTTTCGGCTGCCTTGGGTTTCTTCCCGCCCGGCGCTTTTGCAGAGGTGTCAATGCTGCAGACAACTTCGCCGACCCTGATGGTCTCAGCGGTTCCGGCCAGGATCTTGATTGTTCCGGCCTGCTCCGCAATCAGGGGCAGGGTGGCCTTATCCGATTCCACCTCGGCAATTTCCTGATCCTTCTCCACATAATCCCCATCCTCCACCAGCCAGCTCGCAATTTCAACTTCCGAGATGGATTCGCCGGGACTGGGTACCTTTATTTCAACAATCATCTGCTGTCCGTTTGAAGGTGTAATGTAATAAATTGTGAGGAATTATTTATTTCTTCTGGAAATATTGATGCTGTTTCAATATCTCCTTGCGGGAACTTCCCACCACACATTGAAGTCCGCAATAAATATTTTTCAGTTCGCAGTCACATTTCCGGAATACCTTCTGGATGATTTCCTCCTGTCCCATAAGGTGGACCTTGGTAAGGCCGGTTGCGGGACTGCCGCTGGCCTGCCGGGTGACGGGTTCCGGGTGGATCTCTGCCATTTCCTGCTGGATATGGCGCCAGGGCCCCATATTCACCGGCTCTTCCTGCACCCATAGGGAGAGCAGGTTGTTCCTGTACTTCTTGTGGATCTTCCGGATCTCCTCGATGGGGAAGGGATGCAGTTGCTCAATGCGCACAAGAGCGAGGTCCCTGGCCTTGTA